>CAIRMO010000061.1 GCA_903879705.1 uncultured Candidatus Competibacteraceae bacterium | reverse complement strand
TGCTGAACCCGTTCTTACCTCGGCGGGATACCACCGTAGAGGAGGTCATCCGTCAGATGGAAGTCCGCCACCGTAAACGGCAGGCCGCGATCGATTCGGCCTGTCGTCAACAAAAACATAATGAATAGTGACAGATATTCTAACAAAGTAGAAGTAGAAACGTGATAACAGTCTTTTATTTCTTCGGCCCAGCTTGCCATGGGGCTAATCAAAAAACAGCCGAGCGATATGCTTAGAATTGCACGCTTTATCGTCATAACACTACCCTCTTTCTTGGCCTAACTGTTGTGTAGACCCCCTAAAAGGCGCACTTAAACGCACCATCGAGGGATACTTTATCATCCGATTATCATCTAACCGGCTGATTGTTCATTACCTGACCATACGAAACGCCCCCTAAATCGGCCAGCAAACGACCCACCGATTACGGAGCATCTCACCTCTCCAACCAGGCTCCTTAATTCTTCAGCGGACGATGCCGTTGCGAGACGGTGCCGCCAGAAAATCAGCCAGAATCTGCAACCGTGGCCAATCCGCCATCATCTCCCGCACCTTTTCAACCGCTTCTTCCAAGCGCAGATTGGCGCGGTAGATCACCTTGTAAGCGCGGCGGATCGCCTGAATTTCCTCATCAGTAAAGCCACGCCGCCGCAACCCTTCAGCGTTGATGCCGTAAGGTTCGGCCCGGTAGCCGGCCACCGTGACATAAGGCGGCACATCGCGATTCACGCCACAGGCGAACCCGCAAAAGCTGTGAGCGCCCAGCCGGGTGAACTGGTAGATCAAGGCAAAGCCGCCCAGCACCACGTCATCCTCGACATGAACATGCCCAGCCAGCGACGCGCCATTGGCGAAGATGGTGCGGTTGCCGACCACGCAATCGTGGGCGATATGGACATAGGCCATGATCCAGTTGTCATCGCCGATCCGGGTCAGGCCAGCATCCTGCATCGTGCCGCGATTGATGGTTACAAACTCGCGGATCGTGTTGCGGTCGCCGATTTCCAGCCGGGTCGGTTCGCCGCCGTATTTCTTGTCCTGCGGGGCTTCACCCAACGAGACAAACTGATAAATGCGATTCTCACAACCAATCCGGGTCGGCCCTTGCAGCACCACATGGGGGCCAATCCAGCTCCCGGCACCGATCTCGACCTCCGGCCCGATGATCGAAAACGGCCCGACCGTGACATCCGCGGCCAGTCGGGCTGAAGGATCAATCACGGCACGGGGGTCGATCACGGCTCGATGCCTCGTCTGGCGCACATCAACTCGGCGATTGCTACCTGTTGCCCATCGACCTTGGCCTCACAGACAAACTTGCCCACGCCGCGCCGGATGCGATCCAGCCGCACCTCCAGGATCAGTTGATCGCCCGGTTCGACCGGTCGTTTGAAGCGGGCATTATCAACGCCGACCAAGTAATACATGGAACGATGATCGGGTCGTTCGCCTTCACTCTTGAACGCGAGAATGCCGGTCGCCTGGGCCAGCGCCTCCACAATCAGCACGCCGGGCATGATCGGTCGTTGCGGGAAATGCCCCAGAAAGAACGGCTCGTTAAAACTGACGTTCTTCAGTCCCGTCAGTGACTGCCCCGACTCAAATGCCAGCACCCGATCAATCAGCAGAAACGGGTAGCGGTGCGGCAGGTATTCAAGAATTTCCTTAATGTCCATCGGCACGTTGGCTTCAATCCTTGTGGTCTTTAATGAGCGATTAGCGATTACGGCGCAGTGTTTCGATGGACGGTTCTTTCCAAGGCTGTCAACCGCCGGAACAGCTCGTCCAACCGGCGCAGACGGGCGCTGATTTTGTTCCAGACGCGATTCGGCTCTACCGTTAATCCCGAAGAATAAGCTCCAGATTGGGTGATCGACTGGGCAACCAGCGACATGCCGGTAATGTGTACCCGGTCGGCGATGTCCAGATGTCCGGCGATCCCCACCCCGCCGCCCAGCATGCAATGCCGGCCAATTCTGGCGCTGCCGGCAATGCCGACACAGCCCGCCAAGGCGCTATGCGCGCCAATTCGCACGTTGTGCGCGACCTGAATCTGGTTGTCCAGCTTGACCCCGTCTTCAATCACGGTGTCTTCCAGCGCCCCCCGATCAATGCTGGTATTGGCGCCAATCTCGACATCGTCGCCAATCTGAACATTGCCGAGCTGGGGAATCTTGAGCCAGCGGCCATTGTGATCGAGCGCCAGACCGAAGCCATCGCTGCCGATCACTGCGCCCGGATGAATCAACGCCCGCTGCCCGATCTGCGCCCGGTGGCAAATCGTGACCTGGGCGACCAGCCGGGTTCCCGCACCAAGCCGGGCCTGTTCGCCGATCACGCAATTGGGACCAACGACAACCCCCGACTCGATGATCGCGCCTGCCTCGACCGTGCAGTGCGGGCCAACCCAGGCATCGGCGGCGACTTGCGCGGCAGGGCTGACCCAAGCCGTGGGATGAATCCCGGATCGCGGCTCGGCCACCGGCTCAAACAAGCCAGCGGCCCGGGCATAGGCGACCTGCGGATGGGTAGTTACCAGAGCCGGGGCCGGACAATCAGCGGCGTCCACCGGCGCCAGGATCACGGCGGCAGCGCGAGTGGTCGCCAAAAACGGGCGATAACGGGGATGGGTCAAAAAGCTAAGTTGCCCGGGTTCAGCGCTCGGCAAGGGCGCTACCCCGGTGATGACCGTCGCGGGATCGCACCCTTGCAGACAGGCATTAGCCACGACAGCAATCTCACCCAGCGTAGTCATGGCCCGCTTTACTTGGACGACGTCAACCGCTTAAGTACCTTGTCGGTCACATCCACTTGCGGACTGGCATACAGCGTTGCGCTGTCGTTGACCACCAGATCAAAGCCATCTTCCTTGGCGACGCTGTTGATCACATCCAGCACCTGCTTCTGGAATTTGCCCAGTTCTTCATTGCGGCGCAGGTTGAAATCCTCGCGAAACTCATCGCCGCTGCGTTTTAGTTCCCGGGCCTGGTTGCGAAAATCATTTTCCATATTACGGCGCTGACTTTCACTCATCACCGCGCCATCCTTGGCCAGTTTCTCTTCAATTTTGCGCAACGACTTCTGCGCTTCATCCAGGCCCTTTTTACGCGGCGCGAACTCCTGTTCCAGCCGCTTGCTGGCTGATTCAGCCTGCGGGGCGCTGTTCAGAATCTTGGCAATGCTGACAAAGCCGATTTTTACATCGGCCGCTTGCGCCTGAGTCTGCGCCAACGCCAGCGGCAATGCCAGAGCGCCCGCTATTAACAGCTTGTGCATGAGTTTCACTCGATTACCTCCAAATAACATAAGGACACTGCAAGAAATCACCCAATCATGACTATCGGATTCCGAAATCCGGTTTGCCATTAATTGAACGGGACGCCAAAAGAAAATTGAAAGACTTCGGTTTCATCGCCCGGCTGATCATTGAGCGGCGCAGCGACGCTTAACACAATGGGTCCCAGCGGTGAAATCCATAGCCCGGACATGCCGACCGAATAGCGTAACGCATTGGCGTCGAAATCGCTCACGGTGGCAAACACGTTACCAATATCGAAAAACGCGGCCACTCGCACATTTTCGGATTTTTCCATGAACGGAACCGGCAAAATAAGCTGAGTGCTGGCAACAGTTTTAAACGCGCCACCACGGGGTTCATTATCGCTATAGCGCGGTCCCAGGGTATTAGTCTTATAGCCGCGCACCGAGCGTAGACCGCCGGCATAAAAGTTTTCAAAGAAGGGCAGGCCGTTGGTATTGCTGTAGCCATCGCCATAGCCAATATCGGCACCTACTGACCAGGTGAGCCAGCGGGCCAGCGGGAGATAGCCAATGCCGCGATAGCCTAATTTATAGAACTGGGCGTCACTGCCTGGAATAGCCAGTTCAGCGATGATCTGATTCAGACTGCCGCTGGTCGGAAACAGGATTCGGTCGCGACTGTCTCGTGCCCAACTGGCATCCAGCTTGAATTCATTGTAGGTATCGCCATTCTGCGCGACATACTCCAGAATTTCGATTGGCGTTCCGGTGTTGACACCAATCCAGAGATTTTCATAGCCAGGACTCAGCCGCAACGTGTCAAATTCATTCAGGGGAAAGCCGTAACTGACCTGGGCGCCATAGCTGTTCAGGTAATAATCAGCCGCATTGACTTGGGCGCTATCGATTTCGCGGTAATAGACCTTGAAACCACGACTAACGCCGTCTGGCGTGTAATAGGGATCGTTATAGGTGAGGCTGTAATTCTGGCCAGATGTGCTGTTATTCAACACCAAGCCCAGTTGATTGCCGGTGCCGAGAAAATTATTCTGGGTTATGCTGGCATTGAGCATGACGCCTGAGTCCTGACCATAGCCGACGCCGAACATCAAACTGCCCGATGGCCGTTCAACCACCGTGTAATTAACATCAACCTGATCATTGGTTCCAGGCACAGCGGGCGTTTCTACATTAACGCTTTCCAGATATTCCAGGCGTTGCAGGCGAGTCTTGGAGCGATTCAGATCCTTGGTTGAAAACCATGTCCCTTCAGATTGACGCATTTCCCGGCGCAGTACATGGTCCTCCGTCTTGGCGTTGCCCTGAAAATTAATGCGCCGCACATAAACCCGCTTACCCGGATCGACGACAAAGGTCAGGGAGACTTTTTTGGTCTCATCATCGACCTGTGGCACTGTGTTGACATTGGCGAACGCATAACCTTCCTGACCGAGCAGCTCGCCGATCTGTTTAGTAATCTCGGTCATTTTAGCCCGCGAAAAAACCTCACCGGGTTCAATGGTGATCAGGAGTTTTAATTGCTGTTCGGTGACGCTGCCGAATTCGCCGGCCAACTGCACATCCTGAATCGTGTACAGTTCGCCTTCGGTGATATTAACCGTGATATAGACATCCTTTTTATCGGGGGTGATGGATACTTGAGTCGATTCGACATTGAACTTCAAATAGCCCTGATCCAGATAAAATGAACGTAAAACTTCGATGTCAGCCGCCAGTTTCTGCTTGGAATATTGATCATCCTTGCTGAAAAAGGACAGCCAGCCGGGTGTAGATGATTGCAATAAACCGAGTAATTCCTTGTCGGTAAAGGCTTTATTGCCGACAATATTGATCTGGCTGATGCTGGCCACTGCGCCCTCAGAAATATCCAGGGTAATCGCCACCCGGTTACGCTCCAGCGGCTGGACCTGACTTTTGATCTGTGCGGCATAACGGCCCCGGCTGTAGTATTGCCGTAGCAATTCCTGCTCCACTTTGTCCAGCAGGGAACGGTCAAACACCCGGCCTTCCACCAGTCCAACCTCTTTCAGCGCCTTTTTAAGATCTTCAGTGCTGATGTCTTTATTGCCATCAATGCGGACTTCAGCAATCGCCGGCCGTTCGGTCACAATAACCACCAGCACATTGCCGCGCCGATCCAGATTGACATCAGTGAAGAAGCCGGTTTTGAACAGAGCGCGAATAATTTCCGGGTAATCTTTCTCGGAAATAGTCGCACCGGTTTGTACCGGGAGATAATTGAATATCGTACCTGCCGAAATCCGTTGCAGGCCCTCGACCTGAATATCCTGCACCACGAACGGCCCGGTTCCAGCGGCTAGCGCGGCTAACGATCCAACTGTTGCCATAGCCAGAACCAGAGAAAGAGTCAGGCGGAAATAAAATTTCATAAGCAGAGAAACACCTTAGTCAAAATGGGCCGCTTTTATTCGAGCAGCCGACTGAAATCATTAAACAGGGCCAGTCCCATTAACAGCAGCAAGACCACCATGCCCACTCGCTGCCCCAGGTTTTGCACCGTCTCTGATAGCGGACTGCCCTTGATCAACTCGATCAGGTAGAACAGCAAATGTCCACCATCCAGCACCGGCACCGGCAGCAGGTTCAACACGCCCAAACTGAGGCTGACCAGCGCCAACATCGAAAGAAACGCGATGAATCCGGCGCTGGCTGCCTGTCCGGCAAACTGGGCAATGGTGATCGGGCCGCTGAGATTATCCAGCGATGCCTTGCCGACCAGCATCCGGCCCAGCATCCGCAGGGTTAGCAGCGACATGTTCCAGGTCTTGCTGATCGCTGCCCCGACGGCCTCCAGCGGCCCATACCGTACCACGACCTGCAAGTTGCGGACGAGATCATCGGGAACCTCGGCAATGGCACCGATCATGCCGACCCGCTGACCCTGCCCATTTTCCCGACTGTCGGGAATCACCTCGATGAGTTGTTCCGCACCGTCGCGCTCAATCCGTGCCTTGAACAATTGACCGGGATGCCGCTCGATGAAGCTGCGCCACTGCCGCCAGTCTGCCACGGGTTCATCGCCAGCCCGGATAATGCGATCACCGGCCTGCAAACCGGCCCGTTCCGCCGCACCCTGAGCCATTACCTGACCGATTACCGCGGGCAATACCGGTTGAAACGGTGTCAGGCCGGCGCGATCAAACACCAGGCCGTCCTTGGCCAAATCCGGCGCATCACGCCCGTCCAGGGTGCGAATCCGCGCCCGATCTTCAGCATCCTGCACTTCAATCTGGATGATCTCACCGGCCATGCCACGATCGACCAGTTCCAGCATAACCGCGCTCAGGGTCGGGGTTGGCTGACCGTCAACGGCGATCACCAGGTCGCCTTTCTGAAAACCGCCTGCCGCCGCCAGTGAACCGGGTTTCGGCGTGTCGAGCCAAGGTTTTGCGCCGGGAATGCCGACCATGAACATGACGCTGTAGGCGAGAATGGCGAACAGCAGGTTACACAGAGGGCCGGCCAGCACAATGGCGATCCGGGAACTCACCGGCTGGCGGTTGAACGCCCGGGGCAGATCGGCGGGCGGGATTTCGCCCTCGCTCTCGTTTTCGTCCAGCATCTTCACATAACCGCCCAGCGGCAATGCGGCGATGATGTACTCCACGCCGTCCTTGCTCAGCCGTTTCCAGAGCGGTTTACCGAAGCCAATCGAAAATTTCAGCACCTTGACACCCAGCCGGCGGGCGACCCAGAAATGGCCGAATTCGTGGACGGTAATCAGCACGCCCAAGGTGACGATTAAGGCCAACAACGAAATCAGACCGTTGCTCATCGCATATCCTCCGCCATTCTGGCGGCAATCCACTCGTTCGCTACCGTCCGGGCGGCAACATCGGCGGCGAGGATCGTGGTCAGCGTCTCGATTGTACTGACCCCGACCTGTTCCAGCGTCCATTCAACGACTGCCGCAATGGCGGTAAAGCGAATCCGCCGCTCCAGAAAGGCTTGCACCGCGATTTCATTGGCTGCATTCAGAATCGCCGGCGCGGTTCCCCCGGTTTCCAGCGCGGCAAACGCCAGTTGTAAACAAGGAAACCGGCCAAAATCAGGAGCCTGAAACTCCAGTTTTGCCAACTGGGTGAAATTCAGGAATGCCGCACCGGACGCCAATCGTTCCGGCCAAGCCAAGGCATGAGCAATCGGGGTGCGCATATCGGGATGCCCCAACTGCGCCAGCACCGAGCCATCCACATATTCGACCATCGAATGAATCACACTCTGCGGATGCACCACAACTTCAATTTGCTCCGGCGACGCGGCAAACAGCCAATGCGCTTCGATCACTTCCAGCCCTTTATTCATCAGGGTGGCGGAATCAACCGAAATTTTCCGCCCCATCTGCCAATTAGGATGCGCGCAGGCTTGATTGGGCGTCACCTCAGATAATTGTTCCAGCGGCGTGGTGCGGAATGGCCCGCCGGAACCGGTCAGCAAAATCCGCCGCACCCCCACCGCGTCCAGACTGTTAGCGGTGAATCCCGGCGGCAGGCATTGGAAAATGGCGTTATGTTCACTGTCAATCGGCAGCAGTTCCGCGCCCTGTTCCCGCACCGCCGCCATGAACAACGGTCCGGCCATCACCAGCGCCTCTTTATTCGCCAGCAGGATCCGCTTGCCAGCCCGCGCCGCTGCCAAAGTCGGCAACAAGCCCGCTGCGCCGACAATGGCCGCCATGACATAACCCGCTGCGGGTAGCGCTGCGACTTGCTCCAGACCCGCCGCGCCAGCCAGCACCTCGACGGGTTGACCCGCTGCCCGCAACCGGATTTCCAGTTGTTCGGCGGCGACCGGATCGGCCATCACCGCAAACTGCGGCTGATACGTCAGGCATTGCTGAAATAGCGCTTCGCTGTTGCGGTTCGCCGTCAAGGCCACTACCCGGAATCGCTCAGGATGGCGGGCCAGCACGTCCAGGGTATTGACCCCGATGGAACCGGTTGATCCGAGAATAGTAACGCCTGTCAGTTCGCTCATATCGGCAACCCGTAGAGTCCGAGCAGAAAAATGGGGGCGGCCGCGGTCAGGCTGTCGATTCGATCCAGCATCCCGCCATGCCCCGGCAACAATGAACCGCTGTCCTTAATCCGGCACTGCCGTTTCAACATGCTCTCGAACAAGTCCCCGACAATGGAGAAACCGAGGGTAACGATGCAAATCGCCATAAACCCCAGCCAGTGCGCGCCGAACCCCAGCGTCATTACCCCCATCAGGGCGAGTACCAGCGTCATTGTGCCGGCCCCGGCCACGCCTTCCCAGGTTTTGCCGGGACTGATCGCCAGCGCCAGTTTATGCCGCCCCCAACGCCGTCCGGTAAAGTAAGCGCCAACATCCGCACCCCAAATCAGCAGCAACAAAAACAGCACATGATCCGGGCGGTACTGGGCGCGCAAGGCCATCATCGCCACCCACGGCGGCACCAGCGCCGCCAGCCCGGCGATGCCTATTAGCCACGGCGAGTCACGGCGCTCCGGGGCAGCGGCAAAGCGCCACATCCAGACTCCTGCGCCGCACCAGGCCACTGCGGTCAGTGCCAGCAAACCACCCATCAGGGTTGAATTCCCGGTCAGCGGCCAACTCGCCAAGATCAGTGCCAGCACCAGTCCGACATACCACAAGCGGTCGCGGATTCTATTCAATCCGGCCAGTTGCGCCCATTCCCACGCGCCCAGCAACATGACCGCCGCCACCACCGCGCCAAAGCCGACCGGCGGCAATTTCAGCACCACCCCTAGCGACAACAGCGCCAGGATGCAGGCGGTAATCACCCGTTGTTTAAGCATCGGCGGCTCCAGCGGCTTGTTCGCCGGTCTGGCCGAACCGCCGTTGCCGACTGGCGAAAGCGGCGCAAGCCTCCGCCAAATCGTCGGCGTCATAATCGGGCCACAACCGCTCGGTGAAATACAATTCGGTGTACGCCAGTTGCCAAAGCAGGAAATTGCTGATGCGCTGCTCGCCGCCGGGGCGGATGAACAAGTCCGGCTCCGGCAGATCGGCCAGGCAGATGTAGCGCTGAAAGGTTTCCAAGGTGAGATCGGCGGAGGGTAACCGGCCCGTTGCGATGTCCGCCGCCGCCCGCTGCGCCGCCTGCACCATATCCCAGCGCCCGCCGTAATTGGCGGCGATCACTAGGGTCATGCCGGTATTTCCGGCAGTGCGCTGTGCGGCGGTAGCGATATAGTTCTGCAACTTGGGTGAAAAGGCGCGCTGATCGCCGATAAACCGCAACCGGATATTAGCCTCGTCCAGCCGGCGAATTTCGCTCCGCAAAGTTGCCGCAAACAGCTTCATCAATACGTCAACTTCCCATCGCGGTCGCCGCCAGTTTTCGCTGCTGAAGGCAAACAGGGTCAGCACTTCAATTCCGCGTTCGCTGCACGCCTGCACCACCCGCCGCACCGCTTTCGCGCCTTGCCGATGCCCGACCGTGCGCGGCAGCGCCCGCTGTTGCGCCCAGCGGCCATTGCCATCCATGACGATAGCGATATGGCGGGGCAAAGCGGACGTTGAATCGGATGATTCTGGTTCTGGATAGGCCACAGCGGCTTCCCTGGCGGGCGGGAGCGGGAGAGACAGCGTCAGATTTCCATTAACTCGGCTTCCTTGGCCGCCAGCGCTTTGTCCACGTCCTGAATATGCCGGTCGGTGAGCTTCTGCACTTCGTCCTGCGCCTGACGTTCGGCATCCTCGGCGATTTTCTTATCCTTAAGCAGGGCCTTGATCTGGGCGTTAGCATCGCGGCGGATGTTGCGGATCGCTACTTTCGCGCCCTCGCCCTCGTGGCGAACAATCTTGACCATATCGCGGCGGCGCTCTTCGGTCAGTGGCGGCAAGGGCACCCGGATGGTCGTACCCGCAGACGCGGGATTCAGCCCCAGGTCCGATTTCAGGATGGCCTTTTCAATCGGCCCGACCATATTCCTTTCCCACGGCGTCACCAGCAAGGTGCGGGCATCGGCCACTCCGACCGAGGCCACCTGACTGAGCGGCGTATCGTTGCCGTAATAGCTGACCATCACATGATCCAGCAGGCTGGGATTGGCGCGCCCGGTCCGCAGTTTCACCAGTTCCTGCTTGAGGCTATCCAGACTTTTCACCATCCGGGCGATGGCTTCTTGCTTGATATCGTCGATCATGGCGGTTATTCCCGAACTACGGTGGTGCCGACGTTCTCGCCGCAGACGACCCGCACCAGGCCGCCGGGGCGGTTGATATTGAAGACTTTCAACGGAATGTCATGTTCACGGCACATGACGATGGCGGTGGCATCCATGACCTCCAGCTTGCGCTCCAAGGCCTGGTCGTAGGTGAGCCGGTCATAAAGCACCGCCTGCGGGTCCTTGACCGGGTCCGCCGAGTAAACGCCGTCGACCTTGGTGGCCTTGAGCATCACTTCGGCGTTGATTTCAATCGCACGCAGGCTGGCGGCAGAATCGGTAGTAAAAAACGGGCTGCCGGTGCCAGCGGCGAAAATCACCACCCGGCCCTTTTCCAGATGGCGAATGGCACGGCGGCGGATGTAGTCCTCGCACACCTGATTGATGCGGATCGCCGACAACACCCGGGTGAAGACCCCCAGCCGCTCCAGGGTGTCCTGCATCGCCAGCGAGTTCATCACCGTCGCCAGCATCCCCATATGATCGGCAGTGACCCGATCCATCCCGGCGCGAGCCAGACCGGCACCCCGGAACAGGTTGCCACCGCCGATCACCATGCCGATTTCAACACCCAGGCGTTGCAATTCCCGCACTTCGCCAGCCATCCGGGCGATGACCTCGGTATCAATGCCGTAATCGCCGCTGCCCATCAGTGCCTCGCCGCTGAGCTTGAGCAGAATCCGCTTGAAGACCGGTTTGAGATCGTTCGGCATGGGCATCAGGACCTGCCGTTCAATGGTCGTCGCCGTGTACTTGCGCCATGACTTCGGCGGCGAAATCGCCGGACTTCTTCTCAATCCCCTCGCCGAGTTCAAAGCGGGCAAACCGGATCGCGCTGGCCTTATGCGCTGTTAGCAACTGGCCCACGCTCTGCTCCGGGTCCTTGACGAAGGGTTGGCCGAGCAGGGTAATTTCTTCAAAATACTTGCGGAGCCGCCCCTCGACCATCTTGTCGATGATATTGGCGGGCTTGCCACTGGTCGCCGCCTGGGCCGCGAAAATATCCCGTTCCTTGGCGACCCGATCGGCAGGCACTTCCGCCGGACTGACGCACAGTGGTCGGCTGGCGGCGATGTGCATCGCGATATCCTTGGACAGATCGGCATCGCCACCGGCCAGTTCCACCAGCACGCCAATCCGCGTGCCGTGCAGATAGCAGCCCAGCACGCCTTGATCACTGGACAGCCGGGCGAAGCGACGCACGTTCATGTTCTCGCCGATCCTCGCGATGCACTCGCGGCGGTTCTGCTCGACGCTTTGTCCATTAGCCATGTTCAGCGCCAGCAACGCCGCCAGATCAGCCGGATCGCCGTTCAGCACGGTTTCGGCGACGGCATCGACAAACGCCTGGAAGTCCTCATTTTTGGTGACGAAATCGGTCTCGCAGTTGATCTCGATCATCGCCGCTGTCCCCACCGTCTGCTTGATGACGATCAAGCCCTCGGCAGCGATCCGCCCGGCTTTTTTGTCGGCCTTGGCCTGACCGGCTTTACGCATCAGATCGATGGCGGCCTCAATATCGCCGTCCACGTGCTGGAGCGCCTTTTTGCACTCCATCATCCCGGAACCGGTACGCTCACGCAGTTCCTTGACCAGTCCCGCCGTAATGTCCGCCATGCTGGCTACCCTCTCAACGTGCAAAACAACATGAAACTCACCGACTGAAAACCGGCTGAACGCCGGCGCTGCGTGCATCAAAAAGGCTCGCAGTGGCGAGCCTTTCCGGCAACAGCCTCATTTTTAAAGCGTTCGGACGCCGGGTTCGGTCGGCGGATCTTCGGGGATCTCGACGAATTCTTCCTGAATCCCGCGCCCTGAGACCATCACCGCCCGGCCTTCCAGCACCGCCTCGGCCAGACCGCCGACATAAAGCTGAATGGCGCGAATCGCATCATCGTTACCCGGAATGACGTAATTCACTCCATCCGGGGAATTGTTGGTATCGACGATGCCCAGCACCGGAATGCCGAGCTTGTTGGCTTCGAGCACCGCGATCCGCTCATGGCCGACGTCAACCACGAACAGCGCGTCCGGCAGGCTGGACATGTCCTTGATCCCGCCCAGACTGCGATCCAGTTTGTCCATTTCGCGGCGTAGACGAATCACTTCCTTTTTGGCCAAGCGCTCGAAAGTGCCGTCCTGGGCCATGAGGTCCAGGTCTTTTAGCCGTTTGATCGATTGACGGACGGTTTTGAAGTTGGTCAGCATTCCACCGAGCCAGCGATGGTTCACATAAGGCATTCCGCAGCGGATCGCCGCTTCGGCGCAGGCTTCACGGGCTGAGCGTTTAGTGCCGACCACCAGCACCTTGCCGCCCTTGGACGCCAGCCGCCCGGCGAAATTCAGCGCGTCGAGATACAACGGCAGGGTTTGTTCGAGGTTGATGATATGGATTTTGCTGCGCGCCCCGAAGATGTACGGTGCCATCTTGGGATTCCAGTAACGGGTCTGGTGGCCGAAATGAACGCCGGCTTCCAGCATCTGGCGCATGGACATAGCTGCCATGACGAATTCTCCTGGGGATGGGGGTTAAGCCTCCATTCGCCCCAGGCAGCGATCCCGTATGACGGGACACCCGGCTGCCGGTGCCGGCGAATGTGCGGATTAAATGGCTTGAATATGTTGAATGGTTTGCCTAAAAGGCGGGCGCTTTATAACATGGATTGTTCGGGAAAACTAATGAACCCGGCCTTGCGGGGCGCTGTCCCATTTCAGCAACCGCACTTGCTCCTGACTTTATCCTGTCCACTCTGCCACGTCCGTGAATCCAGCCATGTTCCAGAAACCTCCCCAAAAACCGGCCAGCATTACCCTGAAAACCCCGGCCGAGATTGAAAAGATGCGAGTGGCGGGCCGACTGGCCGCCGAGGTGCTGGACATGATCGGCCCGTATGTCCAGGAAGGTGTGACCACTGAGGAACTGGACCGGATTTGCCACGAGTATATGGTTAATGTCCAGCATGTGATTCCCGCTCCGCTCAATTATCGGGGTTTCCCCAAGTCGATTTGCACCTCGATCAACCACGTCATCTGCCACGGTATCCCCGGCCCGAAGAAGCTCAAAAAGGGCGATATTCTCAACATCGACATCACGGTGATCAAGGACGGCTACCACGGCGATACCAGCCGGATGTTTGCGGTCGGAACCCCGTCCATTGCCGCTCAGCGGGTCAGTCGGATCGCCTATGAATGCCTGTGCATTGGCATCGGCGCGGTGCAGCCTGGCTGCTCCCTTGGTGATATCGGTCATGCGATTCAACGCCATGCCGAAAGCCAGCACTGTTCGGTGGTGCGCGAATACTGTGGCCACGGCATTGGCCGTGAATTTCATGAAAACCCGCAGGTGCTGCATTACGGCAAACCCGGCGACGGGCTTCGTCTGGTTCCCGGCCTGACCTTCACCATCGAGCCGATGATCAATGCCGGCCAGTGCCAGGTGAAACTGCTGCCCGATGGATGGACCGTGGTCACCAAGGATCACAGCCTCTCTGCCCAGTGGGAACATACCTTGCTGGTTACTACTACCGGCTGCGAAATTTTGACCCTGTCGCCCGGCTGCTTGCTGTAGCCTATAAGTACCGTTTCCCGATAGATTTTATCTTTTTCAGGTCAAAAACCACCCCGTTCGTCACACCGCGAAAGCGGGTATCCCGTTTTTCAGCGGCGGACTGGATTCCCGCATTCGCGGGAATGACGGAACCCGGGAGACCTAAATGCGAAACCCTACTGGAAATTGGTATGTTTCACCGGAGAATTGCATGGCTGCTCCCGATCTCGCGCTGCCGTCTGCTGCACCCGCGCCTCTTTCTTTTGCTGCTGGCCTGGCGCGGGACGGTCTGGACGGGTGCAGCCTCATCCCGTCGGCCCCACTGTCTGGTGGCGAACCGGCCACTAAAATCAATCTGTTGACCGTTTTTCGCGAACTGCTTAGGCAAAGCGCCGCCCGGTTCAAGGAATTGTTTGAGCAGGGCATTCCGGCCTATGAGTTGGTGCCGGCCCGCGCCCGATTCATGGATGAGGTGCTGCAACGGGCCTGGTTGCAGTTTTTCGAGGCCGATCTCCCTGATTTGACCTTGGCGGCGGTCGGCGGCTACGGGCGCGGTGAATTGCATCCTGGTTCCGATGTAGATCTGATGATCCTGCTCGGCGACCGGGCGCTGGATACCCGCCGTGCCGGAATCGAGGGCTTTCTGACCTTCCTGTGGGACATCGGGCTGGAGGTCGGTCATAGCGTCCGCACCGTGGAAGATTGTGTGCGTGAAGGTGCCGCTGATATCTCCATTGCCACCAGCCTGATGGAAGCCCGGATTTTGATCGGTAACCCGGCGCTGTTCGAGCAGATGCGGGCGGTCACTGGCCCGGATCGGATTTGGCCGGATGCTGCCTTTTTTGAGTGCAAGCAGCATGAACGCAAGCAGCGGTGTCGCAAGTACAACGAAACCGCCTTCAATCTGGAGCCGAATATCAAGGAAGGCCCCGGCGGACTGCGCGATTTGCAGATGATCGGCTGGGTCGCCAAGCGTCATTTCGGGGCGGGCACCTTGCAGGAACTGGTTAACTACGGCTTCCTTAGCCCCTGCGAATACGACGAGCTGATCGAATGTCGCGATTTCCTCTGGCAACTCCGTTTTGCCCTGCATGTACTGACCGGTCGCCGTGAAGATGTGCTGCTGTTTGGCCACCAGCGCCAGATCGCTGAGCAGTTTGGCTATCAGGATCATGATCATAGTCTGGCGATCGAGCAGTTCATGCAGCGCTATTACCGCACGGTCAACGCCCTGAGCCGGTTGAACGAAATGCTGCTGCAACTGTTCGAGGAGGCCATTCTGCTGGTCGACGATCCGGATGAACCGATTCCGGTCAACCGCCGGTTTCAGACCCGGCGCGGCTATCTGGAGGTGACCCGGCCGAATGTGTTTTTGCGTTATCCGTTCGCCCTGCTGGAGATCTTCCTGGTGTTGCAGCAGCACCCGGAGATCAAGGGTATTCGCGCCTCGACCATCCGGCTGATTCGCGATCATCGTCCGTTGATTGACGATAAATTCCGCAACGATATGCGCCCGCGCAGCCTGTTCATGGAGATCATGCGCCAGCCGCATGGCGTGACCCATCAATTGCGGCGGATGAATGCTTACGGGGTGCTGCCGGCCTATTTGCCGGAGTTCGGTCACATTGTCGGGCGGATGCAGTATGACCTGTTCCACGCCTACACCGTCGATCAGCACATCCTGTTCGTGGTGCGGAATCTGCGACGCTTCTTTCTGCCGCAGTTCGCTCAGGAACTGCCCGGTTGCAGCGCGATCATGGCGCAATTGCCCAAGCCGGAATTGCTGTATCTGGCCGGTCTGTACCATGACATCGCCAAGGGCCAGGGCGGCGATCATTCCGAACTGGGCGCGCAGGACGCCGAACGGTTCGCCCGTCAGCACGGCCTGAGCCGGTTTGATTCCCGGTTGATCGCCTGGCTGGTGCGCCACCATCTGACCCTGTCGCTGACTGCACAGAAAAAGGATATTCACGACCTGGACGTGATTCACGAGTTCGCCCGCCTGATGGGCGATCAAATGCACCTGGATTATCTCTACCTGCTGACGGTGGCCGATATTCGCGGCACGAATCCCAAGCTGTGGAATACCTGGCGAGCGTCGCTGCTCTGGCAGTTGTACGACGCGACCCGGCGGGCGCTGCGGCGCGGGCTGGACAATCCGATTGACAAGGAAGAGCGCCTGCGCGAGGCGCA
The DNA here is from genome assembly GCA_903879705.1 of uncultured Candidatus Competibacteraceae bacterium. Lineage (GTDB taxonomy): Bacteria > Pseudomonadota > Gammaproteobacteria > Competibacterales > Competibacteraceae > RXIV01. The sequence goes on along the minus strand of CAIRMO010000061.1, from coordinate 81,978 downwards.
ATCGCTGGCCCGACAACGCTTGCGGGTCACCAAAACGGACGAGGAGCGGATTAACTCGGTTTGGGAAGGCTTCGGCGATGATTACTTTCTACGCCACTCCGCTGACGAAATCGCTTGGCACACCCGCGCCATTCTCAAGCGGGGCCATAAGGAACAGCCGCTGGTCATGGCCCGCGACGATCCGGGCCGGGGTGGCACTGAAGTCTTTATCTACACCCGCGATCAGGACAATTTGTTTGCCCTGATCACGTCGATTCTCGATCAACTCGGCCTGACCATTCTCGATGCCCGGATCATTACCGGCCACAGCGGCTATACCCTGGATAGCTTCACCGTGCTGGAGGATACCGGCCTGCCGATTCAGGATCGCAGCCGGATCAAGGAAATTGTGACCACGTTGCTGCGCTATCTCCAGCAACCGGATGCGGTGCCGCCGCCCCCGAACCGGCATATTTCGCGGATTCAAAAAGCGTTTCAGATGCCGACCTGGGTTTCATTCCGGGAAGATGCCACCAATAGCCGCACGGTGGTGGAACTGGTCTCATGGGATCGTCCGGGGCTATTGTCGCGGGTCGGGCAGGCGTTCATGGAATGTGGAATGCAGGTGCATAACGCCAAGATTGCAACCATCGGGGCGCGGGCTGAAGACGTGTTTTTCGTCACCGACCGTGAGAATCGGCCGCTGAACGATGCCCGGAAGTATGCGGCGCTGCGAGAGGCGCTGGCCGGGTTGCTGGATTCGGAAGAAAAGTGAAGCGTGAAGGTTGAACCCGGTTTGAACCACCCGAGCGAATGATCCCATGACCCACACTGCTTTTATTACCGGCGCGACCTCCGGCTTTGGCGCGGCCTGCGCCCGGCGCTTTGCCCAGGACGGCTGGCGGTTACTTCTCTGTGGCCGCCGCCTGGAGCGCCTGAACACGTTGCAAGCTGAACTGGCTGCCGTGGTTCCGGTTTACGCTTTCCCGCTCGATATCCGCGACGAAGCCGCAGTCAACGCCGCGATTGCCGCCCTGCCTGCTGAATTTTCCGAGGTTGATCTGTTGCTTAACAATGCCGGTCTGGCGCTGGGACTGGAACCCGCCTACCGCTGCGACATGCGCGATTGGCAAACCATGATCGATACCAATATCAAGGGGTTACTGTATTGCACCCGCGCCCTGCTGCCGGGAATGGTCGAGCGCAAGCGCGGCCACATCATCAACATCGGTTCGGTAGCCGGCAACTACCCGTATCCGGGTGGCAATGTCTACGGCGGGACCAAAGCCTTCATCAAGCAGTTTTCCCTCAACTTGCGGGCAGATCTGCTGGGAACGCGGGTGCGGGTGACCAACATCGAACCGGGGATGGCGGAGAGCGAGTTTTCGCTGGTGCGATTCAAGGGTGACGACGGCAAAGCGGCGCAGGTCTATCAGAACGTCCAGCCATTGCAGCCGGAAGAGGTCGCTGAAACGGTGTTCTGGGCGGCGACCCGTCCGGAACATGTCAACATCAACCGCATCGAGTTGATGCCGGTCTGCCAGGCGTTCGCCCCGTTCGCTATCAGCCGCGAAGGTTGATCCACGATCCCGATCCCGATCCTGCGTCCTTCCCTCTTTTTGAATTTGTGGTGTGGAACGGGCATCTTGCCCGTTCAAACACGGGCTGGAAGCCCGTGCTACGTTCCTTTCCGGGTCTTCCCTATAGCCATCCGGTTGGAGTTGTGGAATTTCCCCTCGCTGAGGAGCGAACCACCCCGGCCCCTGACGGGGCCACCCCTCCTTACTCAAGGAGGGGAAAAAGCGATGTACCGTGCTGGTTTATCCCCTCCTTGGATAAGGAGGGGTGGCGCGAAGCGCCGGGGTGGTTCGAAGCGGCAATTCTACAACTCAGGTCGGATTCCTATAGACATCCACGATGCCCTTCAGGATCACCCCGTCCGCATCAACGATCCGCAGCTTGGCACCGGCGGGACAATCCTGGTTGACCGCCACTTTCCAGGTGGAATCATCCACCCGGATTTTGCCGTAACCATTGACCACCGGCGCATCCAGCGTGAATACCCGGCCCACATAGTGATGACCACGGCGATTGAGCAGCGAATCCTGGGTTTGGGTCGGGTGCCGCCGCAAGCGGAGCTGCCAGGCGACGATGGAACCGACCGACAGCACCGCAAACAGCAACACCTGATAGGTCCAGGCCATGGGCAGCAGGGTCAGCAGCAAGCCGACCAGCAGCGCGGCAACCCCCATCCACAGGAAGAAAAAGCCGGGAACAATGGCTTCAATCGCCATGAACACCACGCCGATCAACCACCAGTTCCAGTAGGCCGGCTCCAGCAGCCACGCACTCACGAGCGGGTTCCGGTTTTGCTTAAAGCGTCTTGCGCCAGTTCCGCCACCCCGGCCAGCGTGCCGACCAGCCCCGAAATATCCAGCGGCATCAATAGCACCCTCTGATTCGGTGCCGCCGCCAGTTTCGCTATCGCATCGACGTACTTTTGGGCGATGAAGTAATTGATCGCCTGGACGCTGCCTTTGCTAATCGCCTCGGACACCATCAGGGTGGCGCGGGCCTCGGCCTGGGCCAGCCGCTCACGCGCCTCAGCGTCCCGGAACGCCGATTCCTTGCGCCCTTCCGCGTCCAGAATCACCGCCTGCTTTTTACCCTCGGCGGCCAGAATGGATCCCTGCCGCTCGCCTTCAGCGGTCAGGATCGTTGCCCGCTTGTCGCGCTCGGCCTTCATTTGCCGGGCCATCGAATCCACCAGGTCTTTGGGCGGGGCAATGTCCTTGATCTCGATTCGGATCACTTTCAAGCCCCACGGCGTCGTCGCCTCATCGACCACCAGCAGCAGGCGGGCGTTGATTTCATCGCGTTTCGACAGCAGCTCGTCAAGGTCCATCGACCCCATGACGGTCCGCAGGTTGGTCATGGTCAGATTGAGGATGGCGAATTCCAGTTGATTGACTTCATAGGCGGCCTTGGCGGCGTCCAGCACTTGATAGAAGACCACGCCATCGACCCGGACAATGGCGTTGTCCTTGGTGATGATTTCCTGCGAAGGCACTTCCAATACCGTTTCCATCATGTTGATTTTGCGACCAATGCGGTCAATGATCGGCACGATGAAATTCAGGCCCGGCGTCATGGTTTCGGTGTAGCGGCCAAAGCGTTCGATGGTGTATTCCATGCCCTGCGGTACCGACTTGACGCCCAGAAACACCAGGATCATGGCCAGAACGGCCAGTGCGACGACAAATGCGGGAAAACCTTCCAACATGACCTTAGCTCCTCGGTAGATGACTCGTGATTTTGGGAGCAAGTCTAGTTGAGTGCAGCGCGGGATGGCTACCGTTGTGCGGGGCGGGAATCAGGACGGGGAGAGAGAAGGATTTGAGAAGAAGCGGCAGTAGGCCGGTCAAGTTGCCCCTCCTTCCCCGGACGGGGAAGGAGGATGGATTTCAATACCGCTGATCAAGACGACAGGTTAAAACTCTTCCCATTCCCCGCCATTGTTGCCCACTGCAACCGGACGCGATCCACTGGGCCTAAAAGCCGTTGCGGTCGATGACTTGTTGGCCGTGGGCCGGGAGGAACGCTGGGGCCGGGTCGGTAACCGCGCTTGCGAACGTCGCACCGCCACCGCAGAAGCCGGAGTGGCCGCCACCGCTACATGGGCATGGCTATCCAGTTTGAAGAAGCTCATCAGGGCGTGAAGCTGGCTGGCCTGCTCACCCATCGACTGGCTGGCGGCGGCGGTCTCCTCGACCAGGGCGGCGTTTTTCTGCGTGGTTTGATCCATTTGCAGGATCGCCTTGTTGACCTGTTCAATGCCGCTGGCCTGTTCCCGACTGGCCACGGCGATTTCTGCAACGATGTCGTTCACTTTTTTCACTCCCAGCAAAATGTCGTTCAGGGTATTGCCGGAGGCATCTGCCAATTGGCTGCCTTCTTCGACTTGGTTGACGCTGTCCTCGATCAGATTCTTGATTTGCTTGGCGGCATCCGAGCTTTTCTGTGCCAGCCGGCGCACTTCCTCGGCAACGACCGCAAAGCCCCGGCCCTGTTCGCCCGCCCGCGCCGCCTCGACGGCCGCATTGAGCGCCAGCAGGTTGGTTTGGAAGGCGATCTCGTCAATGACGCCGATAATGTCCGCGATTTTCGTGCTGCTGCTGTGGATGGCCTGCATGGCGATGATGGTGCGCTGCACCGCGACACTGCCCTGTTCCACCTGAGTGCGGGCAATGTCCGCTAACTGGCTGGCTTGCGCGACGTTACCCGCGGTCTGCTGCACGGTCGCGGTCAACTGCTCCATGCTGGAAGCGGTCTCTTCCAGCGCCGAAGCCTGCTGTTCAGTGCGTTGCGCCAGATCGGCGCTGCCTTGGCTGATCTCGCTGGCTGTACTGGACACCATCGCAGACGACCCGCTCACCTTGCCCACAATCCGCCGCAATTCCGCGCTCATGGTCTGCATGGTCTGTAGCAACTGGCCGACTTCATCGCGGGAGTTAACTTGAATGTTTGCCTTCAGATTGCCACCGGCAATTTGCTCAGCGACCACAATGGCGGCACGAATGGGCCGGGTAATGATCCGGCTCAGCAGCCATGCCAGGAAGAGGCCCAAGGCGATGGCCACGGTCGAAAAGCCGCCGGTGAACTCAATGGTTTCTTGATTGTTGGCTTCCATCTGCGAACCGAGATTGTCATGGCTCACCAGATAGATTTCATCGATAGTCGCACTGGCTTTGGCCATGCCGGCGTCCAGCACATTGATCTGGCTCGTTAGTGCCTGGCGCTGTTCGGTCAGGCGGTTCAGTTCCTTCAGGTGCCCCGCGTATTGATCATGGGCTTGGCTAAACTGGTTGAGCAACGCCTGGCTCCGGGTGTCTTTGGCCTTGAGCGCGGCAGACAGTTCGTTTTTGAGTTGGTCAGCTTTGTTCATCTCGGCCATGGCCTGGTCGAAGTATTGGCGCTTGCCGCCTTCCAGATATCGGCCTGCATTGAGGCGGGTCGCCATCAACTGTTCCGTCAGTCGGGAGGCGGTCAGCAGCGCCTTGTTGTTGCCGCCATCATAATTGGCCTGCATCAGTTCGGTACTTGCCTTGCGGGCGGCGTTGCCGGCGGGAACAAGGCGGTTATCGGCCAGATCATTCCGCTGCCGGACAAGCGCAACAAATTGATCAAAATGGCTCATGTAGCTCCTGGTCTGCTCAACTAACGTGGCGATCAGCGCTGCCCGTTCCGGGTTCTTGATAACACTCTGCGCGTCCTGCAGATTCTTGGCCGTTTCTGCCAGGTAATGCTGGACCTGCTTCAGGCTCTCGGCGCTCTCGGTGTGAAGATAGTCCTTGACGTTAACCCGTGTCATCAACGCATCGACCTGGATTTCGTCGGTCAGCAGCAAATTCTTGGTCTGCCGCCGGTACTCGTTCAACCCGTCAGACGCACGGGTCAGCCCCATGTAGGCGGCACCGGCCACCAGCGTCAGCAATACCAGGACAGAACCAAAGCCCAGTCCGAGCTTGGTGCCAATCTGAAAATCTTTAAATGTGGTCATCAACTTTTCTCCAAAACAAGCTTTAGATCGTTGCGGCAGGTCGTCAGGGCTAACGGTCGCTTCCCGGTTTGCATCGGGTCAGCCTCCAGGTCCACACGTTACGCGGTCCGGCGTTCCAATTCTATCGGGGAAACCCTGATATGCCGGGGTGAAAAATCCTGATGCGTCGGGCAAACCCGCGCCGCGGCAAACTGGCGCAAAAAGAATTCGGTCTGTTCCGCAGGCAGCGGCCGGCTGACCAGAAAGCCTTGCATTTCACCGCAGTGTTTCGAGTGCAGGAATTCAGCCTGGATCGTGGTCTCTACCCCTTCGGCAACCACCCGCAGCTTCAGACCGTCGGCCATCGCGATCACCGCGCTGACAATAGCCCGGTCGCTGGAGCTGGCGTCGATCCCCGATACAAAGGCCCGATCAATCTTCAGGCAATCGATCGGTAAATCCTTCAAGCGGCTCAGGCTTGAATAGCCGGTGCCGAAGTCATCAACGGCAATCTGAACGCCCAGATTTTTCAAGGTGTGAAGGGTGGTGGCGATGCTCTGGGGATCTTTCATCAGCAGGCTTTCGGTAATTTCCAGCTCCAGCACCTCGGGATCCAGGCCCGTCTCGACCAGCACCCGCTGGACCATGTCCAGAAACCGCGCATGGGTGAACTGGGGCATCGCTACATTGACGGCTATCCGGGGTATTGGCACCCCTCGGTCGCGCCAGTGTTGAACCTGCTGGCACGCGGTGCGGAGTACCCATTCACCGATCTGGACGATCAGTCCGCTCTCCTCGGCGACCGGAATAAATTCAACCGGCGATACATTACCCAACGCCACACTGTTCCAGCGCAACAGGGCTTCCATCCCGCTGATCTTGCCGGTGAGCAAATTGATCTGGGGCTGGTAGCGCAACGTCAACTCGTCGCGTTTGATGGCGCAGCGCAGGCTGTCCTCCAGCAGGAGGCGTCTGAGCGCCGTTTCATTCATCGACTCTTGATACTGCTGAAACCGGTTGGAACCCATGCGTTTGGCGGAACACACCGCCAAGTCGGCACTTTTGAGCAAGGATTCCACATCGTCGCCGTCCCGGGGGAAGATCGCGATCCCAATGCTGGCCGTCACCGTGACCTCCCGATCGGCCAGGTGGATGGGTCTGCCCAGAATTTCCAGCAGGGTTTGGGCTACGACGGACGCCTCATCCTCGGCACCGATCCCGGATAACAACACCGCGAATTCGTCACCGCACAGCCGGGCCGCCGTGTATCGCGTCCCCGGAGTGCTGGCAGCGCTGGCGTGCAGCGGGTGGGATAGCAACCGTCCGGCCATGATCTTTAACAGTTGATCGCTGCTGCCATATCCCAGGGTGTCACGGATCCGCTTGAAGTTGTCGAGGTCGAGGAACAGCACGGCAGCCTGGTGCTGGTGACGCTGCGCCGTGACCAGAGCCTGCGCTAACCGATCCAGAAACAGTCCCCGATTCGGCAGGCCGGTCAGGTGGTCGTAGTACGCCAGTTGACAGACACAGAGATCCACCTCCCATCTGCGACCCAGCGCCAGCGCCAGTTGGCGGATTTCGTGCGGATGAAATGGCTTTCGCACATAGAAGATCTTCTCCTCCGGTGGAACCTGCGCGGTGATCTGGCGGCGATCTGCATCAGCGGCAGTCACTATGACGATGTTCACATTGGGGTCAATTTCACGGATCCGGGCTGCGGCCCAAGCGCCATCGGGTCCGGGCGGCATTTGCAGATCGAGAAAGACCACCGAAAACGGCCGCCCACCGGCCAGCGCTTCAACGACGGCAGCGACGGCCTGCTCGGCATTGCGGCGATAGAGGACGTTAAAGAGAGAATAGGGTGGAGGCACGGCGTGAGCGCTATCACCAAACAGTTGGTTTCTCAGTGCCCGCTCGGTATTCCGCTCCGGGGGTACGGTGTCCATCAGAATCCGGCAATAGAGGTCGAGGATGGCTTCGTCGTCGTCAACGACCAGCACTTGAATGGGCTGTTGCAGTACGTTAAGCAGTGCGGACACGGTTCAGTCTCCAAGAAATCGGGGGGTGAGTGGGCAGGCCACGCCTTGAATCAAGGCATCAGGGCCAAACATCTGGATTGTGAATTGCTCCACCATGCCCGACAGGCGATCCACGTCGAGCAGCCGGGTCATACCGGTCTCGATCGCGATCAGCCCGCTGATGAAGGCCGTCCCTACCGCGCCGCTTAAGTCCGGCGCTGGTCGAATCGCGCTGGTTGGCACCTTGAGGACCTCCGGTATGCCGTCCACCACCATGCCTATAGTGCGCTCACTGTTTTCACCCTGGGGCCGGGTCACGATCACGACCTTACCTTTGTTGCAGTCAGAGCGGGTCAGCCCAAACCACGCCCGGAGATCGATGATGGGTACGAGGTTCCCCCGCAGATTCAATATCCCGCGCAGAGCCGCCGGCATATTGGAAATCACGGTGACCGGCGCCCAGTCACGAATCTCCTGAACCTTCAGAATATCAAGGCCGTAATGTTCGCCATCCAGATGAAAAGTCAGATATTGCTGGTCATCCGCCCCTTCACGGCTTCCAGGGTTGCGACGCTCTACGGTTGCCAATACGGTGGTCATCATGATCGAGTGTTCCTGTGGTTAAAAATCCTCCAGTAACAGAATAAAGCCTCATCCCCGCCGGCGGTATCGGGGAAACCCTGATTTAGAAGCTGTACAAAAACTTCTCTAGCCGGGATGCAGGCCATCAGGCCGAAATCCAGGTTTTCCCGGATTCCGCTACGCTCCATTCGGGCTACGCTCTTTATTTAATCAATAGATTAGTTTTAATACAGCCTCTTAGGCGGAACCCCGTGCCAGAGAGGGCCTGATGTGGATGCACCAGGGCCGTCATTGCCGCGTCGCACTCCTCGCTGGGCCTTCTCATTGAGAATGGCTGGGCACAAAGAGCAAAAGCGTCCGTGTCGCCTGAATTTCGGATTTCTGATAGGCTTTGCCTTTCCCGGCTGTCCCCGCCTCTTAGCACCCAATCCCGTGACTCCGCCTCCCCGCACCCGCGTCAAAATTTGCGGCATTACCCGTGTTGAAGACGGCGTAATTGCAGCCCAACTAGGTGCAGATGCGATTGGACTGGTGTTTTATCCACCCAGTCCCCGCTTCCTGAATTCAGAGCAGGCCCGGCGGATTATCATGGCCCTGCCGCCATTCATCACCACGGTTGGACTGTTCGTGAACGCGGAACCGGCCATGGTGCGGGCCATTCTGAGTGAGGTTCCATTGACGCTGCTGCAATTTCATGGCGACGAGCAACCCGACTATTGCACCGCGTTTGGCTGGCCGTATCTGAAAGCGGTGCCGATGGGGGCCGGGGCCGAGGTACTGGATTATGAACAGCGGTTTGCCACGGCGGCGGGATTGCTGCTGGATAGCCACGGCGGCACGCAAACCGGCGGTTCAGGACACGGTTTCGACTGGGGGCGGATTCCGGTTAAACGGCGTAAGCCGCTGATTCTGGCGGGCGGACTGCATCCCGGCAATGTCGCTACGGCGATCCGGCAGGTGCGCCCGGAAGCGGTCGATGTCAGCACTGGCGTTGAATCGGCCAAAGGCGTCAAGGATGGCGAACTGATCCGCGCATTTCTGCGAGGGATAAACGATGGTGAACGTAATGCGTAACCCGCTGGATTTCAGTCAGTTTCCCGACGAGCATGGTCACTTTGGCCGCTATGGTGGGCGGTTCGTTGCCGAGACGCTGATGGATGCGCTGCACGAACTCGATGCGGCCTGGCAAAGCTGTCGCAGCGATCCCGAGTTTCTGGCAGAACTGGACCTTGATCTGGCCCGCTATGTCGGTCGCCCGACCCCGCTTTATCACGCTGAACGCTGGAGCCGGAAGCTCGGCGGGGCACAGATTTATCTCAAGCGTGAAGACTTGAACCATACCGGGGCGCACAAGATCAACAATACGGTCGGGCAGGCGCTGGTCGCCAAACGGATGGGCAAGACCCGCCTGATTGCCGAAACCGGCGCGGGTCAACACGGCGTCGCTTCCGCCACGGTTGCCGCCCGGCTGGGGATGGAATGTGTGGTCTACATGGGCGCGGAGGACATTCAGCGCCAGGCGCTGAACGTCTACCGGATGCGCTTGCTGGGCGCGACGGTGCGACCGGTAATGTCCGGCTCGCGCACCTTAAAAGATGCTCTGAACGAGGCATTGCGCGACTGGGTCGCCAACGTCGATAACACCTTTTATATGATCGGTACCGTCGCCGGTCCGCATCCTTACCCCGTGATGGTGCGCGAGTTTCAGGCCGTGATTGGCCGTGAGGCGCGGGAGCAGATGCTGGCTGATTATGACGGCCTGCCGGATGCGCTGGTCGCCTGTGTGGGTGGCGGCTCCAACGCCATCGGCCTGTTCCACCCGTTTCTGGACGATGCCACCGTCGCTCTTTATGGGGTTGAAGCGGCCGGGTTGGGGATTGAAACCGGTTGTCATGCGGCCACCCTCTGTGCGGGTCGGCCTGGGGTATTGCACGGCAACCGCACTTATCTGCTCAGCGACGCCAATGGCCAGATTACCGAGACCCATTCAGTGTCCGCCGGGCTGGATTATCCCGGAGTTGGCCCGGAACACGCCTGGTTAAAAGACATTGGTCGGGCGAATTACGTCGCCGTCACCGACGCGCAGGCTATTCAGGGTTTCCACGATCTGACGCTCACCGAGGGCATTATTCCGGCGCTGGAAAGCAGTCACGCTCTGGCTTACGTCACTCAACTGGCTCCCACTTTGCGCCGCGATCAAAGCATCGTGGTCAACCTGTCCGGGCGTGGCGACAAGGATATTTACACCGTCGCGGCGCTGGAAGGCATCCAACTTTAAGAGTTTTCGCCGAATGAACCGTATTGGCCGCCGTTTTGAAGAATTGCGCCGCACTGGCCGCAAGGCACTGATTCCGTATATTACCGCCGGCGATCCGCGCCCGGAATTGACCGTACCGATGTTGCATACCCTGGTTCAGTCTGGAGCGGATCTGATTGAACTAGGCGTGCCGTTTTCCGACCCCATGGCCGACGGTCCGGTGATTCAGAAAGCCTGTGAGCGGGCTTTGCGTCATGGCATGTCGCTGCGGAGAGTGCTGGATTTAGTGCGTGAATTCCGCCAGACCGACCACGAAACACCGCTCGTGCTAATGGGCTATCTCAACCCGATTGAAAGTTTCGGCTATGAAGCCTTTGTCACCGGCGCCAGTGAAGCGGGAGTAGATGGCGTACTAACCGTTGATCTGCCGCCGGAAGAAGCTGCCGAACTGGCCGAACTGTTGATTGCCGCGGGCATTGATCCGATTTTTCTGCTGGCTCCGACCAGTTCTGCCGAACGGATTCGTCAAACTGCGCCACTCGCTCGCGGTTATCTTTACTACGTCTCGTTAAAAGGTGTCACGGGTTCCGCTATCATCAATGTTGCTGAAGTTGCCGAAAAACTGGCTAAGATTCGCACCTTGACCCGCTTGCCGCTCGGAGTCGGTTTTGGCATCAAGGACCCATCCACCGCTGCCGCCATTGCCCAGGTTGCTGACGCCGTTATCGTCGGCAGTGCCCTAGTCAGTAAAATGGCGGAACTGGCGGATGACCCGGAAGCCATGCGCCGAGAGGTTGGCGGAATGATTGCCGCCATGCATCAAGCGATGGTTAAAGGTTTGTAGAACGGGCATCCTGCCCATTGCAAAACGGGCTGAATGCCCATGCTACATCCGGCTTTGAGAGTGTTTTCCCGTGGCTAAAAACGTGTTGATTTCCCCATGAGCTGGTACGAAAAACTCGTCCCCTCCCGCATCCGCACCGACGGTCGCAACAAGCACCAGATGCCCGAAGGGCTATGGAGCAAATGTGATGATTGCGGCGCGGTGCTGTATCGTGTTGAACTGGAGCGCAATCTGCAAGTTTGTCCAAAATGCGCCCATCACATGTATTTCAGCGCCCGGAAACGGTTGCACACTTTTCTCGATCAAGGGGAGTTGACTGAAATCGGTGAAGACATTGAACCGACCGATTTCCTCAAATTCAAGGATGGTAAAAAATACAAGGATCGCCTGATTCAAGCGCAAAAAACCTGTGAAGAAAAGGATGCGCTGATCGTATTGCGCGGGCTGCTCAAAGGAATGCCGATTGTAGCGGCGGCTTTTGAATTTGCCTTCATGGGCGGCTCAATGGGATCGGTGGTCGGTGAGCGGTTTGTCCGCGCCGCTCAAACGGCCTTGCATGAACATATCCCGTTGATTTGCTTTACCGCCAGCGGCGGAGCGCGAATGCAGGAGGCGCTGGTGTCATTGATGCAAATGGCGAAAACCAGCGCGGTTCTGGCCCGCTTGTCCGAACATGGCGTTCCCTATATTTCAGTGCTGACTCATCCTACCACCGGTGGCGTTTCCGCCAGTCTGGCCTTGCTCGGCGACTTGAATATTGCTGAACCCAAGGCGCTGATTGGCTTTGCCGGACCCCGGGTGATTGAACAGACGGTGCGGGAAAAACTGCCTGAAGGTTTTCAACGCAGCGAATTCCTGCTGGAACATGGCGCCATTGACCTGATTGTCGATCGCCGGGAATTGCGCGACCGTCTGGCGGCATTGCTGGCGATGCTGACGGGCTCACCGGTCCCAGGGTAATTTTCCGAGTTTAGACGCCATTTTTTGTTAATTCCCTATTCCCTGCTGCCTACTCCCTGAACATGCGCTTTTCCACCCTCAACGACTGGCTGGATTGGCAGGAAACCCTGCATCCCAAGCTCATTGATCTGGGTCTGAAACGGGTGCGGATGGTCTTGCAGCGACTGCAACCGGAACCGCCGCCTTTTGTCGTGATCACCGTCGGCGGCACCAATGGAAAAGGCTCCTGCGTTGCCCTGCTGGAGGCGATTTTGTCCGCCGCCGGTTATCAGGTCGGCGCTTATACTTCACCGCACCTGCTGCGCTATAACGAACGGATCCGCATCAATGGACAGGACGTGGCGGATGAAGCGCTGTGCCAGACTTTCGCCCGCATTGATCAAGTTCGCGGCGATCAATCCCTGACCTATTTTGAATTCAGCGCATTGGCAGCGCTGGCGTTGTTTCGCCAGGCCGGAGTCCATGTTGCCGTGCTGGAAGTCGGACTCGGCGGGCGGCTGGATGCGGTCAATATCATGGACGCCGATGCCGCGCTGGTGGTCAGCATTGGTCTGGATCATACCGATTGGCTCGGACCGGATCGCAATAGCATTGGTTACGAAAAAGCCGGTATTTATCGCCCCGATCGCCCGGCGATTTGCGCCGATCCCGCTCCGCCGCCACGGCTGGTCGAATATGCAGAACAGATCGGCGCAAATTTACAGCGGGTTGGCAGCGACTACACCTTCACCCGCACCGGCTCAAGCTGGTGCTGGGAGTCAGCGCAACTCCGGTTTGATCATCTGCCGCTCCCGGTACTGGTTGGCGAACATCAGATCGGCAATGCCGCCGCCGCGCTGGCGATTCTGATCAGCTTGCGTTCCCGACTGCCGGTTTCCCTCAGCGCGATCCGCGCCGGCCTCACTCAAGTTCAATTACCGGGCCGGTTTCAAATTATTCCTGGCCCGGTTGAGTGGATTCTGGACGTTGCCCATAATCCGCCCGCCGCCGAAGTGCTGGCGGCTAATTTACGGGCGCGACCTTGCACCGGACGGACTCTGGCTGTTCCCGGCATCCTGGCCGACAAGGATGCCCACGGGATTATTCAGGCACTGGCAGGCAGCGTGGCTGACTGGTATACGGCGACGCTCACTGGACCGCGCGGCCGCACTGACGCAGAACTGCACGATGCGTTGATCGCCGCCGGCTGCCGGGCGAGAGCCGCCGGCGATGTTGTCAACGCTTGCCTGGCCGCCCGTCAAGCCGCTCAGCCGGGTGACCGTATCGTTATTCTGGGATCGTTTCATACTGTCGCGCCGGCGCTGGCCGCTCAGCCCTGGCAACCCTGTTCTTATTTGCCGTCATTATCGGAGACTTGATTTGGACAACCGCCTGACTCAACGATTGATCGGCGCCGCCGTGATCTCGGCGCTGGCTGTCATCTTTGTGCCGGAAATGCTGGAACGGCAACCCCCGCCGGCACCGGTTCAGCCAAGCCGGGTTCCCGATTCCCCGACCCTGACCTTCACTTCCCAACCCCAGCCGCCAGCTACGACGCCGCCGGTAGTTGTAGCAACTCCGGGAATCGTAGCCGCTCCGCCAGCACCGCCTGAACCCGTTCCGCTGCCTGTCGCCGATCTCCCAGTCCCCAGTCAATCCCCAGCCCAGGTTATCGCCCAGGAAGAAGCCGCTCGCCTCAAGGCCGCCCAGGCCGCCAAGGCCAAGGCCGACGCGGAACGAATCGTTGCCGCCAAGGCTCGTGCCGAAGCCGCCCGCCGCGCCGCGCAGGCCGAAGCCGCCAAAGCCCGCGCCAAAGCCGAGGCGGAACGTAGCGTCGCTGCCAAGGCCGAAGCGGCACGGTTGGAAGCCACCCAGACCGAGACTCCACCAACCCGCAGCGCGACTGCGGAAACGACTGCGACTCAAGCCGAAACCGCTCGTGCTGCTGAAGCGGCCCGGCGGGAAGCGGCCCGCGCTGACACCGCCCGCAAGGCCGCCCAAGCCGATGCTGCCCAAAAATCAGCGCAGGCAGACGCGGCCCGCACCGAAGCGGCCCGGGCTGAAACCGCTCGCCACACTGCACAGGCCGAAACCGCCCGCCACAGTACACAGGCCGAAACCGCACCTGCCCGCGCCGAACCGCCTGCGCCGGATACCGCCCGCCCGAAGCCGCCGGTCACCCTGCCTAAGATTGAACTGGTTTCCCGCACTGAAACGGCACTGCGTCCCGCGCCGGCAGCCACTCCGCCCCGCCCAGCGTCCGCTGCTCCAACCACGCCGGCCAGTCCGGCCAGTGGTGGCAGCGTCGCTGGCAGTTACGCGCTCCAGGAAAACGCCTACGCCTTGCGCGACTATTACCGCAGTCAGAATGTGCGGGCTGGGGTAGAACGGATTATGGTCAACGACCGGCCGACGTATCAGGTGCGGGTGTGGCGTTGACCGCCAAGGCCCGGGTCGTTCAAGCTGGCCGGTCTTTCTGCTACCATGCCTCGCTCCAACCAGCGGACGCTGGGCCTGGCGGCCTAAGCCATTCACGATTCAGGGCGAGATACGATAGCCAATGAACTGGGCCGATTACCTCATCATCATCGTCATCGCCCTGTCCATGCTGATTGGCCTCTGGCGCGGCTTATTGCGCGAAGTCATCTCGCTGGCCACCTGGATCGCCGCTTTCGCGATCGCCTTCCTGTTCGCTGAAGACGGCGCGGCGCATCTCACCCCCTACCTGGATATCCCCTCGTTGCGGATCGCCGCCGCCTTTGGTGGGTTGTTTCTCGCTACCCTGCTGATTGGCGGACTGATCAACATTCTCGCGTCGTATCTGGTGGATTACACCGGCCTGACCGGCACTGACCGGCTGCTGGGGATGGTCTTTGGCGCGGCGCGGGGTGCGGCGGTCATCATGCTACTGGTGCTGGCGGCGGGCCTGACCCCACTGCCCCGTGATCCGTGGTGGCAACAGGCGCTGTTGCTGCCCCATTTCCAGGAAGGTGCCGTTTGGCTGCAAGGATTTCTGCCGCCGGAACTGGCCCAGAACATTCGCTTCCCCTGAATTCGTTCGCGGAGGGTTTGGCCCATGTGCGGCATCATCGGCATCGCCGGGCGCGGCCCGGTCAATCAAAGCCTGTTTGACGGCCTGACCGTCTTGCAGCACCGGGGCCAGGATGCCGCCGGCATCGTCACCTGTGATCACAGCCGGCTGTTCCTGCGCAAGGATAACGGTCTGGTGCGTGACGTGATCCGTACCCGCCATATGCGCAATCTGCATGGCGACATCGGCATCGGCCATGTCCGCTATCCGACCGCGGGCAGCGCCGATTCCGCCGAGGCCCAGCCGTTCTATGTCAACTCGCCGTTCGGCATCACCCTGGCCCATAACGGCAACCTGACCAATGCCGCCCAGCTCAAGGACGAACTGTTTCGCGCTGACTTGCGCCATATCAACACCCGCTCCGATTCGGAAATCCTGCTGAACGTCTTCGCCCATGAATTGCAGCAGCGCAGCCGGCTGGCGGTGGATGCGGATGACATTTTCGCAGCGGTGGCGGCGGTGCATCGGCGGGTGCGCGGCGCTTATGCCGCCGTGGTGCTGATTGTCGGGGTCGGGCTGGTGGCGTTCCGCGATCCGCACGGCATCCGGCCGCTGGTGTTTGGCAGCCGTGAAACCGAGAACGGCATGGAGTACATGGCCGCGTCTGAGAGCGTGGCGCTGGATGTGCTGGACTTTGAGCGGATCCGTGATGTCGCGCCGGGCGAGGCGGTGCTGTTTGACATGCAGGGGCGGTTGCACACTCGCCAATGCGCCGCGCATCCCTGTTATTCGCCCTGCATTTTCGAGTTCGTCTATCTGGCCCGGCCCGATTCCATTCTCGATCAGGTCTCGGTCCACAAAGCCCGATTGCGGATGGGCGAATATCTGGCCGAGAAGATTCTGCGGCTCTGGCCGGATCAGGATATTGACGTGGTGATTCCGATCCCTGACACCAGCCGCACCGCCGCGCTGCAAATGGCCTCGATTCTCGGCATCAAATACCGCGAAGGCTTTATCAAGAACCGCTACATCGCCCGCACCTTCATCATGCCGGGGCAGAAAATCCGCAAAAAATCGGTCCGGCAGAAGCTGAATGCGATTGATCTGGAATTCCGGGGCAAAAACGTGCTGCTGGTCGACGATTCGATTGTGCGCGGCACCACCTCGGAAGAGATCATCCGCATGGCCCGCGATGCCGGCGCTCGCAAGGTCTATTTCGCCTCCGCCGCGCCGCCGGTGCGTTATCCGAATGTCTATGGGATTGACATGCCGGCAGCCCACGAATTGATCGCGCATAACCGTTCCGAAGCGGAGATCGCTGAAGCGATTGGCGCTGACTATCTAATTTTTCAGGATTTAACTGATCTGGAAGAGGCCGTGCGACGCGGCAATCGGGCGCTGCAACGCTTCGATGCCTCCTGCTTTACCGGCGAATACGTCACCGGCGACATTAACCAGGCGTATCTGGACTGCCTGGCCCAGGAACGTGCGGATGCGATCAAGAACGCTCAGGACAGCGCCGACAACGCCATCATTGATTTACATAATCACGACTAATCTGGGGTGGCCCTGGAGCCTGTCAGGCTTTGCAACGGCCTGTAAGCACTGTTACAAACGCTGGATAATCTCATCCGCCATCTGGGTGGTGGCCAATTTTCCACCGAGATCCGCGGTGCGCGCTCCAGCGGTAATCGTTTCATCGACTGCTTTTTCAATGGCGGCAGCTTCGGTTTCCAGTCCCAGCGAATGGCGCAGCAGCATCGCGGTCGACAGGATCATGCCGATCGGGTTGGCGATGCCCTTGCCGGCAATATCAGGAGCGGAGCCATGAATCGGTTCATACAAGCCGACCCGGCTGGCCCCCAGACTGGCGGATGGCAACATCCCCATCGAACCGGCCAACACCGAAGCCTCGTCGGTGAGAATATCGCCAAACATGTTCTCGGTAACCATCACATCCATCGAGGCCGGGCCGGTGATCAGGCGCATGGCCGCGGTATCCACCAGCACATGTTCCAAGGCGACCTCCGGGTTTTCTGCGCCGACCTGCACCGCAATCTGTCGCCATAGCCGCGAAGATTCCAGCACATTGGCCTTGTCCACCGACATGACCTTGCGCTGGCGGCCCTGGGCCAGTTTGAACGCCAGTTCCATCACCCGGCGAATCTCATAATCGTAATATTCCAGGGTATCGACGGCGCGTTCCCGGCCATCCTTGACATCCCGGCCCTTCGGCCAACCGAAGTACAGACCGCCAGTCAACTCGCGGATCACCAGAATATCCACGCCCCGGAGTTTTTCCGGCTTGAGCGGCGAGGCATCGATCAGCGCCGGGTGAACCTTGACCGGACGCAGATTGGCGAACACGCCCAAACCCTTACGCAAGGCCAATAATCCCCGTTCCGGGCGATCCTTGGCGTTTGGATCATCCCATTTCGGCCCGCCGACCGCGCCCAACAGCACCGCATCCGCCGCCTGGCAATCCGCCAGAGTTTCGTCGGTCAGCGACGAGCCGAAGCGGTCGATAGAACAGCCGCCCATCAGCCGTTCCTGATAAATGAATTCATGCTGGAATTTACCGGCGATGGTGTCCAGCACCCGGACGGCTTGACTGACGACTTCCGGGCCGATGCCATCACCGGGGAGTAAAACGATGTTTGCTTTCATCACGGCTCCACTAATGTTCGGGATTCAGTGCGCGACCGACAGCCCATATTCCATCGCATCGACCAGCGCCTGCCAGGAAGCTTCGATGATGTTGGCGCTGGCGCCGACGGTACTCCAAAGTCGGGTGGGACTGCGGGTGTCAATTAACACCCGGGTGATAGCTTCGGTGCCGTCCTGGCCCTCCAGAATGCGGACTTTGTAATCCGCCAGATGGAAGGAGGCAATTTCCGGGTAATGCCCGATCAGCGCCTTGCGCAGCGCCAAGTCCAGCGCATTCACCGGGCCATTGCCCTCGGCGGCGGTGTGCAGCACTTCCCCGCCCACTTTCAACTTGACCATCGCCTCGGCAAAAATCCCGCGTCCTTGGCGATGTTCGACGTTGACCAGAAAATCCACCAGTTCAAACAGCGGCTGATAGCCCGGCTGCTGGCGCTTGAGCATCATCGCCACCGACGCTTCGGCGGCCTCGAAGGAAAAGCCGCGCGCTTCGAGTTCCTTCACATCGTTCAGTACGCCGACCACATCGGCCACGCTGCTCACATCGACGCCGTGTTCCTCGGCCTTGCTGAGCAGATTAGCCCGCCCCGACAGCGCCGAAACCACGACCCGCATCTTGTTGCCGACCCGCTCCGGCGCAACATGCTGGTACGACTGGGCCGAGCGGCGCATGGCCGCCACATGTACGCCGCCTTTGTGGGCAAAGGCGCTTTTGCCGACATAAGGCAGATGATCATTGGGCGTCACGTTGGCGACTTCATCGACAAAATGCGACAGCTCGTACAGTTTGCCCAGACGGCCTTCCGGCAAACACCGACGGCCCATCTTGAGTTCCAGATTCGCTATGACCGAACACAAATTCGCGTTGCCGCAGCGCTCGCCGACGCCGTTGATCGTGCCCTGCACCTGGATCGCGCCTTCCCGCACCGCCAGCAGCGCGTTGATGACCGCGCTCTCACCGTCGTTATGAGTATGAATACCAAACGGATGATGGATGGCTTGCTTGACCTCGCGAATGATGGTTTCCAGTGCCCAGGGCATCGTGCCGCCGTTGGTATCGCAGAACACCACCGTCTCGGCCCCGCCGCGAATCGCCGCGTTAAGCGTCTCAATGGCGTACTGCGGATCAGCCTGGTAGCCATCGAAAAAATGCTCGGCGTCATAAATGACCCGGCGACCTTCGGTACGCAGATAGGCCACTGACTGCTCGATGATCCGCAGGTTGTCTTCCAGTGTGGTCAGCAACACATCGGTAACATGCAACGTCCACGTTTTGCCGAAAATTGTGCAAACCGGAGTCTGGGCGTCGAGCAGTGCCCGGAGGTTGGCGTCATCTTCCGGGCCACCTTTAACCCGGCACGTCGAGCCAAAGGCGGCGATTAGCGCGGTTTTCCACTCCATTTCGCGGGCGCGCTCGAAAAACTCGGCGTCCCTGAGATTGGATCCGGGCCAGCCGCCTTCGATAAAGGCCACGCCTAAATCGTCCAGCCGCTGGGCGACGCGGATTTTATCGTGACCGGACAGGGTAAAACCTTCGCTCTGAGTGCCGTCGCGCAGGGTCGTGTCGTAAATCTGAATGGATGACATGGGCTTATCTTCGGGCTTCAAAGGCCGCGATGTTCTTCTCGAAACTCAGGATATAACCCAATTCGTCTACCCCATTGAGCAGGCAGGTTTTGTTGAAGGGGTCAATGAAGAACGTGACCGAACCGCCGGGGAAAGACAGCGTCTGGGTCGCCAGGTCAAGGCTGAGTTCCATACCGGGATTGGCTCCGACCAGAGTGAACAACCGCTGATGGATCGACTCATCGACGATGATCGGCAGCAGACCGTTTTTCAGCGCGTTGCTGCGGAAAATGTCAGCAAACGAGGTGCTGATGACGGCCCGGAAGCCGAACCCGGTCAGCGCCCAGGGTGCATGTTCGCGGGAGGAACCGCAGCCGAAATTATCGCCCGCCAATAGAATCTGGCGGCCCACCGCTTCGGGCTGGTTCAGCATAAAATCCGGCTTGGGCGAACCGTCATCGGTATAGCGCCAGTCGGCAAACAGATGGTCACCCATGCCGATTTTATCGGTCGCTTTCAAAAACCGGGCGGGGATAATCTGGTCGGTGTCGACGTCGTTGACTGGCAGCACGACGACACGCGAAGTCAGGGAAGTAAATTGAGCCATCTTAGCGATCTCCGGCCAAAGTGCGCGGATCAGCCACTGCGCCGGCCAAGGCGCTCGCGGCGGCGGTTAATGGCGAGGCCAGCAAGGTGCGCGATCCTTTTCCCTGTCGGCCTTCAAAATTCCGATTTGAAGTGCTGACGCAATACTGCCCTGCCGGAACTTCATCACCATTCATCGCGATGCAGAGACTGCATCCCGGTTCACGCCATTCTGCGCCGGCGGATTTGAACACCTGATCCAGACCTTCCGCTTCCGCCTGTTGTTTGATCACCTGCGAGCCGGGCACCACCATCACCCGCACATTATTAGCGACCTTGCGGCCTTTCAGCAGCGCCGCCGCCTCCCGCAGGTCGGAAATCCGCGAGTTGGTGCAACTGCCGATAAACACCACGTCCACTTTCTGGCCGAGCAAGGCTTGACCGGGTTGCAGACCCATATAGCGCAGCGCCTTGCCGAGTGCGGCTCTCTGGTTAGCGTCGCTCAGGCTGACCGGGTCGGGAACCCGCCCGGTGATAGCCATGCCCATGCCAGGATGGGTGCCATAGGTGATCATTGGTTCCAGCGCGGCGGCATCGAGGGTGATAACCTGATCGTAGGTCGCGCCTTCATCGCTGGGAAGCGCTCGCCAACGGGCCACCGCTTGCTCCCATTCCGCGCCTTTGGGCGCGTGGTCGCGGCCCTTGAGATAGGCAAAGGTGGTGTCGTCGGGACCTATCAGGCCGGCCCGCGCCCCGGCTTCGATGGACATATTGCAGACGGTCATCCGCTGTTCCATCGTCAGCCCGCGAACAGTGGAGCCCGTGTATTCAAAGACATAGCCGGTGCCGCCGCCCACGCCGATTTTAGCGATCAGCGCCAGAATAATGTCCTTGGCGGTCACGCTCGCCGGGAGGGTTCCATCGATGCGAACTTCACAGGTCTTGGGACGGGTCTGGAGCAGGCATTGGCTGGCGAGAACATGCTCGACTTCGCTGGTACCGATCCCGAAAGCCAGCGCCCCAAACGCGCCGTGGGTCGCGGTATGGCTGTCGCCGCAGACAATGGTCATGCCCGGTTGGGTGAGACCGAGTTCCGGGCCGATCACATGGACGATGCCGCGCCGGGCGCTGGCCATGCCATGCAGGGTAATACTGAACTCGTCGGCGTTGGTTTCCATTTGCCGGATTTGCGCGGCGGCCAGCGGATCCGCAATCGGCACATGGAGCGGCGTGGTCGGGATCGAATGGTCCATCGTGGCCACAGTGCGTTCGGGGCGACGGATTTTTAAACCCCGCTGGCGCAGGCCGGTAAAGGCCTGGGGCGAGGTCACTTCGTGGACGAGATGCAGGTCGATATACAGAATGGCCGGGGCATTGGGCTGTTCGGCAACGACATGCGACTCCCAGATTTTTTCAAAGAGGGTTTTGGGCATGATCTGTTATTTCAATCCTTGTTGTCCTGAATTAGCCATTGCGGCACCTGGTTATCATAAATGGCGTGACGCGCTTTGTGCAATGCGCTGGGATGCAGGGCAATCACGCTATAAGATCTCCTAAACCGGTTGTGGATGTAGCACGGGCATCCTGCCCGTGTTCCGCTTACGGGCAGGATGCCCGTGCTACGATAAATTCCACAACTCAAGGCGGATTCCTGTATGCGGGAGATTGACAAGCGGTAGGATAAGCAGGCATGGGGAAACCCAATTCCGTGGAGACCCCCTGGGATGGGCAATTTGGCGAAGATGCTTGCCGCCTCACGCCGGACGACCAGGCTGATACAAATCGTTACAAAATTCCGGTTCCGGCAAAATCATGGTTACATCCGGGGTGTCTAATCGCTCCTGAAGCAACCCGACAACCAAGAGGACTCGAACGATGAATCTGCTACGCAAACGTCTGTTAATCGCCGCCACAGTCGCTGGCCTGAGCTTGGGTACTGCCGTTTTTGCTGGCCCTGGCGGAATGGGCGGCGGCGACTGCCCAATGATGGGTGGTGGTAAACCACAACGGATGGCAATGATGCAGCAGCATCACGCCGAACAGATGGAGCTGCTGGAAGCACGGCTTAAGCTGACTGCTAACCAGACGGCAGCCTGGAAAGCGTTCACCGCCGCCCAGGACACGCACCGCACCGCGATGAAGAAGATGTGGCAAGAAAAGCGCGATAAGGACGTAACCGCCATGTCCCACTTCGAGGAGCAGACCCAGGCTATGGAGGAGAATCTGACCAGCATGAAAGCGATGACCAAGGCCGCCAGCGATTTGTACGCGGCGCTCGATCCGACCCAGAAAAAGGTCATGGATGACTTCATCACCACCCGGCCCATGCACGGGATGATGCGCGGCGGCGGGCCAGGATCACCACCCGCGCAAACCCCGGCACAATAAATTACGTCTGGATTCTCAAACCATCCGCTTCAACAGGGGCGGCGTTCATTGGAACGCCGCCCTTTGCCGTTTTAGTGCCCCCGGTTCGCCTGCCTGACCGGCATTCCGCTGTCTACATAAACCGGTAAGCTGGATCAGTTGCAAAACCCGGCTCAAGACATCCGCTTTCGGATGCAGATGGAGAACGGGGGAGGAGTCGATTGCGCGTGTCGAGATTTCCTGCACCTTCGCCTGGAAGAACAAGCCTTGCTGACGGCGCTGCTATCGGATGGTCCGGCACCCGCCGTGCTGGATGTGGGATGTGGGATAGGACGGCATCTGGACTTTATCCGGCAACAACAGCAGGCGGCGGTGCTGGCGGGCGTTGAAAAGGCGAACGATTTGCGCCAGTCTTGCGCGGCACGATTTCAGTCGGTGATGTTTTGGGAATCCTTTGCCGATGTCCCCGACGATTCGCGCTTTAATTTGGTGTTACTGATGGGGAACGGATTGGGAATCTTCGGCGATGAGCAGGCGACGCTGGCCGGGTTGCGCCGGATTCACCAGTTATTGAATCCAGGCGGGGTGTTGATAGTAGAGTCAGGCAATCCGTTTGGAGACGGCTTTTCTACCCCTCACTTCACGATTTGCTACCGTAATCAGATCGATGGACCATTCCCGTGGGGGATACACTTCGCGTGCGTGGTTGGAGCGGAATTTGACTGAACTGGGCTATCGCCTTGATCGGGTTATTAAATCAACAATGCCGGGTGGATTTTTTATTGCCTGTGCTTGCAAATGCGATTGATCAGCTAAAGACTAAAACCTTAACGGGTTAATCCCACGGCGCTACAAATATTTCCAGGAGACCCGGAATTTCTGGTCATTCAACCCATTATAGTCCTCTCTGACAATCTGATGGGACGACACGAAATACGCGTTTTGTGAAGTGATTGCTGCAATGATGATCCTTCGCGTTGACAGTCCGACCACTCGCGGGATCCAGTATTTGCGAACGGTGAAGAATCACGATATGGGAGCCGCAAACCCAGCCCTTTTTATCCGGGTCATTGAGAATTGAGCCATCAACGGGCGAGTAATAGCTTAATGTGAACAGATCGTCCAATCGAATCAGTTCGGAAAGGTAAAATTGCAACTTACGAACATCGGTCGGACAATACGCGAGTTTCATTCCAAACTCTGATAACGCGAATGACCAGGAGACTGGATCCTGCGTATTTATTCTTCCTTGAAACATCTCGGCAGTCTGGGCCGTGAGCATCGCAAGTACCGTTGAAACACAATGCGGACCACTCTGCCGGAGAGGATTTACGTCTCGGCTACGATAAAAGCAATCGCCGTCAGTGGGCCACAATGTAGATGTGTGGTTGTAAGGCATATTTCACAAGAACCTCTGTGTAAAGTCGAATTTTACGCCTTCACTGGACTGTCCGGTGAAGGCGATGGTTTGCAGTTTCATTTCCTTTGCCATGAAATCCTGTTTCGCGTCCAAGATATGGTGCAATCGAAGGTTTCCAGGAGTTGAGTCCCAATTACGGCAGAAGAGTCCGACACGTCCATTGCCATGCCCAGCATCATTTGGAGACTATGCGGGAGAGTTCCATATTCGATTTCGAGGGACTCATGGTCCAGTGCTGTCGTAATACGATAGGTTGGGGCGGTGAACTGGCCTACAAACGGATAGAAGTCATTCCGTTGCCCAGTAGGTGATTCTCTCTCGACAAGTTCTGGGTCTATGTATGAAAGGTGCGCCCCCGTGTCAAAAAGCGCCTTTGTTAGTTGGCCTCGGAGCGTCACCGGGAAGACAGGGATTCCCATCAGTGTTTCGAGTTCCGCTGATATGGGGCCATCGGGAATATCATCGCCGGCGTCTAGCAGACCATCGCGCCATCGGAAACGGATAGTGTGTTGCGACAAGATATCGCAGCCGATGAGTAGGTCTATTCGGATGCCCGCTAGCTCACTCATCTTTTGGGGTGTTATGCCCATGATATTTGTTGGTGGACACTGGCGCTGATTGAGAAAATTAAACAGCGCAGGCGACATGCTGGACGGCGAACCGGTGTCAATGATGGCTCTGTTATTACCGATCAATACCAGGATGTGACCTTGTTGTTTCAGAATCGTCATGGTTTGCATATTATCCTCTTCTTGCGGGTAGTCCTAAAAAAGTAGTGATCGATATGATTCCAGTGGTAATTGACAAAAGATGGTTTCCATTCGCTACATGACGAAGCTCAGCGGGAACCGGCAACCAGTCAGTTCTATTGTCAATCATTATCGACTGGCTGCATAGAATTACAAGTCCGTCCGCCAAGAGTTTTGGTATTCAAGCCAAGAATGCAACTCTGATTTATCCCGCCAAAGTTCGACAACCTGCATTCTACGTCTGCGTAGCTTTGCAAGAAATTCATCAGCAGTGTCTGTGTCAACTGCAAGATATTGACGCGCAAGATCGAGAACATCACCATTTGGTACGATGACCTCACAATCCGGTACCGGAGGAATTTTTTCGCTGTGAGAGGCTGCCCATAAAATTTGCATCCACAGACTCAACCACAACAGAATTTTATCCGCTTCGTGAGTGCCATTGTGCATCCGTACTTCAACAGTATGAATATCCTCTAGTGGGCAAATATTGAAGGTCACATAGCGGGAATCATCAACACTACAAAGAGACAAAAGCTGATCCCGATTTTGCACCTGCTCCAAATTTTGGTTTGAATAAAATCTGGAGACGGGTTGACAGTAGCAATTAGGGTTAGCAGGATTATAACCACCAGACTGATCAGGATATTCCATTAATCGCGAAGGACTGACCAGTGTTCCCAGTGCTGGCTCAAACAAGCGAGCTAATTCTATTGCTCGCCGAACTTCATCTACAGTACGTCCTAACCAGCCTAAATGAATATGTGTCCCAGTCCGGTAATTAACCTTAAGGCCCGTTTTTTTAATGCACTCTGTTAGTACTTCACAAACAATAACTACTTCATTAAAACCATCTTGATTTCGCAAAACACGACTGGTCACTTCCCACCCACAACTACGGTCAAATTTGACATTCCAAAATCGCTTATCACCACCTTCGAGTTGGCTTGCCACAGTTCCAGAAGGCAATTTGTTGTGAAGCGATTGCCGAAGTTGCTCGGCGATTTGAAACCACCAATCATTAGGCATAGTTTCATCATCTGGATCAAAGTCTTTATGAGTAAATTCGAACTCAATACCAAAAGACTGGTTATGGCGATAGCAAAGACCTCGAATCAATTCAGGTACTCCACTCGCAATCCAAGTTATAACACCAGTCGAATCAAAAGCAATTTCTCCATCGTGAGGATGTTTTACAACTACACGAGAAGAATTTTCGTTACTTCCAAGGCAGCCATCAAAGTAAGCTTTTGACGTAATTAGCTTAATGTCATGGCGCTGTAAATTATCAGTAAACTCAACCAAGTAAAAAAATGTTTTGAATGTACTATCCGGTAATTTATAGCGTCGGCAGCCACGACCAATCATTTGTGAAAATAATATATCGCTCGCAGTAGGACGACACATAAAAATTGTCCTAATATCTGGAATATCTACTCCGTGTGTCATTTGGGCTACGTTGATCAAGACTTGGACTTGATTATTGAGAAAGGCTTGGATGGCTTCCTGTTGCTCACCACGAGTCATCTGGCTATGTATAACCCGTACAGCAACCCCACATCCATTAAATAAATTTCCAAGTTTATTGGCGTGATCAATATTACAAGCGAACACGAGTGTCTTCCCGTAGCGTCGTGCATTTTTAATGTAATGATTGACAATCAAATTATTCCGCTCTTGACTATCAGCCAGTTCACGGAGAGATGCAGAAGAAACGTCATCACCAATCATTTTTGGAAACCAATCAATGTTAGTTCCAATATTTTCTAGTTTAGGTTTAGCTAAAAATTCTTCAACTATTAATGCAGAAAAAGTCTTACTGTATGCAATATAGGTGTTCGTATCATCTG
Organism: uncultured Candidatus Competibacteraceae bacterium; assembly: GCA_903879705.1. Classification (GTDB taxonomy): domain Bacteria; phylum Pseudomonadota; class Gammaproteobacteria; order Competibacterales; family Competibacteraceae; genus RXIV01. The sequence continues at coordinate 55,588 of CAIRMO010000061.1, read as the reverse complement.
GAGAACGTGGTGTAGCCGTTAGGCCAATAATTGGAATTTTGTGGCGTTTGCACCAGTTACGTAGGCGCTGGCCCGTTTGCCCTTCAAGACCCCAGTGAAATTCATCATATACGACTAACTTTGGGCGATTTCCTCTTGTAAAGACACTTAAACGACCTCTGCGACCTGCAGTTTGTAAGGTAGAGTAAATAACAATTCCTAAGCCTTCATTTATTTCTCTTAAAGGATGTAGAAGCGCTCCGTCACCACCCAAACGGGTTATTGCTTCATATCTCAGGTGAGCATGGCGTCTAATCAGATCGAGCGCTGCTTGATGAAGTAAGCGCCAATCTTTAGCAACCCAAAGAATAGGTTGCTGGCTTTGGTGAATTTTCTTAACAATAAAGTCATTAGCAATACGAGTCTTACCGCCACCAGTTGCTACATGAAGAACAACAGGACATTCATAATTATCAAGTGCTTTTTCCAAAGCATCTATTGCGTCTTTTTGATATGGACGAGTCTCATGAAAATGGTGTTGATCATACCTCAAATCGTTAAAGAACTGATTCCTGTAATTTACGCTACGATAGCTGTCCATTTCACCAAGACAATCATCATTAGTATCTTGGGGCGCATATTCCTCTTCCTCTTCCTCTTCCTCTTCTTCCTCTTCTTTCTCTTCGGTATTTCCACCAAGGTAATTATCAGAAAACCATTGAGGAATAATTTGAACAAATTTGTCCTGTTGTGTTTCATTCAATTCAGTAATAGCATTAGCTATTGCCTCATAAAAAATGTCATCAATGACATCCAGTATATTTTCTTCAAAAGATGCGTTCTCATTCCTGATTGCAACTGCAAGCCTATCAACCAAATCATCTTTATATCCCGAACTAGCAAGACCAGCACTGGAAAGTGCAGCTTTGAGTTCAATGACACGGAGAACTTCAAGAACGCTAACAAGAGCCTGTTTGCTGACCATTTGAGAAACCTCAAGGTTAGGGGAGAAAACGAAAAGTGCAAGATCATACTGCCCGAGTTGTGAGGAATAAATATAACCCTCTCTACAAAATTCAAGCTGCGATAAGATCCGAGTGATAGGGATATTATCTACTCGCACTGTCGCAAAAATATCCGTAGTCTCTACAGCAGCGAGTAATGCCTCAATCATCGATTTGGACAGTCCATGTCTCCTGAGTTGTGGGTTAATATAAATCCAGCCCAATTCAAAAATGAATCGTTCAGGGTCAAGTTGCGATACAGCGCGTTTGAATACATCTTGGCGATAATGAGGATGCGAGTTTTTCAGCGCAGCGATCCCGACCAGTTCCGATTCCTCGTAGCCTAAAGCCAATAATTTGGCATGACGAATCCGCGCCTCAAGCCCATGCTCCATCACCTCACCACCGACATGCACCCTATCAGCGAACCCCTTTAGTTGTGCTGGTGTACAGGCATCAGGGGATTTAATCTGTATTTCCATAGGAATCTACCGCATTCTCCGTTTGCACATCATCAGGATAGCCGCCAATCTGCAAGCAACCTTTGTCTGTTTGATTTCCACTCTCCGAACTATTTTTTTATTGCCTCAATAACATTGATCAAGCGCTTGGTTGATTCTATCATGGCTTTCGCCGAATCAGCCAAGTCTCTAATAGATATACCGTGACTTTCCAAGTCATCATAATTAACGGTTTCTGGTTTTTTAATGATGCATTCAAGCAGACAACTTAATATCATTAATACATTATTTTTATTGTAATTTCCCAAATTGGCAACGCGACCAAAAATAGCATGTTCAATAAACCCATAAAAAAAACACCTTGCTTCAAGTGGTTGTATATTACTATTACAGCTATGCTCGAAAAGTCGGTCTATGTAATTAATAACTTTATCTTTAAAGTTGTGTGCTATTTCTGGATTATCTTTGTACTTTTGAACAGAAATACCGGCTTCTCCGATTGTCAACAGGAGCAGATTTTTTGATCTATCATCTTCAGATTCCCCCAGATTCAGGATAGTTTCAGCAATGATCATAAGTACAGGAATAACCTCTTCTTGCTCTATAGAAAGCCCTTTTTTTAATAAATTGATTTGTATTTCATGCATAATCAATTCATAGCCTTTATTGAAAACAGCCAGCAGGATGTCAAGTTTTGATTCAAACACCCGCAAAATACCGGTTTCGCTGGTTCCCGCCTTTCTAGCGATAGCACGCAAGGACGTTTCATTGAAACCCTCTTCATAGAAGAGGCTGATAGCCGTATTGATGATCCGATCTCTAACGCTGATTTTTTCTTTATTTTCAATATCTTTTTTGATCATGATTTCCGCCCTTGACAAGACATTAGGTTGTGTGGCCTGATTGCTTTGTTGGTAGTGACATCGCCAAATTTTGGCGGCACTACAACCAACGCTATTGGTGGGTAGTACAACTACCATCATTGGTAGGTAGCGGCACATACTACCATTCTACAGTTCAGGATCAAGATATTCAACACAGGAGATTCGATCATGGCCAAGCGTACTCCCACCCTGTCATCATCCGCCCCAACCCAGTTCATCCGGGTTATTTCCGCCCACTCGACCATCGCCCGGTCGCTCGCTGACCGCCTGCGGCAACCGGGCGGTTATCAGGTGCAACGGCTGAACCGTCCTACCGAAACCTACGAGCTGCGGCTGAGATCGGGCGTTCTCCCCGGCGATATGCAAGACCTGCTGAACCGGATTCAGCCCTTTCAGCCGCCGATCATCCCCGATGCCGAGCTTCCCGGCGGGGTCGATGCCGAGTTGCATCTGGGCGACAGCCGCCCGTTCGGCCACTGGAATCTGCATATCCACAGCGACTCGCCCACTCTGACCGACACTCTGCGTAACGGCTTGTCCGCGCTGGATTTCAATATCGACTCGCTGGAGGAACACTACGGCCCCCAGGAGAATAATCAGATGCAATACGGCGGCGCTTCCCCATTAGCCCGCCACATCATTCAATGGCTGCTCCAGCCACACGGCCTGAGCTTGACCGAAAACAAGGAATGGGAAGACAGCGACCAGGACATCTTCATCCGCGCCAAAGACCCCTCGGCTACCCCGCTGGCGCAGCGCTTCCGGGTGCTGATTCGTAGCGACGATCTCGCCGCTGCCCATGAACTCTCGCAGCAATTGCGCGAGGACGGGTTCAGCGACATCGCCATTGAAGCCTTGCCGCCGCGAGCCGCCATTCAAGCCAAACTGCGGGTTAAACCCGGCCCGCTGGCCAATACTCCGGCAGCAACCCGGTTGCAGGTGCGGGCGCAACAGATCATCGCCCGGCGCGGCGTCGATCCCATCCGCTATCCGCTCGATGTGGATGACGACGGTGAATCCGCCTGCCGCCAGGCGCAACTGGTCCTGCCCCTCACCGCCTGCGCCGAGCGTCGTCGCCCGCCCTATGACGGCCCCGATCGGGAACGCTTCGAGATCGCCATTCGTACCGATCAGGACCAGCATCCCGCCGTTCAGGAACTGGCCGCCTCATTGCGAGCGATGGGGTTCAAGTCGGTGGAAATCCGCTCCACCGCCGCGAGTGAAGCGCATCGGTTGCCTACCGTGGCGGAATTGATCGCCGCTGAGGAGGAGAAAGACGAGATCGATTGGGCGCTAGGAGCGCCGGATCTCCCCGAAGATGAGGCCATCGACCCCGGAACAACCGCCGCCGACGATGATGAGATGGAGGCCGAAATCGATCAAATCATTGCCGATTTGGATGATGACGACGACACCGCTTTGGTTGGTTTCCGCGTGGTCTGGAACGCCGCCCAGTCACAACCGGAAGTCGCCGCGCAAATTCGCCCAGCCCTGCACCGTGCCATGACTGATCTCGGCGCTCTGCCGCGTTATACCTTGAGCGAAGAAGAGGGCGATGAAGATCGCGCCGCCGTCAAAATCAGAATCGATTGCCCGGTCACCGGAATCGCCGACGGTAGCCGACCCACCGCCCTGCCGTATCGGTTGCAGATCCATACACGCCACCCGGATCGGGTGGAAACCCTGTTGGAAGAGTTTCGCACTTGGGGATTGACCCGCTGTGAAAGCCAACGGGAACGGCATATCGGTGAACCCAACATCCAGTACGGTGGCGCGCCCGCCGAGCTGATCGAACGAATCCGCGCCAAGGTCCAGGAACACACCGGGTTTGAACCCGAACTCACCAGGTGTTGGCCACCCAACGACCACGACATCTGGGTTTATCTGCCGGACTCACCTGACCGCCCGCCCAGCCGTCGCCGAAACGTCGCCACACCGCAACCCATCGCCTGGTTCCGGGAACCGGTCGGCCCCGCCCCCCGCCCCTTGGTCAACATCACTGCCAGCGCCGTCCGCATTGGCGAAATCACCCTGCCGCGCCGGTCTGGCCCGCACCACGCGCTGGCCCCTTCCCCGGCGGCGTTTGTCCACTATTGCCTTGATCCAATTACCGCCGAAACCCTGGCGCATATCGCCGCCAGCGTCGCCCTCGGCGAGCCGTGCCTGCTCGAAGGCGAAACCAGCACCTCCAAAACCAGCGCCATTCTGTATCTGGCCGCCCTGCTCAATCAGCCGGTGATCCGCATCAACCTGAACGGCCAGACCGATACCGGCGAACTGGTCGGGCGCTATGTGCCGCGGGCGCTGGAAACCGATCTACCGGTGTCGCCGGAAGAACTGCGCGAAGTCGAGGAATTGCTGGAGCCGGAAACCCGGCTGATTCTCAACCGCGCCGCCCAGGAACAGCGGGCGCTGGGTCGCGCTGAGGTGCAGCAGGTCATGGCGAACGAGCGGATGCGTAGCCACCCTTGGCGCTGGCAGGATGGCCCCGTCGTCGAGGCGCTGCGTCAAGGCTGGTGGATCATCCTCGACGAACTCAATCTGGCCGAACCGCAGATCGTGGAACGGTTGAACTCGGTGCTGGAGCGGGAGCCGACCCTGGTGCTGACCGAACACGACTACCGGGTTTACGGCAATGGCGGCGAACCGATTCATGCCGACTTTCGGGTGTTCGCCACCATGAATCCGGCGGAATATGCGGGCCGCTCGACCCTCAGCCCGGCCTATCGCAACCGCTGGCAAGCCTTCCGGCAAGCGCCCAAACCGGGCGAGCGCGAGTATCTGGCTATGGCCCGGTTTCTAGCTTCCGGGGCGCAACCGGAAACCGTCGTACTCGGTCAGCGCTACCGCGCCGAGCAAGGCCAGCCCTCGCACCCGGCCTTGAATACCCCCGAATTTGCACCGCGTCTGAGCGCCCTGACCCGGTTTCACGTTGCCTTGGAACACGCCACCGGTCAGGGCGACGGGCCAGCTCGGCTTGGCGCCCGGCGGCGGGAACGCTATGTGTTCACCCGGCGCGACCTGCTCAGCGTCCTGGATTACCTCGCCCGCGCCCCGGCGGTCGGCCAGACCGACCCGGATCAGGCCCTGCGTACCGCGATTCATCGCTACTACCTGAGCCGCGTCACCGCCGGCGAAGATCAGCAGACCGTGTTGCAACTGCTGGCCGCCGCTGGCTTCGCTCCCGCCCTCTGAAAATTCCCCGCAAACTCCCCTCCCTGGAAAAGGAGGAGTGGCGAGTGAGCGCCGGGGTGGTTCGAGCTTTTCCGCACTGAGGAGCAATCCATGACGACGACCACCATTTCCAATCAGGTCCGGCAACTCAACGCGCTGGCTGCCGGCCTCTGTTACGACGCGCAAATCCAGGTTGAAGCGACCTTGACCGAACAATGGGCCTACGATCCAGTGCGCCGGGTGATCCAGGTCGCTACCAGAGATTTAGCGGAGCAAGGCACCGGCTATTGCGCTGGCATCCTCGCCCATGAGGCCGGCCACGCCCTGATCAGCCGCTACTCCCTGTTTACCCCGCCGGAACATTTGCCAGTGGCTCAACATTCCGGGTTGACCGAACGGGCTTTGCTCCAACTGCTCAACGCCATCGAAGATCCCCGCGTTGAATGCTGGATGGCGCAACGCTATCCCGGTTGCCGCGACTGGTTCGGTGAAGTGGATCGCGCCACGGCCCTGCAACCGGAGCCGCAGCCCGCCGGGTTGCCGGATTTTCTGCGATTTGCGCTGGAATGCGCCCGGGAATGGGCGCTGGATTGGCAAGCAGCAGCGCCGGCATTCGCTGTGCCGCCAGCCATTGCCGCTGCGCTGGCCGCGACCCGAACGGATCGCCGCCGCTATGCCGAGGATACGCTGCCGCCCACTTCTCTGGATGCGAACGACCTTGACCCCGCCTTGTTTGAGACCTACCCCCAGCAGATTTGGCCTCGGCTACTGGCTCCGATCCGCATCCGCACCTGGCCCAGTCGTTGGGAACAAGGCGTTCAGCATCACGCCTGGCAAGCTGGTGAACTGGCACATCGCCAGATCGTCCCGACCGCGTTGCGGTTATTGGAGGGCGATGTCCAGCGCTTGGCGGCGGGCCTGCGGGCGGATCGCGCTGCTTGGCGGCAAGCTGGCGCGATTCGCGACCAACCCGACTCCGCTGCCGCAACCCGGTTAGTGTTGACGGTGCTGGCGGCTCCTCCGGTAGCGCCAGCGAGCGAAACCGGTCTAGCTGGACAGCGGCTGGCGGCGGATCTGCTCTATCTGATGCTGGCGGAAGCCACCGGGCAACGCCAACGTCCGGGTCCGCCGCCGCCAATCCGAGAATGCGCGTTGGTGGATAAACCCCCGCCCGGTCCACGCACTCGCGTTCAATTGCCGCCGGTTGCTAATGATTATGAACGGGCGCGACTCCGCATTGCTGCACAAATCGACGCTTTGACAGGACAGATCGAGTACATCCTCCAGCCGCGCCGCCGGCTTCACGACCGCGCCGGTTATCCCAGCGGCTATCGCATTGACCTGCGGCGGGTGATGGATTTTGCGGCGGACGCCCGCCGTTATCATCAACTGTGGCGACGCAAGAGCATCCCGGATCGGCATGATGCGGCGGTGTTCCTGCTGGTGGACTTGTCCGGTTCAATGCAGGGTCCCAAGAGCGAGGCGGCATTGCTGGGGACGGTGCTGATGGTCGAGACCCTGCATCGGCTGGGCGTACCGCTGGCGGTGGCCGGCTTTCAGGACGAGTTGATCCCGTTGCTGGACTTTCACGATCCACTGGATGCAGAACGGCGGCAGACGCTGGAAACCATGCCCCAGGAAGTCAGCAATAGCCGGCCCGGCGGGCATAATCGCAGTCAGCATAATGACGATGGCCCCTGTCTGTTGGCGGCGGCGGAACAGTTGCTGATGCAAGCGGCCAGCGACCATATACTCATCGTGATCAGCGATGGTCTGCCGGAAGGTCGGCGCTCCGATGAAAGCGACTTGCGTCGCGCCATTGCAACCTTATGCGAGGAACCCGGTTTAAATCTGATCGGGATCGGGTTGGGGCCGGATACCGAACATGTCACCGAGTACTATCCGGATGCCGTCGCTAATGTGCCGGTTCCTGAATTGGCCGCCCAACTGGGAGCCTTGCTGGAACGGGTTCTGGTAGGCGGAATGGCAGAGGCGGTTTGAATGAGAGAACCGTGAAGTGTTATTATTTTCTCGCAGCGCTATTTCAGGTTGTGAGGGCTATGGTTCATGATGTAAGTAAACACTCTATTTGAGGTAAATTCTGATGCAGCAGACCCTACAAATTCATTGTCCCGCGGAAATTCTACTGAACCTTCATCTTAATGCCGAGAATTTTGCGGAATACCTCAAATACCAAGCGGCTATTAGTCTGTTCAAGGAAGGTAAATTATCTTCAGGAACCGCTGCTTCTTGGCTGGAAATATCACGCGCCGAATTTCTCTTTCTCGCTATGCGGGCTGGTGCAAAGCTTCTGGAAGATTCCACTGATGATTACAACCGTGAAACTGCGTTATTATGATCATTTTTTCAAATACTACGCCGTTTATTGCATTGGCCAGCATCGACCAACTGAGCTTGTTGCCTCGTCTTTTTGAGAGAATTCATGTTGTTCAACAAGTCGTCGATGAATGTCGCGCAGGTCATCGTATTCGTGTTCCAGACTTGGCCAAGCTACCTTGGATAGAAACTGTCGATGCTTCATCGTTAATTCATCCGACGCTATTACTGGCGCTGGATAAAGGTGAAAAACACACTTTGGATATGGCCATTAAATATCAAGCTGACTGGGTGGTTATTGACGAAAAAATCGGCAGGAATGTCGCTGAATATCTTGGTCTAAAAGTGGTTGGCACTTTAGGAGTATTACTCAAGGCCAAACAGGCGGGCTGGATTGATTCCTTTACTGAAAATGTACTGGCTATGCAATCACAAGGTATTTTTTATCATCCTGGCTTGATCAAAAAATTGGCGGCAACGATAGGGGAATCCATTGCGCCATGTACCGGTATGTAAAATCCTGATATGACCACATAAAAGGCTTGCTGCCAATGTCTGGAGAATTTCGATGGATGCTTTTGCCACGGCGATGCTGGGACAGTTGCAACACCCAACCCGAGATATTCAGTTTCGGTTGGAGATGATGAATGGGCCAGGACTGGATTGTTCATGCCAGGATTTCCTGCAACTTCGCCCGGAGGAGGAAACGCTACTGACTGGGTTGTTGCGGGATCGGCCTGCACCAACGGTGCTGGATGTGGGCTGCGGCGTGGGACGACATCTGGATTTTGTTCGGCGGCAACAGCCAGCGGCGCAACTGGTAGGCGTTGAAAAAGCGAACGATTTGCGCCAGTACTGCGCAGCGCGATTTCCGTCGGCGATGTTCCGGGAGTCCTTTGCCGATGTCCCCGACGATTTACGCTTTGATCTGGTATTGCTGATGGGGAATGGTTTGGGGATCTTCGGCGATGAGCAGTCGACGCTGACCGGGTTGCGCCGGATTCACCAGTTACTGAATCCAGGCGGGGTGTTGGTAGTGGAGTCTGGCAATCCGTTTGGCAACAACTTTTTTGTTTCTCACTTCACGATTCGCTACCGTAATCTGAGCGATGGACCATTCCCGTGGAGATACGCTTCGCGTTCGTGGTTGGAGCAAAATTTAGCTGCAAGTGGTTATCAGTTAGGTCAGGTAGTTCGGTCGTCAATGCAGAAATTTTTTATCTGCGTCGAGCATTGTTAATCGGTACGGTTTCTTCATTGGCTGCGTCATGAATCGCTACAATCAATTTCTCTATATTGTCTAATCTCCTTCCCAAAGGATACTGCTCTCTACTAGGATGAGATAACAAAATTAAATCATCTAAATTAAACAATGCGCCATGGTAAGGTGGATATTTTCTCCTGAGATAACATCTTAACTGATTGTATACGTCAGCATTTCTATAAATGAAAAATCCTTCTCTTTTAAGTTCTATAATGAAAATATCTGTATTATCTTGTCGCCTTCTAATAACTATATCCCGATGTCTATTTTCGAGAAGTATCTCTAGAAATCGAGGGTTAAGATGAGCTTTTAAGAATTCAAACAAAGTCTGACGTACTTTCTCCTCTGGTCCAATAGGCGATGTCGAAAATCGTTGATAGATTTCTTCCAAAAAACGCATAACTGCTCTCCTGCATAAATCATGTAACCTACCCACCAAATAGCTTAGCTAATGTTAGTAGGTAGGCTTTCATTAATTAATTCCCATTTCGGCTAAAAAACTCAATTAGTGGTTGGGTAATTTTTTCTTGGAAAACAGTAGCTACTTGCCTCTCGAAGAAATTATTAGCCAACTGCCTCATAATAAAATCTATACGTTTCACAGTTAGAGCAGTGCCTCGGAAATCGAAGGCTTCATTCCACTCATCTTCCCCGACCCGGTTTTCAACTTCTTCGCGGACCCTAGCTTTCAATACCTCTAAGTACAGCTTTTTAGCATCGTCTAATACTTGGAATTGCTCGCTAAGAATTTCTTTCAACAATGGAGTCTTAAAATCCTCGCAAACCCTAACTAAGCAATTCTTCAATTCACCTACTCGCTTTTTGAATGGTTCATCAACCAGTTCTTGGGTAAATTTCTCCGACCGAGCATAAAAATCATAAGGACCCGCAACGCCACTATGAACTCCCTGATGCTTACAAAACGCCCGTACAGTTAAAGCATGGAACCGCGATTTGTGAGCATCATCTTCATAGATCAAACTCAGACCGATGTTACCCAAGATTTCCGAAAAACCGCCCTGTCGATCCAACGTAAGGTAAGGGGGCGTTAATATTTCATTATTTTCAAACCAGAGATCATATGCCGGTTTCAAGGAGGGTATTTCTTGAATATCATCCTCCAGCCGCTCAATAGCCCTTTCTTCTTCGGCGCTTAGCAAAAGCAATCCACGAATGTCTTTTAGTTTTTCTTTGATTTTCTCTACTTCAGTTCCTAGTCGTTTTTTCCGGGTTTCAATGCTGGCAATGATCTTATCAAACACAAAATTGGAGTAAGAATCATTAGTCTCTTTTTCCTCTCCTTCCTCCCTATCACCATTATCTTTCCACAAAGGTTGTCTATTGCGAATTGGAACCTTATTATTCAAGTACTTTTTGGCACTGTACATAAATACGTTTGGCTGAATTCCATTTTCATAAGTGTCATCAGGTGCGATATGAAGAACCTCTCCAAGAGTAGGCTGAATTTGTCCACCGATCTTGATCTTGCATCCTTCAGCAAAATCTCCAACCGGACCCTTCACACCGATTACTTCTTCTGGTACGCCATTACGTGGCAGGACCATCAAGAGGTATTGATCTTTGCGATGCTCTGGATCTTGACCAATATAGTACTCCAGTGCCTTGCGAACACTCGATTCAGGGGCATTAACAAATGGCGAACAAAACGCCGCTACTGTATCAGGCCGAACCAGCAAATCTTCTGCCTCTTTAATCTGACCGTCCTGCGTGAGTAACCCTTTGGTATCAATGAATTCATCAAAATGATCTAAAATCTCTGGACGAATTTTCGGGACACCAACCTCGATCAACTTTGGAAACGGTATTTCTTTTCGCGACATTAAATTAATGTCCTCGAAAAGGCCATTAAGCCATTCCGCTTGCTCATCCCAATCCTCTGTTCCTTCATAGCTAAAAATATGGGTTTTACGCCCAGATAGATTAGCAGCTCCTAAAATAAACTGAAAAAGTTCTTCTATCGCCGAATCGGATTCTTCGAAGTCATCGCTAACTTTACCAACACGTTGAACAATCTCAGCCGCTTTATCCATAAGCGCTGGTTTCTTGTCATATTCTGGAAGATAATATCCCGTCATATTGGATAAGGCACGACGCATTTCAGCCGGTAAATTTGGCGGAGGATTGTCTTTAATATTCCTCGCCTGTCCTACTGCATATTCAGCAAGTTCTTCTAACCAACCTTCCACCACCGATTCTTCCTCAGGCGTTATCTTGATGTAGGGGTGCTTGGAAAATTTAATAATAACTCGACAAAGTGTTACTCCTCCCGCTCCGGTCGTTAGTAATTCTCTATACCCCTCTTTTTGACCTTCTTTTTTCCAGTAATTAAGCCCTAACAAATGACAAAGCGCCGTGGTTTTTCCAGAACCCACTTGGCCTATAAACACCAGCTTACGCTTCTCAGGAGCGAGCAATTCCTGGAATCTTATAACTCGACTCTCCCATGCTCTTCAGCATCCGTCTCTTGAGCTTATCAGAGAAACTTTGGTTTTCGATCTTTCCCAAGGTTTCACCTATCAGATTCTTGGTTTCATCGCACAACTGAACGTACATAAATTCCCCTTAAGTTAATCAGTGGTTGTCTCAAAAAACGAAGTTTGCGAGTCTTGAAAAAGTGTAGCCTTGGTTCAGATCGAAAACAAGATTACCCTCGAAAAAATTTTTTCCACTGCAACCGTAACTGTCTGGCTGCCCTAACTGGTCAACCGTCGACTTTCCTCAATTTTTGGTAATCCTGCAGATTTGTAGTGAACATCACGCAGTAGTGATAGTATTATAGCTTCCATGGAAGCTAATAAAGTTGATAAGAGTTCTCAAGAGAACCTTAGAATAAACCCGCTGCCTGTCCCGCCGCCGGTTCGACGCGCCATCGAGAAACTGGGCGCTGACGTAGCCCTGGCCCGACGGCGCCGACGCATTTCCCAAGCGTCGCTGGCCGAGCGCATTGGCGCGTCGGTATCAACCGTGAAGCGGTTGGAGAACGGCGATCTACGAGTGCCCATTCACTTCATTGCCCGGGCGCTCCACGTCTTCGGCGAAATTGAACGACTCGCGAACCTTCTGGATACCGCGGAGGATGCCATTGGCCTCGCGCTGATGGATGACCAACTCCCGCAACGTATCCGCACCCGCAAGCCAACGCCTGACGCGGGGGCGCTGTGAAGCCCGTACATCACATCAAGGAACAGGTCGAGGTCGCTATTGGGAAGGTGGGCCTTTCAGTTGGCCGCCTCACCTACGTGAAGCAAGGGCCTCGCGAGTACACGGTTTTCGCCTACAACGCCGATTGGCTGGACGACCCTGCCCACTTTGCCGTGTCGCCGGACCTGCCCCTGATCGCTGGCCACCAACCACGCCGGGCGCCATCCAGGGTTGATTCGGTGTTCCACCTGGCCCTGGCCGATACCGAGCCGGATGCCTGGGGGCGGCGCGTCATTGCCCGAGCGCACGCCAAGTTGCGCCGGAATAATCCCAGGCTGGCTGCCTTGACTGAACTGGACTACCTGACGGCCGTCGATGACTTCAGCCGGATTGGCGCACTGCGGTTGCGCGATGCCGATGGTCAGTATCTGCGCTCGGTGGCGAAAGGCGAACGGGCTGCGCCGCCGCTCATCGAATTACGGCGTCTCTGTGATGCCAGCCGGGCGGTGGAAACCGGTCAGGACACCGAAGAAGATCTCCAATACCTGCAAGGTAAAGGGACCTCCTTGGGCGGAATGCGCCCGAAATGTACGGTTCTCGATGAGAACGGGACATTGGCTATTGGGAAGTTTCCGAGCGTCAACGATTCCCGCAGCGTCACCCGGGGTGAAGTCCTGGCCCTGCGTCTTGCCACCCGGGCCGGCATCGAGGCCGCCACGGCACGGATCGTTGAACTGGACCCTACTCCGGTCGCCGTCATTACACGGTTCGACCGCACGCCGGATCAGGGCCGGATTCATTACTGGTCGGCGGCTTCGCTGCTACAGGCGTCCCGGGAGCATGACCATTCCTACTTCGAGATCGCCGACGCCATCCGCACCTACTGCGCATCGCCCACGCCAGATGTTCAGCAACTGTGGCGGCGACTGGTGTTCAATCTGCTCATCACCAATGTCGACGACCACCTGCAAAACCACGGATTTCTGTCGGTCGGTTACGGGCAGTGGCGGCTGGCCCCGGCTTTCGATCTGAATCCGTTCCCGGACAAGGACCGCGAATCCAAGACCTGGCTGTCTCCCGATACTGGACCTATTGATTCACTGGCGATGCTGATGGAGGCCGCGGCCTATTTCAGCTTGACCCCAGACGCCGCACTCCAGGTGCTGGCGGAGGTGTACGTCGCCGTCACCGATTGGCGTACTGAAGCGCGCAGCGCGGCGGTCGGTCTGCCCACCAACGAACTCGATGACTTCGCATCGGCATTTGAGCATGAAGCCCGGCGTGACGCCCAGCGGCGGCTGGGCTACCCGTCGGGTTGATAACGCTCAGCCAGTTTTTGCCCCGGTTTCGGTTACAGAAAAATTTACGAACCAAATAATTGCGCCGGAGTTGAAATCATCCGCTTAAGCAGGGGCGGCGTTCATTGGAACGCCGCCCTTGATCGTTTCAGCGCTCCCGATTCACCCGCTCGACCGGCATTCCGCTGTCTACATAAACCGGTAAATTTGTTATGTTAATCAGCTTGCGGCACAAGCGGCGCACTCTCAAAAGGCAAGGGCAATGCTGGAAGAAAATCTTCAAAAAATCATCGAATTGCGTCATAGCGCCCCTTATGCGGTTCTGGGGCCTCATTATTCCGAACGCGATCGGGCGTTGACGATTCGGGCCTTTCTGCCCGGCATTGCCCGCGCCTGGATCGTACCCGCCGACGGAACCGGCCCGCGCGAGATGCAGCGGCTGCATCCTGATGGACTGTTCGCGTTGCAGCTACCGGGGATCAAGCAACTGGACTATCAATTGCGAATCGCCAACCCCGCCGGCCAGACTATAACTGGCCCCGATCCTTACGCCATTCACGAACCGATCTTCAGCGACGCTAACGGTCAGGCGCTGCAACAGGGAACGCTGGCGAACCTGTGCAGCCAAATCGGAGCGCAGGCGCAAATCAAGCACGGCCAGCCGGGGATCAATTTCACCCTGTGGGCGCCAAATGCCAGCCGGGTCAGCGTGGTCGGGACCTTTAACCAGTGGGATGGCCGTCGCCATCCGCTGGAGCGGCATGAGTCCGGGGTCTGGGAGATTTTTATCCCCGGTCTCGGCCTGGGCGAACTGTACAAATACGAAATCCGCAATGGCGAAGGCGCGGTGTTTCTCAAGACCGATCCGCTAGCGTTGCAGACTGAGGTTTATCCCAAAACCGCCGCGTTCACCTGCGATCTGGTCCACAGCCACGCTTGGGGCGATGCCGCCTGGCAAGCGCGGGCGCTGGAACAACCGGGCTGGGACCTGCCGGTTGCCATTCACCAGGTTACGCTCAACGCGACCTGCGGTTATGGTCAGTGGCAAGAGCGGGTATTACCGACACTGCTGGAGCAGAAATCCACTCATGTTGAAGTGTCGTTCTGGGCGCCGGACGAAACGGTCGCCAGCTACTTTGCGCCCAATCCACGCTACGGCCAGCCGCAGGAGTTGATGGCGTTCATCGATGCCTGCCACCAGCACCACATCGGGGTGATTTTCGCCTGGATTCCGCCGCTTATTCCCCGTGAAGGTCAGGAATTGAGCTGGTTTGACGGCACCCGGATTTATGACGCCGACGTGCCTGAACAGCCGGGGTTGCTGGCTTTCGACTTGAACCGGCCCGAAGTGCGAAATTTTTTGACGGCCAACGCCCGGTTCTGGCAGCAGATTTATCACGTTGATGCGTTGCGGACTGATGTTCGGACTTATGCCGCCCGGTTGGAACGGGAACCACTGGCGGCGGGATTACGCTTCCTGCTGCGCGACGAAGCAACGACGCCGCTGCTCAGTCCGACCGATAGCATGGCGCTGATTGAAGGTCGGCATGTCCATCCACATACTTTACTGGGGCCGCATCCGCTGACTGAACCGGGGTTGAGTGTGGTTCGCGCCCTGTTGCCGGGGGCCGAAAATCCGGTGCTGGTCCGCGATGACCGCCCGTACTTGCTCTATCCGCTGCAACCGACCCACGCCGGGCTGTTCGAGGCCATTGTCGCTGCTGATCCGAATACCTTGCGTTACCGGATCAACGCCACTGAACACGGCCACAACCACACCTTTGTCGATCCCTACGCGCTGCGCTTTTCGATCCTCAGCGATCAGGATTGCCACCTGTTTGCCGAGGGCAATCATTACCAGATTTACGAGAACCTCGGCGCTCATCCCTGCCAGACCGACGGCTTGCACGGGATCAACTTTGCGGTGTGGGCACCGAATGCCCAGCGGGTCAGCGTGGTCGGGACGTTTAACCACTGGGATGGCCGCCGTCATCCGATGCGGCTGCGGCCTGGCTCCGGGATTTGGGAACTGTTTCTTCCCGATCTGAATGAAGGCGAGCTGTACAAGTTTGAAATCCTGGCCCGTAACGGCAATATCTTTTTGAAAATCGATCCGGTCGCTTTTTATACCGAAGTGCCGCCCGGCACCGCCAGCGTGGTCTACGACCGGGCCGGCAAGCATGTCTGGCACGACGGCGACTGGATGCAGCAACGGGCGCGAACCAATGCCTGGGGCCGTGCAGTGTCGATTTACGAGGTACATGCCGGATCGTGGCGGCGCAGGCCGGATGGCGAGTTCCTGTCCTACCGGGAACTGGCCGATCAGCTCATTCCCTATGTGCGGGAGATGGGCTTTACCCACATCGAGTTTTTGCCGCTGGCCGAGCATCCCTACGGGCCGTCGTGGGGCTACCAGATTTCCAATTTCTACGCCCCGACGGCCCGCTACGGTCGCCCGGAAGACCTGATGGAGCTGATTGACCGCTGCCACCAGAACGGTATCGGCGTCATTCTGGACTGGGTGCCGGCGCATTTTCCCAAGGATGCCCACGCGATGGCCTGGTTCGACGGCACTTGTGTTTATGAACATGCCGACCCGCGTCAAGGCGAACATCCCGACTGGGGTACGCTGATCTTCAACTATGGCCGCCACGAGGTCGAAAATTTCCTGATCGCCAACGCCCTGTACTGGCTGGATACTTTCCATTTCGACGGGCTGCGGGTCGATGCGGTGGCGTCGATGCTGTATCTGGATTATTCCAAGAAGGACTGGATTCCGAATCAATACGGCGGCAACGAGAATCTGGAGGCGATTGAGTTCATCAAGCACACCAACGCGGTGGTTCATGCCCGTTTCCCCGGAGTCCTGATGATCGCCGAGGAATCGACCGCCTGGCCGAACGTGTCGCGCCCGACCGACGCCGGCGGACTGGGTTTCGGTTTCAAGTGGAACATGGGCTGGATGCACGACGTGCTGTTTTACATGGAGAAACCGCCGGTGCATCGCCGCTACCACCACGACAAGCTGATCTTCAGCGTCTCCTACGCCTTCGGCGAGAACTTCATCCTGTCGCTGTCGCATGACGAAGTGGTGCATCTGAAAAAGTCGCTGCTGGGCAAAATGCCGGGTACGGAAAAGGAACAGCTCGCCAATCTGCGGGTGTTGTACGCCTACATGTACGCCCATCCGGGTAAAAAACTCCTGTTCATGGGCTGTGAATTCGGCCAGGCCGGGGAGTGGAACCACGACACCGGGCTGGAGTGGGCATTGGCGCGGCAGCCGGGGCATCAGGGTTTGCAGCGGTTTCTGGCCGCGCTGAACCGGCTGTATGCGCGGGAACCGGCTCTGCACCAGATGGACTTTCACGGCGCGGGTTTTGACTGGGTGGACCCCAATGGTGCAGAAACCAATGTGCTGGCGTTTCAGCGCAAGGCCCGCGATCCCCGCGATGCGATCCTGTGGGTGCTGAATTTCTCTGACCAACCGCATCTGAATTACCGGATCGGCGTCCCCTATCCGGTGGCCTATCGGGAATTATTGAACAGCGACGCCCGCGACTATGGTGGCTCCGGGATGACCTTGCCGGGGGGCACGATTCGCGCCGAGGAGTTTTCCAGCCACGGCTTTGCCTTCTCCATCGTGCTGGATTTGCCGCCGTTTGGCGCGGTAGCGCTGAAACCGGCCCCGTTGCAGCCCGGTTAAGCCGACAGCGGCGATGAACGTGCTGATCGTCGATGATGAACCGCCAGCCCGTGACCGGTTGCGGGATTTGCTCAATCGGCTGCCGGATCATGAACCCTGTGGTGAGGCCGGCAATGGCGCTGAGGCCTTGCGGCTGGCGAGCAGCTTGAATCCCGATATTGTGTTGCTGGATATTCAGATGCCTGGGCTAAGCGGGCTGGAGATTGCGCAGCAACTGGCGGATCTGGCTCGCCCTCCCGCGATCATTTTCACCACGGCTTACCACCAATATGCGCTGGAAGCCTTTGAGGCGCAGGCAGTCGCCTATCTGCTCAAGCCGGTCCGCCGGGAACGGCTGGAGCAGGCGCTCGCCACCGCCAGCCGGATCAACCGGGCCCAGTTGGCGAACCTGGCGGCCGAGCCGACAGCGACCAGCCATACCCATATCCGGGCGCGGCTGGGGGTGCGGCTGGAGCTGATCCCCTTCGTGGATGTGTTCTATTTTCAGGCCGATCTGAAGTACGTCACCGTTCGGCACCGCCACGGCGAGGCGCTGATCGAAGAATCATTGAAAATGCTGGAACAGGATCTCGGTTCCCGGGTGGTGCGAGTTCATCGCAATGCGCTGGCAATGGTGGTACACGTCGCCGGTTTGGAGAAAGCGGCTGATGGCAGGGTAAGCCTGGTGTTTGATGACATTCCCGACCAGTTGGAAGTCAGCCGCCGTCATCTTTCGGCCATTCGCCAGTTCATCAAGGATGGCTAAACAGTCGATGGCGCTCGCGGCCATCCGGGAACCTTGTGGACCGGATTCAAGTTGGCTATAGTGAACGCCCTTGTTGGCAACAGGCCGGAATAGCTCAGTCGGTAGAGCAACTGATTCGTAATTAGTAGGTCGCAGGTTCGATTCCTGTTTCCGGCACCAGAATAATCAATGCCTTGGCGGAATTCCGGCAAGGCTTTTTTTATGCCCTGCGTAATTCCTGCGTAACCCGTTCGGAGAGCCGGTTCATGGCACTGGCGATATGCTTTCCCGACGGGTGGCTGTAACGAGCCACCATCGCCAAGGTCTTGTCCCCTCCAAATTTTCCTGTGATATGAACCATGATGCGGACAATACCCACTTTCGCGGGAATGACGAATAAAGACAAAATCTATCGGTAAACGCTATAAAAGGGCTATTGAAATGATCGGAGCATTAAAAAACCCGCGCGTGGCGGGCTGTAAACTTCGCTATAAATTGCAATGGATTATAATTTGGCGGAGAGAGAGGGATTCGAACCCTCGTTAGAGTTACCCCTAAACAGCATTTCCAGTGCTGCGCCTTCGACCGCTCGGCCACCTCTCCGAAACACCGCCCGGTCCTTGGCGGCAAGACTGGAAACTATACGCGAAGCGACAACGCCAAGGCAAACCGGCATGGCCGCTTTCAGCGTTCAGAGACCCTTCATGGTCAGGCGGATACGGCCCTGCTTGTCCACTTCCATCACCCGCACTCTGACCACATCGCCCACATTCAGCTTGTCGCCGACGGCCTCCACACGCTCCTCGGAAATCTGCGAGATATGCACCATCCCATCGCGGCCCGGCATAATCGCCACGAACGCGCCGAAATCCATGAGCCGCACCACTTTGCCCTCATAGATCTGCCCGGATTCGACATCGGAGGTCAGTTGCTCAATCCGGCGGCGGGCCTCATCGCCAGCCCGCTTGTCTACTGAGGCAATCTTGATCACGCCATCATCGGTAATGTCGATGGTGGCCCCGGTTTCCTCGGTGATCGAACGGATAGTGACGCCGCCCTTGCCGATCACGTCGCGGATTTTCTCCGGGTTGATCCGCATGATGGTATAACGCGGCGCAAATTCAGACAGTTCCGCCCGCGGCTGAGTGATTGCCTCGCTCATCTTGCCGAGAATGTGCAGCCGCCCTTCCCGCGCCTGAGCCAGCGCCTGCTCCATGATCTCGCGGGTAATCCCATCGATCTTGATGTCCATTTGCAACGCGGTGATGCCAGTGGCGGTGCCGGCCACCTTGAAATCCATATCGCCTAGATGATCTTCGTCGCCGATGATGTCGGTCAGCACCGCAAACCGCTCGCCTTCCTTGATCAGTCCCATCGCAATCCCGGCCACCGGCGCTTTAATCGGCACTCCGGCGTCCATCAATGCCAGACTAGCTCCGCACACCGTCGCCATCGAACTGGAGCCGTTGGATTCGGTGATTTCCGACACCAGCCGCACCGTGTAAGGGAATTCGTCGGGGATGGGCATGATCGCCTGCACCCCGCGTTTGGCCAGCCGGCCATGGCCGATTTCGCGGCGCTTGGGACTGCCGACCTGGCCGATCTCGCCCACCGAATAGGGCGGAAAGTTGTAATGCAGCAGGAACGGCTGGCGGTATTCGCCTTCAATAGCGTCGACGATCTGGGCATCACGGGCAGTGCCGAGCGTTGTCACCACCAGCGCCTGAGTCTCACCGCGAGTGAACAGCGCCGAGCCGTGGGTGCGCGGCAACACGCCGGTGCGCACCGTGATCGGGCGCACGGTGCGGGTATCGCGCCCATCAATGCGCGGCTGACCGGCCAGCACCCGCCCCCGGACGATTTCGCTTTCCAGCGCAGCAAAAGCGGTTTCAATCACCAGCGTCGTCCAGCGCTCCGGGGTCTGCGCAGTCACATGCGCGACGGTTTGCACCCGGATTTCGCGCACCCGGTGTTGCCGGGCCAGCTTATCGACGATTTGGTACGCCTCGGTCAGATCCGCCTCGGCGGCGACACGCACCGCATGGTTTAAGGCGGCGTCGGCAGCCGGCGCTTGCCAGTCCCAGCGCTGCACCCCGGCTTCCACCACCAGTTCGCGAATGGCCTGAATGGCGACTTGCATCTGTTCATGGCCGAACATCACCGCGCCCAGCATCACCGCTTCGGACAGGCCATCCGCTTCGGATTCCACCATCAGCACCGCATGCGCGGTCCCAGCCACCACCAAATCCAGTTGCGAGGTTTTCAACTCGCGGCGGGTCGGATTGAGGAGATATTGACCATTACAGTAGCCGATCCGGGCTGCGCCGATAGGACCGTTGAATGGGACGCCGGACATCGCCACCGCTGCCGAAGCGCCCAGCAATGCCGGGATTTCCGCATCCACCTGCGGATTCAGCGACATCACCGTGGCAATAATCTGGACTTCGTTGGTGAAGCCGTCGGGAAACAGCGGACGCAACGGCCGGTCGATCAGCCGGGAAGTCAGGGTTTCACTCTCGGACGGCCGGCCCTCGCGGCGGAAAAAGCCACCGGGAATCCGGCCTGCCGCGTAAGTACGTTCCTGATAGTCCACCCGCATGGGCAGAAAATCGCGGCCTTCGTCTTCGCGGGCGGCGACCATCGTCACCAGCACCACGGTGTCGGCCATATTTACAATAACGGCCCCACTGGCTTGGCGAGCGATTTCGCCAGTCTCCAGGGTCACGGGGTACTGGCCGTACTGAAAGGTCTTTTTAATAGGCGTCACGAAAGCGTCCTGTGCAGCAAAAGATCGATGGAAAGTCTTACCGGCGCAGGCCGAGGCGGCTAATCAGGCTTTGGTAGCCCGATAAATTCTTCCGCTTCAGGTAATCCAGCAACTTGCGGCGCTCATTCACCATTTTTAACAGCCCGCGCCGGGAATGGTGGTCCTTTTTATGGACGCCGAAATGGGGTTGCAACCCATTGATCCGGTTAGTCAGTAGCGCGACTTGCACTTCCGGCGAACCGGTATCAGCGGACGCACGCTGAAAATTCTGCATAATTTGGGTTTTTTGCTCAGTATTCAGGGGCATTGAATCAAACTCCAATCAGATTCCAAATGAGTCATTCACGGGTTCATTTTGCCGGGTCAGGAATGTTAATCCCGCTGGGAACATTCAACAAGCCAACAGCCGGCGTGGAGCGATTCGGCCATCGTCGCTGACTTCGCCGAGGCCGAGAAACTCGTGTTCGCCCAGGTAAAGACGCACCCAGCCCTGGGTCGGGGCGCGGGGAACCAGCACCGGCTGACCCTGGCGCAGATAGAAGGCGCTGTCGGCCAGCACCCGCACTGCCGGCCATTGGGCGACGGCGCTGTCTAGCGGCAGCAGCAATTCATCCAGCGCCGCAAAACCCAGTTCCGCCCGTTCAACCAGCGTTTCCTGAGTCACCATTTGCGCTGCGTCATACGGCTCCACCCCGGTGCGTCGCAACGCCGCAATGTGCGCCCCGCAACCCAGGGCCTCGCCCAAATCAGCAGCCAGCGCCCGGACATAAGTGCCCTTGGAACAGCGCATCTCACACTCCAGTTCCTCGCCTTCCAGCCGCACCAGCCGCAGGTGGCGAATCGTGACTTCACGCGGCTCGCGCTCCACTTCAATCCCTTTTCGCGCCAGCTTATACAGCGGTTGACCCTGGCGCTTCAGGGCAGAATACATCGGCGGGATTTGCCGAATGCGGCCGGTAAAGCGGTGCAGCGCAGCTTCTACCGCTTCATGGCTGGGCAGATTTACTGGCCGGGTAGCGATCACTACGCCTTCGGCATCGCCGGTCGCGGTAGTCACTCCCAGCCGGCAGGTGAACCGGTAGCTTTTATCCGCGTTCAGCAGGAACCCGGACAATTTGGTCGCCTCGCCCAGGCAGAGCGGTAATAACCCGCTAGCCAGTGGGTCAAGGCTGCCGGTGTGGCCGGCCTTGGCGGCTTGATACAGCCGCTTAACCGCTTGCAATGCGGCATTGGAGGTCCAGCCGACGGGCTTGTCCAGCAACAGGAAGCCATTGACTGGACGGCGGGGGTTGCGGGTCATGCGGGTTCTCCGGTACCGGTTGATTCCACTGGATCATCGTGATGGCGATCCACGTCAGCAGCCACCGCGGCATCAATCAGCGCCGACAGTTGCGCCCCATGCTCCACCACGTCGTCGTAGCGGAACTCCAGTTTGGGAATGGTGTGAAGGTGCAACCGCCGACCCAGTTCCCGGCGCAGCAGCGGCGCAGCCCGGTTCAGGTCAGCCACCCGGTCGGCCCGGTCGGCCGGATCACCGAGCAGGGTGACGTAAATCCGGGCATAAGCCAGATCGCGGCTGACCTCGACGCTGGTCATGCAAATCAGCGTCAGGCGCGGATCGCGGAGTTCATCGCGGATTAACTCCGCCAGATCGCGGCGAATCTGTTCACCGATCCGGCGGGTACGCGGGGTAACCTTCATCATGGGGATTGCTTCGCTCCGGCGCGGCTACAGGGTCCGCTCGACCTGGACCCGCTCGAACACTTCGATATGGTCGCCTTCGTGGATGTCGTTATAGTTCTTCACGCCCATCCCGCAGTCCATGCCGGCCCGCACCTCGCTCACGTCGTCCTTGAACCGCCGCAGTGAATCCAGCGCTCCCTGGAAAATCACCACGTTACTGCGCAGCACCCGGATCGGATTGTTACGCCGCACCACGCCATCCACCACCATGCAGCCCGCCACCACCCCGAACTTGGGCGAACTGAACACCTGACGCACCTCGGCCAGGCCGATGATCGATTCCTTGAATTCCGGCTTGAGCATCCCGACCATCGCCCGCCGCACGTCGTCGATCAACTCATAGATGACGCTGTAATAATGCAGCTTCAGCCCTTCTTCTTCGGCTAGCCGCTTGGCAACATTGTCGGCGCGAACATTGAAACCGATGATGATGGCCTTGCCATTACGAGCCAGATTGATGTCCGATTCATTGAGACCGCCGACCCCGCTGGCAATGATCTTGACCTGCACTTCGGCGGTGGACAGCCGGTTGAGGGCATCGACAATCGCTTCCGCCGAACCCTGCACATCAGCCTTGATCACCACGTTGAGAATGTTGATCTGGCCAGCCTCGAACTGCTTGTTGATTTCGTCGAGACCGAACACCTTAGTCACAGCCTGACTCTCGCGGCTCTTGCTCTGTCGGAACAAAGCGATTTCGCGGGCCTTGCGTTCGTCAGTGACGGCGATCACGTCATCGCCGGCTTTGGGTGCCCCGGACAGGCCTAGCACCTCGACCGGAATCGACGGGCCAGCTTCGGTGATGCCCTGGCCGCTTTCATTGAGCATCGCCCGCACCCGGCCATATTCCAGCCCGGTCAGGATCATGTCGCCCTTACGCAGGGTGCCGCTTTGCACCAGCACCGTCGCTATCGGGCCACGGCCCTTGTCCAGCCGCGATTCGATGACCACGCCCTTGGCCGAACCATCGACCGGCGCTTTCAGCTCCAGCACCTCGGCCTGCACCAGAATCTGATCCAGCAGGCCGTCAATGCCCTGCCCGGACTTGGCCGACACATAGGAGAACAGGGCATCGCCGCCCCATTCTTCGGAAATGACGCCTTGGGCAGACAGCTCGCTTTTAACCCGATCGGTATCGGCGCTGCTCTTGTCCATCTTGTTCACCGCGACCACTAAGGGCACCCCGGCAGCGCGGGCATGCTGAATCGCTTCGATGGTCTGCGGCATCACCCCGTCATCGGCCGCGACCACCAGCACCACCACGTCGGTAGCCTTTGCGCCCCGTGCCCGCATCGCGGTAAATGCGGCATGTCCAGGGGTGTCGAGGAAGGTAATAACCCCCTTGGGCGTGTTGACGTGATAAGCGCCAATATGCTGAGTAATCCCGCCCGCCTCGCCGGCAGCAACCCGGGTGCGGCGGATATAGTCGAGCAGCGAGGTCTTGCCGTGGTCGACGTGACCCATGATGGTTACCACGGGGGGCCGGGGCAGCGCCTCGCCGCCGGTCTCGACCGCCAGTGCCTCTTCCAGCGCGTTTTCATTCAACAGTTTGTAGGTATGGCCGAGTTCTTCCACCGCCAGCGCGGCAGTGTCCTGGTCAATAACCTGATTGATGGTCACCATCATGCCCATCTTGAAGAAGACCTTGATGACCTCTGGGGCCTTAACGGACATCTTCTGGGCGAGATCGGTAATGCTGATGGATTCCGGAAGCGCCACTTCGCGCACCATTGGCCCGGTCGGTTTGGCGAAGCCGTGCCGCAGCGCCGGTGATTGCAAGGTTGCTTTGCCGCCTTTGGATTTTCTCGGTTTACGGCGACCGCCGCCCTCGGCACCTTCACCGCGGCCTTGCCGGGGAAACCGTTCTTCAGTCAGGGCGTCTTTGCGACGCTGCCCCGCGGCATCAGGCACGCCTCGCGCTGCGGGGGCACGGGCAGGTCCGCCGTCAGCGCGCTTCTTGGGCCGGGCAGCATCAGGAGTTGCCCCTGGCGATCTTCGGGCCGGAGCGCCGGTCGCGGCGGAGCGGGGCGTCGCAGCGCCAGTATTTCCAGCGTAGGCTGGCCGGCGGCCGGTACTGTCAGTGGGACGAGCGCCGGACGGCCGGCCGGTACTGTCAGTGGGACGAGCGCTGGTCGGACGACTGGTACTGTCGGTGGGACGAGCGCTGGTCGGTCGGCCGGTACTGTCAGTGGGACGAGCGCTGGTCGGACGACTGGTCGCCGGGCGATCAGAGGGTCGATCAGTCGGTGGGCGACGCGAATCAGTCGGGGAGCGACGGCGGGTTTCATCCCCGGCTGGACGCGGCGGCTCTTCAGTCGGCCGACGCCGGGGTTCCTCACCGGTTCGACGATACGTTTCTGTTCTAGCCGGTGATGTTCTGGTCGGAGATCGGGTCTCCTCCCTGGGCTGAGACGGGGTTTTATCTTTAGCCTGGATAACAGCTTCCCCCGCTTCTTCTGCGAGTTGGGGTTGAACTCCTGGCCCGGCTTGAGGCGCGGCCTCTGCTTGGGCGGCTTCCGGACTCAAACCCGGTTCCGGTTCAACATGGGCTGGAGCCACCGCTGCCCGAGGCGGTGGTTCTTGATCGACCGCTACGGTCAGTGCAGGCGCGGGCAATGGCACCTGAACCTCAGGTGCAACGCGACGCGGCGTTTCTTCCTCGGCTGGCCCGCGCTTTACATAGGTCCGCTTTTTGCGCACCTCGATGCTGACGGTCTTAACCTGCCCGGCAGTTGCGCCGGTCATCTTGATTTCGCTATGAGTTTTGCGCTTGAGCGTGATTTTTCTAGGCTCGGCCGTCCCTTGGGTCGGCGGATTGCCATGACTCTTGCGCAGGTGCGCCAATAGATCCACTTTCTGCTTTTCCGTGATCGTCGCGTCCGCACCAGCCACCGTGATCCCGGCTTCGGTGAACTGCTCCAACAGCCGATTTTCCGGAATGCCCACTACCGTTGCAAACTGCTTGACCGTTACATCCGCCATTATCCACCCCCAAAACGGGCCAATTCCTACTGTCCGCTCAAAAACCAAGGCTCCCGCGCCTTCATAATCAATTGTGCGGCCCGTTTCTCACCCAGGCCGGCGATTTCGTTCAGATCATCCACCGACAGTTCGGCCAGATCCTCCATGGTCGTAATCCCGCGCCCGGCCAACAGAAAGGCCAGCGCTTCGTCCATGCCTTCCATCCGCAACAGATCCTCAGCGGGTTGGGCGCTGTTGAGTTGTTCCTCGGCGGCGATCGCCCGGGTCAACAGCACATCCCGCGCACGCCCACGCAACTCATCAACGATCTCCTGATCGAATTCGGCGATTTCCAGCATCTCATGCACCGGCACATAGGCCACCTCGTCCAGACCGGGGAAGCCTTCCCGCACCAGGATCGCGGCAATTTCATCGTCCACGCCCAATTGATCCATAAACATCTGCTGCAAGGGTTGTTCTTCCTGACCGCGCCGGTCTTGCGCCTGAGTTTTGGTCATCACGTTTAGTGTCCAACCCGTCAGGCGGCTGGCCAGATGGACATTCTGCCCACCCTTGCCAATCGCCTGCGCCAGTTGTTTCTCATCGCAAACAATAATGTCCATGCTGCGCGTATCTTCATCGACGATGATCGAGTCCACCTCGGCGGGCGACATCGCGTTCATTACAAACCGCACCGAGTCGTCATCCCAGCGCACCACATCAACCCGCTCGCCAGACAGTTCGTTGGTAACGCTCTGCACTCGCGCCCCGCGCATCCCTACACAGGCGCTGATGGGATCGATCCGCGCATCCTTGCTTTTGACCGCCACTTTAGCGCGGGAGCCGGGATCACGGGCTACTGCCTTGATTTCGATCAGCCCCTGATTGATTTCCGGCACTTCCAGGGTGAAGAGCGCGATCAGAAATTCCGGGGCGATCCGGCTGACGAACAACTGCGGGCCGCGACTCTCGCTGCGAACATCCTTCAGATAACCGCGTACCCGTTCACCGATCCGGAAAGATTCACGGGGGATCAAATCCTCACCAGCGATCTTGGCCTCGACATTACCGCCGACGTCCATGATCACGTCGCTGCGTTCCATGCGGCGTTCCTTGTCGCGCTCCACACGCTTGACCACCCCACTGAGCAACTCGCCCTTGCTGTGTAAAAAGGCGTCGACGATCTGGGCGCGTTCAGCATCCCGCACTTTCTGGATAATGACCTGTCGGGCGGTTTGCGCGGCGATCCGGCCACCGAAATCTGCACTTTCCAGGGGTTTATCGACGGTATCGCCGACCTGGACCTCAGCCCGAAGCTGGCGGGCGGCGGCGAGCGCCATTTGCCGATCGGGCATGTCCTGTGGAGCGCCGTCCGCCACGACCTGCCAGCGGCGGAATGTTTCATAAACGCCGCTACGCCGATTGATCGTCACCCGCACGTCTGAATCGCCCGAATAGCGTTTTCTCGCCGCTGAGGCCAACGCGATTTCCAGAGCGCCAAAGATGATTTCCTTGCTGACGCCTTTTTCATTGGCGACGGCATCCACCACCAGCAAAATCTCTTTATTAGCATTAGCTTCTTTACTGTCTTTACTATCTTTACTGTCTTTTCTGCGCATAGCGCTCTGCCTCCTAGCCGGTTCCACCCGTTGTCATTCCGTCCTGGAACTTGGGTGCCAGCCGCGCTTTCTCAATTTGGTCGAGCGGCACCCGCCATTCCCGTTCCTCGCTATCCATCATCGCCACGGCGCCATCGCGCATTCCCAGCAGGCGGCCCGTCAATTTACGCCGCCCGTCCAGCAACTCCCGCAACTGAATCCGTACCTCGGAACCGGCGAACCGCTCAAAATGCGGGGCTTCAAACAGCGGTCGATCGATGCCGGGCGAGGACACCTCGAGGGTGTACGGCCCGGTGATAGGGTCCTCGACCTCCAGAATGCCACTCAACTGATGACTGACCCGCTGGCAGTCCTCCACGGTGATGCCCGGTGCGCTATCGATGTAGACCCGCAACAACGCCTTGGCCCGCTGGCCGTGGAATTCAACCCCGACCAGTTCATAACCCAAGGTCGCTACCGTCGCCGCCACGATCCTTTGCAGTGTTTGAAGGTCCTGGCTCATTTCGATCACCGGAAATAAAAAATGGGCCAATGGCCCACGGGTTCGCCCATCATGGTCAAATTCGCTTCCAGCGCTGTCTCAAGCTAAAGCCTTCCCGGAAGCCGCAGCATAAAAAAAGCCCTTGACGGGCTTCCTTGAGATTTGGTAGCGGGGGCAGGATTTGAACCTACGACCTTCGGGTTATGAGCCCGACGAGCTACCGGACTGCTCCACCCCGCATCTGAGGGGAGCAAGATAGCATGAATTACCGCAATTGCAAACCATTTGACTGCAATTTCGTGGGCTGAGTCAGACGGAAGCCAGGAACATGGAGCAGATGGAATAAGGTGGTTCCTGACGCGGATCATCACGGAAGCGGGCAGCTCTCGATCAGGTCGCCCAGGAGGCTAACCGGCTGCTGAGCCGGAGTGCCCAGATGGCGCGGGTGGACAAACGGTTGTTTTTTGCCAGAAGCCTGTACCGGCGATGCGGCGCGATGATTTTCCGCCACGGGGGCCGGTGCGGTTGATCGCCGATGGCGGTTGCCAAGGCCAGCTGGATATCGCTTTCGATCATGCTTTCCTGACGCCAGAAGGTCCTGCGTTAACCCTTTACGCCGCGTGGCGAAGTGTTCTGGTTGCGCTGACGCCGTTTTTAAAGACTGCTGGTTTTCAGTATTTAATTTATCATCAACAGGTTGAATGATAATTGGCCGGAGCTATAATGACGCTCCATCCCAACCGCCCTGTCACAGGAGTTCCGTCGTATGAGCAAATCTCTCGCCGAATTGCGTCAGAAGTATGCACTGGGCGCTTTGAACCAGACTGATGTTGATGCCGATCCGATCCAGCAATTTCAGCGCTGGCTTCAGGAAGCGCTGACCGCTCAACTGCCCGAACCTAACGCTATGATCCTGGCGACTGCTGATCGCACCGGTCGGCCCTTTGTCCGGGCGGTGCTGCTTAAGGACTGCGACGCCGGCGGTTTCGTGTTCTACACCAACTACCGCAGCGACAAGGGCCGGCAACTGGCTGAAAATCCCCATGCGGCGTTGCTGTTTCTGTGGCTGGAGCTGGAACGGCAGGTGCGGATCGAGGGGGTGGTTGAAAAAGTGTCCCCGGCGGAATCGGAAGCCTATTTTCGCACCCGCCCCCGTGAAAATAGGCTGGGAGCGTTGGCTTCGCGGCAAAGCCAGATCGTACTCAGTCGCGAGATCCTGGACGAGCGGTTTGCCCAAGTGGCTGAGCAATACCCCGATGACAACATTCCTATGCCCAATCAGTGGGGTGGCTACCGGCTAAAACCGGATTTACTGGAATTCTGGCAGGGTCGGCATGGCCGGATGCACGACCGGTTGCGGTATCGACTGCAAAAAGATAACAGCTGGATTCTGGAGCGGCTCGAGCCATGATTGATCGCTTGGGTGGCCATGCAAACTCGAAAAGGTTGCGAGGTCAAAAATCTGCCGTACGTCGCCGATTCCAGGATTCCGGTTTAGAGCTAATACCTCAATTGCTTGCCCTTGATCTCCATACGATAGCCGATCCCCTGCGGATCGGTTTTCTTTGTCTGAATTCAGCTTGTCGCAGAGTTGCGCCCGGAATGCGGCGCTGGCCCTGCTGGAGATAGTGTCATGCTAATGACGATTGCGAAATTCGAGGCGCTTCCCGAAACCCGGACGGAATTGCTGGAACTGGTGCGGGTATTAGCCGAGCATTCACGCACCGATGCCGGTTGTCTGGAGTACGGGTGCTATCAGGACATCACAGGTGCCGATCGATTACTGATTGTCGGCTACTGGACGGATCGGCAGGCGCTGGAACAGCATTACGAGAGCGCCTGTTTTCAGGAGTTAGTGGGCGGCCGGTTCGCTACCCTGGTGATAGACGCAGTGCCATCGGTCAGTCTTTATGATGTAGTAGAGATTGACCGTCTTTGACGCCGCTGGATCAGGTTGATGGCGGCGCTCCGGTCAAACTGATCCCCGCCGCTACGGCAAACCCGCGATTCAAACGCGAACCCGGTTTAGGCGACTGACGCCAGCCGTTCGTCCAAGTAGCGCTCACACCCCTTCAAGGTCGACAGCTTGGGATAGTCGAAGTCGAATATGGTGACGTTCATCTCCTTTTCAAGACTCATCATCAGCCGCAAAAAATCGATGGAATCCAGTTCCAGCTGATCGTGAAAACTGATATCTGGCGCTAACGCCTGGGTATCGGCGTTCGGGACGATATCGCCCAAAGTACGCAGAATCGTTTCGCGAATCTGCTCGTGGTTGGTGGTGTTCATGGCTATTTCCTTCTCGCGGGTATTGGAGGTTCAAACCGGCTTGTGGCTGACGGAATCGGCATGTTGCGCCGCAACAATAAGTTTCGCATTGCCCTTTTGAAAAAGCAAGCGATCTTGCCGGTCATTTTGCGCTAAATAGATGCAATTAATCAGCCAAACGCCGACGATGTTTGAACTTTACCCACAAAAATTTAGAATAAGCTGGGGATAAATCCTGCTAATCTGTCAGGAAAGCCGGCGGGAGGAAGGGAGTTATGCCCATTCAACATGTTCTTGTGGTAGACGATTCCAAATCAGCGCGGCTGATGTTGCGCAAAATGCTGCAAGGTTTCGGTCTGACCGTCGATATGGCAGAGTCAGGCGAGGATGCGCTGGTCTACCTGCGCGACCAGCGGACCGACGCGATCTTCATGGATCACACCATGCCGGGCATGGATGGGCTGACCGCAACGCGGCAGATCCGGGCCGATCCCGCGACCGCCGCCGTTCCCATCGCGATGTACACCTCAAAAGATGAACCCGATTATCAAATCCAGGCCCGGGCCGCTGGCGCGATCGGCGTTTTGATCAAACCGGCGGTGACCGAGGTGCTGGGCGCCATGCTCGACCAGATGCGCGCCGCGGTCGATGCCGCCGCACCGTCAGCCGCCAGTCCCGCTGCGCCTGTCACGGGGCTAACCATTGAGCAAGTAGGGAAGCTGGCGGTTGAGAAAGCCGAGATGGTGTTCTACGAGGCCATTGAATCGCAGGTGCTGCCACTGCTTAACGATGTCGTTGCCAAGTTGCGACGGGATCTGGACACCAACCAGAGATCGGCGGTTGAAGAAATTGCGACGCGGATCTGCGCGACGCGGCTGGCCCAATGGCGACCACCGGAACCGCCACCGCCGGAAGATTCCACTGTAATCTGGATCCGGCTGGCCCCTCGTCTGAACGATCGGCTTGAACAATTTCGGCAACAGGAGCGCGCCGATCTCGAAGAGTTGGCGCGACAGGTGGCGATCCAAACCTGCAAGGAGCAACTGCATGAACTGTCCGGGCGGCTGGTCCGGCGGCTCAGCGCACGGTTCGCCGAGGCGGTGCAGAAAGCCGGCGCGGCGGCGCGGCAGGCCGCGGTTGAGGTAGCGCAGGAAGCCGCGGTGCAAGCCGTTGGCCAGGCGGCGGCGGCTCGCGCCGGGGATCAGGATGCGGCAACGACTGCGGGGGCAGGAGCAGCAGAGCAGATCGTCCAGCGGTTATGGGCCGCCGCCCGCCGCGATTTACAGCGACGGATTTATCTGGCGGCGGGCGGCGCAGCCGCTATCGGGATTAGCGCGGGGCTGCTGGCCTATGTCGCCCGGTAAAACCGACAGCGGCACGGCAATCAGCGCCAGATCAACGGCCATATACTTGAAGAAAGCGAGCGGGTTTTCAACATGACGGACATTATCTATTTGATTATCGGTGGTCTTGCGGGCCTGATCGCAGGCGCTAGCCTGATCTATCTGTTGCCCTACCAAACCGTGCGGCGGGAATATGCCGGGATTCAAGTGGATCTGGCTGAGGCGCAAGCGAAGAATAACCAACTGCAATCGACCCTGCTTGATGGACAATCCCAGACCTATCAGACACGGCAAGCGGTGCTGCTCCAGCAGAGACGGCTGGAAAACGAACTGGCTGAAGCGCACGAGCGCCAGAGTGAACTGGAACGGCAGAGCGCCGAGAGCAAAGCTCACGCTGACCGGCAGCAGGAGCAGGCCGTTCGCGAAGCGGCGTTGCTTCGCAACACGATTGCCCGGCTCGAACAGGAGCAGGAGGCGTTGCAGGATCGCTTCGCCCGGCAAAGCGCGGAGTGGGATCGGGAACGCCAGAGTCAGCTATTGCAAGTCGCGCAACTGGAGGACCAGCTACGGACCTTGCAGCGGGACCGGCTGACGCTGGACGGTCGGCTGGAGCAGCAGCATGACTCCTGGGAAGAAGAGCGCCTGGCGCTACAGATTCAGATGAATACCCTGGAAGATACCCTGACGCTGCAAAAAGCCCGCGCCGATCGGGGATTGCCGGCGGATGGCACCCGGGGAGCCGAACAGATCCGGGCGGATGCGGCGGCAGAACTCAACCGGCGGCAAACCACCTGGGATGATGAGCGCCAGGCGTTACAGGGGCAGATCGAGCGCTTGCAGGCCGAACGTCAGTCGCTACGGGAGCGTGCGGCGCAACAAGCGGAAATGGCGGCTGATGGATCGCCGATCAGCCATACCGAAGAGACGCAGGAACTGCGCCGGCAACTGGAACGGCAACGCCAGGAACGCAGGAATCTGGAGGAAAAGCTGGCGATGCGCGAACAGCGGGCGGAACAGGAACGCGGGGCGCTGGAAGCCGAAATCGAACAACTCATGGAGCGGTTGCTGCATCTACACCGCGAACGTAACGGTTAGGCTATCACCCACAGGCGGGAACCCATGCTGGCGCCACTCAAGAAATTTGCCGCACTGATTAACCTGATCCCGAATACCGCCATCCAGTTTCTGGATTTCGGCTTCAACCTCAACGAAACGCGGCTGTCGCGGGCCTTTCTGGCGGAAATCGGAACCGATGGCCGGGCGGCGCTGACTGCGCTGTACCCGGATGACGCCGGCGGCCAGTTCATCACCCAGGACGGCCGGACCGCCCCGCCGGAACAGGTCTATTCGCTGAACGTCGCCAAGGCTGCTGCCATCCTCGATAGCGCATGGCTGCCGCTGCCGTTTTTGCGGGTGCGGGAGCCACGCCCGGACGGTCATCATCTGTTCGATAAAGGGCCGACCAACTGGGCGCGGGCACGGCTGGTGGAACTGCCGACTCCGGAGGCCACCGGTGACACCCACCGATTGACCCTGGCCTTCGACACCCATCTGCTACCGGCGCAGGAAGGCCGTCCCTATCTGGCCCCCAGCCCGCCGGATATGCAATCCGGGGAAGAATTCGCCCTGACCGATGCTGAGGAGGATACCGGCTGGTTTTTGGCGCAGGACTGGGTGGGAGAATGGTTGCACCAGCGGTTTCGCATCTTTGAACAGCGCCGCCGCGCCCCGCGTCGGATCGATGAAGCGGAGCTGCGGAAAAGTCCCGATGCTCTCGCCGCATATCTCACTGTGCTGACCCTGCTGAAACGGGCGGTGTCGCCGCCGCGCCTGCGGTTTACCTTCACCGACCAGGGTCCGACCGCCCGGCTCAATCAGCCGGTGGATGCCGATCTGGTGCTGGACATCGGCAATTCCCGCACCTGCGGGATGTTGATGGAGACCAGCAACGACCGGATGGTGGACACCAATGACAGCTACCGGTTGACCCTGCGCGATTTATCCCGCCCGGAACAGGTCTACAACGAGCCGTTTCCCAGCCAGGTCGAATTTGCGCGGGGCGGGTTTGGCGACGACAAGCTGTCGCGCCGCAGTGGCCGACCCAGCGCCTTCCTGTGGCCGACCGCGACCCGGATCGGTTTTGAAGCCCAGGCGCTGTCCTGGTTCAGCCAGGATGCCGAGGGCGCCACCGGTTTGTCCAGCCCCAAGCGCTATCTGTGGGATGTCGCCGTCCGCCATCATCCGTGGCGCTTCAATCCCGGCCCGGACGGCCTTAGCGATGCCGGCGGCCCGGTGACCGCCGGCCCCTTCGTCGGCCACCTGCGTGAAGACGGCGAGGAAAAGACGGCTGAAGACCCGCCAGCCATCGCCGCGTTGTTCTCACGCAGCGCGCTGATGAACTTTTTCGTCGCCGAGGTGCTGTTGCAGGCCTTCATCCAAGCCAATTCACCCGCCCACCGCTACGAGCGCCATTATCCCGAAGCGCCGCGCCGGTTGCGGCGGGTGATCCTGACCATGCCGACCGCCATGCCGCTGGCCGAGCGCAAACTGTTCGCCCGCCGGGTTCAGACCGCGCTGCGGCTAACCTGGCGGGCGCTGGGCCTGGATGAGAATCAGGCTCCAAAGTCCTTCCTGAATTGGGACGAGTCCACCGGCACCCAGATCGTGTTTCTGTACAACGAGATCAAGGACAACTTTCAGGGCGACGCCAGCCTGGTGTTCCAGACTTTCGGGCGGGTGCGCGAGGGCTACGGCGAAGGTCCCTGCCTGCGGCTGGCCAGCATCGACATTGGCGGCGGCACCACCGATCTCATTATCACCACCTACCAATTGGAAGGCGGGACCGCGTTGCGCCCGACCCAGGAGTTTCGTGAAGGCTTCAACATCGCCGGCGACGACATTCTCTGTGGTTTGATCGAGCGTAACGTACTGCCGGCGCTGCAGGAGGCGATTCAGCTCAGCGGCGCGGCTAATCCCGGCGAATTGCTGGCCCGGTTGCTGGGGGCCAATCGCGGCGATCAGGCCGAGCGCGAGCGGACGTTGCGCCAGCGGTTCGCCAGTCAGGTGGCTCTGCCGCTGGCGCTGGCGCTGCTGCACCGCTACGAAAACGCCGATCTCAGCGCGGGTAACGAAGCGATCACGCTGCGGCTGGCCGATGCCTATCCGCCCGGCAGTGGTCCGCATGAGCAGGTAACGGCGTTTCTGGAGGAAGCGGTGCGCGCCGCGGGTGGCCAGAATTTCAAATTGACCGAGGCGGTGGTGTCGACCACCCTGCAAGCGCTGGATGCCACGGTGCGGCGGATCATCGGCCAAGTCCTCAGCGACCTGTGCGAGGTGGCGTATCTCTACGATTGCGACTATCTGCTGATTTCCGGGCGACCTTGCCGGTTGCCGGCGGTGCGGGCGGCGATTCTGGCCAAACTGCCGGCTCCCCCGGATCGGATCATCAGCCTGCACGCTTACCGGATCGGCAGTTGGTATCCATTCCGCACCGACAATGGCCGGTTTGTCAGCGATCCGAAAACCACAGCGGTCATCGGCGCAATGGTCTGCGCGTTGTCGGAAGGGCAACTGGAAAAATTCAATCTGCAAACCAGCACGTTGAGCATGAAGTCTACAGCCCGCTTCGTCGGGGTGTTGCAGCAGACGGGCCGGTTGAAAAAGGAGGATGTGCTGTTCGCCAATCTGGAACTGGAGGACCGCAAAACCCGGCTGCCGGAAGCAACCTTTGATTTTTACGCGCCGGTATTTCTGGGCTTCCGGCAACTGGCGGTCGAACGCTGGCCAGCAACGCCCCTATACCGGGTCGCGCTGGCCCAGCCGCAGGACACCCACACCAGGAAGTTACCGCTCAAAGTGACGCTGGAACGATCCACTGACGAGAACGCGGAGGTAGATTTCAAGATTGCCGGGGTTGCTGATGCCGATGGCAATCAGCAGCCGGGCGGGGTGGTGCAATTAAAATTGCAGACCCTGAAAGATGAATACGGCTACTGGCTGGATACCGGCATCTTCTCGATTTCTACGTTGGGGAAGATGAAAAGTTAGGTGTTTTCCTGAAAATATTATGTTTGAATCGCGCCGCCAGCCGCAATAACGCGGCATTAAAAAATCCTCTCCAATGAATGGGAGAGGGCTGGATTAAGGAACGATGCTATTCCGCATCAATTCCGCAATCGCCGCAAACTCTGCACCTGCTGATTGAACTGTGCCGCATCGACAAAACCGACCATCCGGTATTCACGGCGCTCTGTCCCTTCCGGGCCAAAAAACAGCAAGGCTGGTGGCCCGATTATTCCGAACTGCCGCAATAAAGCCTGATCGTCATCATCATTGGCGGTCACATCAGCCCGCAATGCCGTGATGCCCGCCAATGTCGCCCGCACTGCCGGATCGGTGAAAGTTTCACGCTCCAGTTCCCGGCAGGTCACGCACCAGTCAGCATAAAAATCCAGCAACACCGGCTGCCCATTCGCTGCCCGCACGGCCTGTTCAACCTCAGCTATGGTTTTAACCGGGCGAAACCCGGACTCAGGGATTTCACTGGCCGCAGTAGCCACCAGACGGACTCCGCGCAAGGGCTGCCACGGATCGCGCCCACCTGCCGCAACCCCAACCAGCAATAAAATCCCGTAAATCAGCAGCACCAGTCCCAAGCCTCGAATCAAGGTTCGCCAAGCGGGTGCGCCATGCGCCACCGGCTGTAGCACGCCCATATAAGTGGCCGTCACGATCAGCAATGTCGCCCACAGCGCCATGCTCGCCGCCGCCGGCAGAATCCGATCCAGCAGCCACAGCGCCACCGCCAACAGCAACACTCCGAACACCGCCTTGATCCGCTCCATCCAATGCCCGGCGTGGGGCAACCAATGGCCGGCGGAGGCGCCAATCAGCAATAACGGCGCGCCCATCCCCAGGCTGAGCGCGAATAACGTCGCCGCGCCCAGCGCCAGATCGCCGGTCACGGCGATAAAGGTCAGAACGCCGATCAGCGGCGGGGCGACGCAGGGACCCACGATCAGGGCTGACAACAGCCCCATCACGGCCACTCCGGCGTGATGGCCGCCGCGTTGCCGGTTGCTCCAGTCCACCAGCCGATTTTGCAGGGTGGTCGGCAATTGCAACTCATACAGGCCGAACATCGACAGTGACAACGCTACAAACAGCGCGCTGAACGCCGCCAATACCCAGGGATTTTGAAACCAGATTTGCAGGTTTTGCCCTAATAGCGCCGCCAGTACTCCGACGATGGTGTACGTCACGGCCATCGCCAGTACATAGGTCAGGGACAGCAGCAGCGCTCGCCGCCGAGTCAGGTTCGCGCCCTGA
The DNA here is from genome assembly GCA_903879705.1 of uncultured Candidatus Competibacteraceae bacterium. Lineage (GTDB taxonomy): Bacteria > Pseudomonadota > Gammaproteobacteria > Competibacterales > Competibacteraceae > RXIV01. The sequence goes on along the minus strand of CAIRMO010000061.1, from coordinate 19,088 downwards.
CCCGCGATCAGGCTGGACAGAATCGGGATCATCGGGAAGACGCACGGGGTAAACGCCAGCAGCAGCCCGAAGCCGAAAAAAGCCGGAATCGCCCAAAATCGCTGTTCACCCAGCAACCGCGCCAACCGATCCTGCTCTGCCTCAACTCGGTCTTCCCGCAGCCCTTCTCCCCTCCTCGGATAAAGAGGTGTGGCGCGAAGCGCCGGGGGAGTTTGAGGCTCCGCCCCCAACCCTCCTCCCGCCAACGGGCGAGGGGAGTAAACCGGCAGCGCAACCGCCAAAGTTTGACTCAGCGGCGGATAGCAGACCCCGATCTCGGCGCAGCCCTGATGGTCTATTTTCACCCGCACTTCGGTTTCGCCCGCCGGCCTGCGGTTCAGCCGGGCCGTGATTACCGCCGCCTGATGGAATACCTGTTGCGGACCAAAGTAGGGATCATCCTTGGGTTCGCCCGGTGGAATCTCGATGCTGGCCATGCTGACGCCCGGCGCATCGATCAGGCTCAACCGGAACTTGTCGCGGTACAGGTAATAGCCGGGCACAATCGTCCAGCGCAGCTCCAGCGTCAATGGATCAGGCACATTGACGATGACCTGAAACGCTTGATCGGCATCGAGAATCCGGTCGTGGCCGGAACTGCCAAACCGGTCGAACAGCCCGCCCGCCGCCGTTCCCGCCGCCAGCAACAACAGTAGCCACAGCCATACCTGCCGATAACGCTTCATGCTGACATTCCTGTATTGGCGGCGATCCAGTCGAGATAAGCCGCCGACCCGGCTTGAATCGGCAGGGCGATGATTTCCGGGACCTGATAGGGGTGCAGTTGACGAATCCGGGCTTCCAGTTGCGGATAAACCGCGCTGCGGGTTTTGATGATCAGCAGCCATTCGGCATCGCGCTGAAGCTGACCTTCCCAACGGTAAACCGAGGTCACGCCGGGGATAAGATTGACGCAGGCCGCCAGCCGTTCAGCCACCACGGCCTCAGCGATGCGCTCGGCCACACCCTGATCCGGGCAGGTGCAATAAACCACCAGCGCTTGGTTCTCCATGATCGATTCCTCTTGCAGTGCATGACATTGGGCGAGTTCCGACCTTGCGGTTGCGGCACACCATAGACCCCGCTCCACCATTTTTCTTCACACCGACCCCTTGAAATTTCGCCATCGTCCCCTACTTCGTGGTCAGCCCTTGACAGGGTGTTGCCGCTGACTATGATTAGCACTCACTAATGGCGAGTGCTAATACCGCAAGCGCCCACCTCAGGTCAATGAACCTAACCCCTTCACTTTAAGGAGTTTTACCCATGAGTATTCGACCCCTGCATGATCGTGTGCTGGTCAAGCGTGTTGAAGAAGAGACTAAAAGCCCGGGCGGCATCGTGCTGCCAGGCGCTGCCGCCGAGAAACCTTCGCGCGGCACCGTGAAAGCGGTAGGACGCGGCAAGTTGCTGGAAAACGGCGATGTGCGGCCCCTGGATGTCAAGGTCGGCGATCAAGTCCTGTTCGGCAAGTATTCCGGCAGCGAAGTCAAGGTCGACGGCGATGAGCTGATCGTGATGCGCGAAGACGAGATCATGGCGATCATCGACTAAGCCACACCCGCTCCAGTCTTTCATCTCCCCGCCTTTTACCCCGATTCAGAGGAATTACCCAATGGCTGCAAAAGATGTCAAGTTTGGCGATGACGCCCGTTCGCGCATGGTGCGCGGCATCAATATTCTCGCCAACGCCGTCAAGGTGACGCTCGGCCCGCGTGGCCGCAACGTGTTGCTGGACAAGTCGTTTGGTGCCCCCACCGTGACCAAGGACGGCGTTTCAGTCGCCAAGGAAATCGAGCTGGAAGACAAGTTCGAGAACATGGGCGCGCAGATGGTCAAGGAAGTCGCTTCCAAGACTTCCGACGTGGCCGGCGACGGCACCACCACCGCGACCGTGCTGGCCCAGGCCATTGTCCGCGAAGGCATGAAAGCCATCGCCGCCGGCATGAACCCGATGGACCTCAAGCGCGGCATCGACAAGGCGGTCAGCGCCACCGTCGAAGAGTTGAAGAAGCTCTCCAAGCCCTGCACCGATGACAAGGCCATTGCCCAGGTTGGCACCATTTCCGCCAACGCTGACGAGAACATTGGCCGGATCATCGCTGACGCGATGAAAAAGGTCGGCAAGGAAGGCGTGATCACCGTTGAAGAAGGCAAGAGCCTGGAAAATGAGCTGGATGTGGTGGAAGGGATGCAGTTTGATCGCGGCTACATCTCCCCCTACTTCATTAACAACCAGCAGAACATGAGCGTGGAGCTGGAAGCCCCGTATGTGCTGCTGTATGACAAGAAAATTTCCAACGTCCGTGACCTGCTCCCGGTACTGGAAGGCGTCGCCAAGGCCAGCAAGCCGTTACTGATCGTCGCCGAGGATGTCGAAGGCGAGGCGCTCGCGACGCTGGTGGTTAACACCATTCGCGGCATCGTCAAGGTCGCGGCGGTTAAAGCCCCCGGTTTTGGCGACCGGCGCAAGGCCATGTTGCAGGACATCGCCATTCTGACTGGCGGCCAGGTGATCTCGGACGAAGTGGGGCTGAGCCTGGAGAAGACCACCCTGGCCGATCTGGGTACTGCTCGCAAGATCGTGATTGCCAAAGAAAATACCACGATCATTGACGGCGCTGGCAAGACCGAGGAGATTCAAAGCCGGGTCGAACAAGTTCGTCGCCAGATCGAGGAAGCCACTTCCGATTACGACAAGGAGAAGTTGCAGGAGCGGGTGGCCAAGCTGGCCGGCGGCGTAGCGGTGATCAAGGTCGGCGCGGCGACCGAAATCGAAATGAAGGAGAAGAAGGCCCGTGTCGAAGATGCGCTGCACGCGACCCGGGCGGCGGTTGAAGAAGGCGTAGTGCCGGGCGGCGGCGTCGCGCTGATTCGGGCGTTGCAAGCGATTAAGGGCCTGAAGAGCGGCAATCCTGATCAGGACCGGGGCATTGCGATTGCCCTGTGCGCGATGGAAGAGCCGTTGCGCCAGATCGTCGCCAATGCCGGCGAAGAGCCGTCGGTGGTAATGAACCGGATTGCGCAGGGTTCGGGCAACTTTGGCTACAACGCGGCGACCGGCGAATACGGCGACATGGTCGAGATGGGCGTGCTAGACCCGACCAAAGTCACCCGTTACGCCTTGCAGAATGCGGCGTCGGTTGCGGCGCTGCTGATCACCACCGAGGCGATGATCGCCGAACTGCCCAAGAAAGAGGCCGGCGGCGGTATGGGCGGCATGGGCGGCATGGGCGGCATGGGTGGCATGGGCGACATGATGTAAGCGCACCCCGCGCCTGCTGATTCCTGAATGAAAAAGCCCCGCTTCGGCGGGGTTTTTTTGTGGTGATTGCTGACTAGAGTTGAGCAGTTACGGTTTGGGGCAGGGTATTTCAATATCGCCTATGCTTGATCCCAGCCTTCCGAACGCTTGAGTACAAATCGAGTACAAATAATGAACCCTTCCTCCGCTTCCCCGCGACTTGTCCTGACTGCGCCGCTCTCTGGCCCGTTGTTGCCGATTGAGCGGGTTCCCGACCCGGTATTTGCTCAGAAAATGGTCGGCGACGGTATTTCCATTGACCCGCTGGATCAATGTCTGCGGGCACCGTGCGCGGGTCGGATTGTGCAGTTGCATCCCGCCGGACATGCCGTGACCCTCACCACGCCGCAAGGCATTGAAGTGCTGATGCATATTGGCCTCGATACCGTGGGTCTCAAGGGCGCGGGTTTCACTCCCAAGGTCAAGGCGGGCGATTGGGTGCAAACCGGTGAGGCGTTGATCGAATTCGACGCTGATTACATTGCCACTCACGCCAAAAGCCTGTTGACGCAAATCGTCATTACCAACAGCGAGCGCGTCGCGATTTTTAGCCCGCATTCTGGTTCAGTGATTGCCGGGCGCGACGTGATTCTGGAATTGACGCTGGTGGATGGCCAAACCGCAGCGGCAGCGTCGGAATCGATGAAAACCGCGACCTCTGAAGCGATCCTGATTCCCAACTCGACCGGGTTACACGCCCGGCCAGCGGCAGTGCTGGCTAATCTCGCCAAGAAGTTCAAGGCGGAAATTCGCTTGCAAAAGGGCGATGCGCAGGCCAACGCCAAGAGCGTGGTGGCGATCATGGGTCTGGAGGTCGAGTGCGGCGACAAGGTGGTGCTGACCGCCAAAGGCGACGATGCTGAAGCCGCGATTAACACGCTCACCCCGTTGCTGTGGGAAGGGTTGGGCGATGAGGGTTATGCCCCGGCTCCGGCCCCGGCCAGCTTTGTGGTCTCCGCCGGCGCTGCGCCCGCGCCCAAACCTCGTTCTGATGATCCCAACCTGTTGATGGGCGTTGCGGCTTCGCCGGGCTTGGCGGTCGGCGAAGTGTTCCAGGTGCGCCATACCGAGCTTCAAGTCATCGAAGCTGCCGAGGGCGATCCGCAACTGGAACGCGCCCGACTGGACGAGGCGTTCGGTCAGGCGCGCAGCCAATTGGAGGCGTTGCAGGCGCGGTTGCATGGCGAACGGGCGGCGGATAAGGCCGCCATTTTCGGCGCGCATCAGGAATTGCTTGACGATCCCGACCTGCTCGACATTGCTTATTCGGCGCTGGCCAAGGGCAAGAGCGCGGCCTTTGCCTGGCAACGGGCATTCAGCACCCACGCCGACCGGCTGGCTAATTTGCGGAATGAACTGCTGGCAGCGCGGGCCAATGATCTGCGCGATGTCGGGCGGCGGGTGCTGACCCTGTTGACCGGTGCCAAACCGGAACGCCAGGAACCGCCGGTCAACGCCATTCTGGTTGCGGAAGAACTGACGCCGTCCGATACCGCCAGTCTGGATCGGAACCGGGTGCGCGGTTTTTGCACCACGCTCGGCGGTGCCACTTCGCATGTCGCTATTTTGGCCCGGTCGATGGATATTCCCGCCGTGGCCGGGATTGAGCCACGGGCGCTGGAAGTGCCCAATGGCACCCCGGTCATTCTCGACGGCAGCAAAGGCACGCTGTGGATGAATCCCAGCCCGGAAGAAATCGCCCGGATTCGCCAGACTCAGGACCAGTGGGCAGATCGCCGGAAAATCGATCTGGCGGCGGCGGATCAACCGGCGATCACGCTGGACGGGCAGCGGGTGGAAGTGGTCGGTAATATCGGTGGACTGGCTGATGCCGAGCAGATTCCGGCGTTGGGCGGCGAAGGCGTCGGGCTATTGCGTTCCGAGTTTCTGTTCATGGAACGCAGCACCGCGCCCAGCGAAGATGAGCAGTTTGAGGCCTACAAAGCCATTGCCGAGGCATTGGGACCGGAGCGGCCGCTGATCATCCGCACTCTGGATGTGGGCGGCGACAAGCCCTTGTCCTATCTGCCGATTCCGAAAGAGGACAATCCATTTCTGGGGGAGCGCGGCTTGCGGGTGGGCCTGGATCGCCCGGAAATGCTGCGGACTCAGTTGCGGGCGATTCTCCGCTCCGCCGCCTTTGGCAAGGTGTTGATCATGTTCCCGATGGTCGGGCTGTTGTCGGAATTGCGTGACGCCAAGGCGATGCTGGAGGAGGAACGGCAGCAGTTGAATGTCCCGCCGATCCCGATTGGGATCATGGTGGAAATTCCGGTAGCCGCGGTGATGGCCGCGCAGTTCGCCCGCGAGGCCGACTTTTTCTCCATTGGCACCAATGATCTAACCCAGTACACCCTGGCGATGGATCGCGGTCATCCCAAACTCGCGCCGAAGGTCGACGGACTGAATCCGGGGGTATTGCGGCTGATCGCCTGGACGGTGCAGGCCGCGCATGCCGAGGGTAAATGGGTCGGGGTCTGCGGCGGGATTGCCAGCGATCCGCAAGCGGTGCCGTTGCTGATCGGGATGGGCGTGGACGAACTCAGCGCCAGCCTGCCCACCATTCCCGGCATCAAGGCCCAGATTCGCACCTTGCGTCTGAGCGACTGCCAGGCACTGGCGCAACGGGCGCTGACTCTGGAGACCGGCGCTGAAGTGCGGGCGCTGTGTCCTGATCCTTTCACCGAATCTTCTGCATCTGCCCGGAGCTAACCGTCATGTGGCAATCCGTTTTCACCTTCCTGCAAAAAATCGGCAAGGCGCTGATGCTGCCGGTGTCGGTGTTGCCGGTGGCCGGCATCCTGCTCGGTATCGGTAGCGCCCACTTCGGCCTGATTCCCGATCTGGCCTCCAACATCATGGCCCAGTCCGGCGGGGCGATTTTTAGCAGTCTGGCGATCATCTTCGCGATTGGCGTGGCGCTGGGCCTGACCCACAACGATGGTGTCTCAGCGCTGGCGGCGGTGGTCGGCTACGTCGTGCTGCTGGCGACTCTGGGGGTGATGGCCAAGGCGCTGGGCGTCGAATCCAAAAATCTGATGGGCATTATGTCCATCGATACCGGAGTCTTCGGCGGCATTGTCATTGGCGGCATTGCGGCGGCGCTGTTCAACCGCTATTACCGGATCGAATTGCCATCCTATCTCGGCTTTTTCGCCGGCAAACGCTTCGTGCCGATCATCACTGCTTTTGCCGCGATTGGCACTGGGATCGTCCTCAGTTTTTTATGGCCGCCGATTGGTGCGGGAATCAAAGCCTTTTCACACTGGGCGGCGGAAAGTAATCCGGCGCTGGCGTTCAGTATTTACGGGGTGGTGGAGCGGCTGCTACTACCATTCGGCCTGCACCATATTTGGAATGTGCCGTTCTTCTTCGAGGTCGGCAGCTATCTGGACCCGAATACCGGCAAGGTCATCACCGGCGAAATTCAACGCTACATCGCCGGCGATCCCACTGCGGGCAATATGGCGGGCGGCTACCTGTTCAAAATGTGGGGTTTGCCGGCGGCGGCGATTGCGATCTGGCGCTGCGCCCTGCCCGAAAACCGCGCCAGGATCGGCGGGATCATGATTTCTGCGGCGTTGACCGCGTGGCTGACCGGCATTACCGAGCCGATTGAATTCGCCTTCATGTTCGTTGCCCCGGTGCTGTATCTGATTCATGCGCTGTTGGCCGGAGTCGCCTATTTCCTCTGCATCGAACTCGGCATCAAGCATGGCATGACCTTTTCGCACGGCACCATTGACTACATCCTGTTGTTTCCCCAATCGACTCATGCCGGGTGGTTACTGATCATTGGGCCGCTGTGGGCGCTGCTGTACTACACGGTATTTCGCACCGTAATTCTGAAATTCGATCTCAAGACCCCCGGTCGGGAACTGGAAGAAGCCGTCTCGCTGGCCGACGCGCAATCGGATGTCGCGTTCAGCTTCGCCAAGCAACTGGTGCTGGCTTTTGGCGGGCGCAGCAATATCAAAAATCTGGATGCCTGCATTACCCGGTTGCGGGTCGAGCTGGGCGATGTGGGCAAAGCCAGCACCGCTAAACTCAAGGCGCTGGGCGCAGCGGGAGTGGTGGTGGTCGGCAACAATATGCAGGCGATTTTCGGCACCCCGTCGGAAAACCTGAAAACCGACATGGAGGAATATCTACGCACCGCCGGGCCGGAAGCGGATGCAGTGGAGGAGCGGTCGCCGGTCACTGCGCCGCGACCGGCAGGCATCGTATCGAAACTGCGCGATCCCGAAGCGGCGGGTAAGGCGCGGAAAATGATCGCGGCGTTAGGCGGGGCCGGCAACATTCAGCGGGTAGATGCCTGCGCTGAAACCCGGCTGCGGCTGGTGGTTGGCGATGATGGGCCGGTGAACGAAGCGGCCTTGCAGGCGGCGGGAGTCACCGGCGTCATGCGGTTGGCCAATCACACCCTGCATCTGATCGTCGGCCTGAATGCCGATCAATATGCGGCGGAAATGCAGGGGCAACTAGCTGGACCGTAAGGAGTTCCTCCCCGCTCCTCGCCTGCACACGGGCGAGGAGCCCTCCTTTCTGACCTTGGAGACCGCTGCCAAGAGCCGTGTAAGCCAAACTTGAGGAGTTTTCGCCATGACACGTTCATTCATCGGCATTCTGCTGTTGTTGTGCGGCCTATGCCGCAGCGGGCTGGCCAGTGCCGAAGACCTCGACCCCCGTCAGATGGGGATGGTCACCGGCCCGACCACCGGTACCCAGATTCAATTCGGTCGTGACATTGCGGGCGTCGCCAAAACGGCCGGTCTCGACATTCTGGTCAAGGAATCACAAGGTTCCATCGACAATATCAAGCGCATGGATAGCCAGGAGAACGCCGCCTTGGGGATTGTCTACGCCGACGTCCTCAACTATCTGAGCCGTTCGGAAAGCCCGGCAATGCGCCAGGTCGCCAGCCGACTCCGCCTGATTTTCCCCCTCTACTTTGCCGAGGCGCACCTGCTGGCCCGGCGTTCGATTCAGACCCTCGGCGATTTGCAGGGCAAGCGGGTCATCGCTGGCGAATCAGGCAGCGGCACTTGGCTGACTACCATGAATCTGCTGCAACTGACCGGAGTCAAGCCGGCGGAACTGCTGAACATGCCGCCGCTGCAAGGGGTCACCGCTGTTCTCAAGGGCGAAGCCGACGCCCTGTTCTTCGTTGCCGGCAAGCCGGTTACCCTGTTCACCCAAGTCGGTCATCTCATCGACAAACCGGAATTTGCGCCGCTGCTGGCGAACGTGCATTTCGTCCCGCTGGACGATCCGCGTCTGCTCCGCGAATACGCACCCGCTAAAATCAGCCCGACCGATTATGACTGGATGACCGGCGAGGTCTCCACTATTGCGGTCAAGGCCGTGTTGATGAGTTTCGATTTTTCCGGCAAGCAAAGCCCCTATTTTGCCCAGCGCTGTCGGCAATTAGCGACCTTGGGCGAGGCCATCCGTACCCACCTCGACCAACTCCGGCAAACCGGCCATCCCAAGTGGAAGGACGTTAATCTCAATGAAACCGTTGGCCTTTGGAAACTGGATCGCTGTTCACGCGGGGGGAAGGAAACCGGTAATGTACCCGTCGATATTGGTAACCAACTGGAAATGTTGTTGCGGACCCGATAAGCGCCTTCACTTCCAGACACACGCTGCATCTGATCTCGGCCTCCATGCTGATCGATATGCGGCGAAAATGCAGGGGCCATTCGCTGGACCGTAAAGAGTTCCGCTTCCCGCTTGCGAACGGGCGAGGCGCTATTCTTCGTTGGCTGATTACTGCCGATCAGGAGTTGGCATCTATTGAAATTTTTATAACCTGATTTGAGGCAAAACATAGCCACTGCGTAACCGCTTAGGCTATCCTTCTACTTCGCTCATGGCCGGTTTTTCGTCGACAGGCCGCGCCTGAGCATGGACTGACCCGGACTATCAGAGGAGTGCAAGCCATGAGCAAAAACGTAGATATCAAGAAGGAATCCAAGAAAAAACCGGCCAAGACCATGAAGGAGAAGAAGGCCGAAAAGAAAGTCAAGAAGGAAACCAAGGGGGCTTGAACCCAGAGCAAAGGACAATCGCGCTATCTGAAGAAGATCAGCCAAAAATTAAGGGGGCCATCAGGCCCCCTTATTGTTCAGGATGGTTTGGGATCCTTATCGATCCGTTGCATCAACCATGACATTTCATTCCACGGTTGACTTCCTGCTTCAATGAGGCCGGTTTCACCAGGGTTGTTAAATCCTAGCCAGCGCCTTCCTTTCCACAGGCGTTACTTCCCGCCCAACTGGCGGTAGGTTCCTGAGAACGAGTAAAATCATACGTTTAACGACTAGGAAGCCAACAATTTCTATGAGAGCTAATGGCCTATGAACTGAGTTTAATGACGTATGAAATGCACTGTTGTAGCCTATTATGAAATAAAAATTTCAATAGCTGAAAACCCTTCGCGCCTCGACAATGGCTGCCAGCCGCTCACGGCGCAGCGCCTCGGCCAGCACCAGCCCGGTCAAGCCCTGCTCAACCAAGGGCCAGGCCGGTACTGCAGCGGTGGCCTGGTAGACTTGCCGCATCAACGCCGCTTGTGTATAGCACTGTGTTTCAAGACCCTGCCGACCCCGGGCATCGGCTTCACAGGCGACCAGGAACTGCCGGAATCTCTGCGGCTTGCGCAAGGCGTCCAATCCTTGCAAGGTATTCAGGAGCGTTTTGGGGCGTAATTCCAAAGCGCGGTGGCAATGAGTATGAAAACGGGCGGTCAACACGCCCAGTTCCCGGTACATATTGGGCACCCGCAGCCGCTGGCAGAGCAACCGAATCTCGTCCGCGCCGTGCTGTTCATGGCCGAGATGACGCGGCCACTCTGCGGGTGGGGTGGCACCTTTGCCCAGATCGTGAACCAGCACCGCAAAGCGGGTGACCACGTCCGCACCGAGCTGTACCGCCATGTCCAGCGCTAGCAAGGTATGTGCGCCGACATCGATTTCAGGATGGTGTGCCGGCGCTTGCGGCACCCCGAACAGTCGGTCCAGCTCGGGAAAAATCCGCGCCAGCGCCCCGCACTCGCGCAGGGTTTCGATAAACCGCCCCGGCTGAGCTTCACTCAAGGCCCGCACCGTTTCCGCCCAGACCCGTTCCGGAACCAGATGGTCGATCTCGCCAGCCGCGACCATGCTCCGTAGCAGAGCGCGGGTTTCCGGTGCGATCTGAAAGCCGAGCGGCGCATAACGGGCGCTAAAGCGGGCAATTCTGAGAATCCGCACCGGGTCTTCGGCGAAAGCCGGCGAGACATGGCGCAACCAGCGCGCATCCAGATCGGCGCGGCCACGGTAAGGATCCAGCAACCGGCCTTCGCCATCGCGGGCCATGGCGTTGATGGTCAAATCGCGGCGCAGCAGATCATCTTCCAGCGTGACTTCCGGCGCGGCGTGGACGCTGAATCCGTAGTAACCCGGCGCAGTCTTGCGTTCAGTGCGGGCCAGGGCGTATTCCTCGTGGGTCTGGGGATGCAGGAACACCGGGAAATCCTTGCCGACCGGGCGAAAACCGCGCCGCAGCAACTCATCCGGGGTTGCGCCCACCACCACCCAGTCGCGCTCCTTGACCGGCAGCCCCAGCAATTCATCGCGCACCGCGCCGCCGACCAAATAAATTTCCATGTTGTAGGGGTTCATCGTGAGGATGTTGGCTATTTTCGGATGGGCGGAAGCCACTCATCGAACTCATCGTATCAGGCGACGGGCCGTACACTCCGTGCGGCCTGTCCAACCTTAGACGGTTTTGTAAACGATGCGGCAAATGTCCTGGATTCTTTTTACGCTGATCAGCTTGGGATTGCTGCTGGCGGGTTGCGCCGATCTGGCCTATTACCGGCAGGCCGCGGCGGGACAGTGGCGCTTGCTGGAAGCCCGGCAACCCGTCATCGACCTGCTGACCGATCCGGCCACGTCTTCCGAACTGCGGCAACGGCTGGTAACCACCCAGGCCTTGCGCGCCTTCGCCAGCGCTGAACTGGCGCTGCCCGATAACGGCAGTTACCAGACTTATGCCGATCTCCAGCGCCCTTGGGTAGTGAAAAACGTGTTCGCCGCGCCGGAACTAAGCCTGGAGTCGCGCCGCTGGTGTTTCTGGATCGTGGGCTGCCTGAGCTATCGCGGCTATTTCGACGTTGCCGCTGCCGAGCAGTTGGCCGGGGAGTTGCGTGCGGCGGGCGATGATGTTTACCTCGCCGCTATTCCCGCCTATTCGACGCTGGGCTGGTTCAATGATCCGCTACTCAACACCTTCATTCAATGGCCGACCGTGCGGCTGGCGGAACTGCTGTTTCACGAACTGGCCCATCAACAGTTGTATATCGACGACGACTCGGCGTTTAACGAGGCCTTTGCAACGGCGGTGGGTCGGTTGGGGACGGAACGCTGGCTGGCGCAACACGCTACGGAACGGGAACGGATGGACTACGCGGCAGATCTGGGGCGGCGCGAGCAGTTCCTGCAATTGGCGGCGACCACCCGCGAGCGGTTGATGGCGGTCTATGCCGGGTCAAGCTCGGATGTGGAAAAGCGGGTGGAAAAGCAGCGGATCCTGGCGGAATTGCGCGCGCGTTATCAGGAAGTAAAGCGTGAATGGGGCGGCTATGCCGGTTATGACCGCTGGTTCGCCCAGGATTTGAATAACGCCAAGCTGGCCGGCGTCAGCACTTATCACCGGCAAGTCCCCGCGTTTATGGTGCTGTTCGAGCGGGAAGGGCATGATTTTGCAGCATTTTATCGAGCGGCAGCCGTGATTGGGCGATTACCCCCAGCCGAGCGGGAAGCCCGGTTGCGGAAATTGGCGATCGCCCGCCCGCCATCTATGCTGGCTGATAGCGATGAGTTGAAATAGCCATGTCCAATTTTCAGGGAGTAACCCCAGTTGAATATTCTGATTGTCGGCGGCGGTGGCCGCGAACACGCGCTGGCCTGGAAGGTGGCGCAATCCAATCGGGTTCGCACCGTTTACGTTGCACCGGGCAATGCCGGCACCGCGCGTGAACCCAAGGTCGTCAACATCGCTATTACCGCGGATGATCCGCCCGACCTGCTCAAGTTTGCCCAAAGTCATCACATTGACCTGACCATCGTCGGCCCGGAAGTACCGCTGGCGCTGGGGATTGTTGATCGGTTCGCCGCTGCCGGGCTGCGTTGTTTCGGCCCCTGTCAAGCAGCGGCGCAACTGGAAAGCTCCAAAGTCTTCGCCAAGGATTTTTTGGCCCGCCACCAGATTCCAACCGCCCGCTACCAGAGTTTCACTGACCCGGCAGCGGCGGAAGCCTGTATCCACGCGATGGGTGCGCCGGTGGTGGTCAAGGCCGACGGGCTTGCGGCGGGTAAGGGCGTGATTCTGGCGCAGAGCCAAGCGGAAGCGATTGCTGCGGTTCGGGGCATGTTGAGCGGCCAGGATTTTGGCGCGGCGGGCCGGCGGGTGGTGGTCGAGGAATTTTTGGTCGGCGAGGAAGCCAGCTTTATCGTGATGACTGATGGCGAACACATCTTGCCGCTGGCCTCCTCCCAGGATCACAAGGCCCGCGACAACGGCGACCGGGGTCCCAATACCGGCGGGATGGGTGCCTATTCCCCGGCCCCGGTGGTCACGCCGGAATTGCACGCGCAAATCATGGCCGACATTATCGAGCCGACCGTGCGCGGGATGGCGGCGGAAGGGTGCCGCTATGTCGGGTTCCTCTATGCCGGGGTGATGGTTACCGCTGACGGCCCCAAGGTGCTGGAATACAACTGTCGGCTGGGCGATCCCGAAACCCAGCCCTTGATCCTGCGGCTGCGATCCGATCTGGTGGAATTGTGCAAAGCGGCGCTGGAGGAGCGCTTGCATGAAGTCACCGTGGCATGGGATCCGCGTCCGGCGCTGGGGGTGGTGATGACCGCCGCCGGTTACCCGGGCAGCTACCGGCAGGGCGATGTCATCAGTGGCCTGCCCGCGCATAACGAGGAGCTGGGCGATGACGTAAAGCTGTTCCACGCCGGGACTCAGGAAGCAAAAAACGGCCAGGTCGTGACACACGGCGGGCGGGTATTCTGTGCGACTGCCTTGGGCGCAACCGTCGCCGGGGCGCAAAGCCGCGCCTATGATCTGGTCAAGCGGGTACATTGGGACGGCGGTTATTACCGCACCGATATTGGCTATCGGGCCATTGCCCGGGAGCGGGGGGAATAATCCGGTCTGAGGACATTTCCCTCGGGAGTGCAGGGCGGCCATCTCCGCGAGCAAAAGTTGCGGGGCAGTGTATTATTACAACAAATCGCGGGGTATTCTTACAACAAATCCGGTTTCGTTCACACCGGTCCCCCCGCAGAAAACCAGATAACCCCCTCGGAGTGACCACCATGCAGCAGCATCATCACCGCCGCTCACTACTTGTTATCGGTCTGGCCGGAGCACTCGCCGCGACCGGTCAAGCCTACGCCTCCGGCCTGCAAATTACCGAGCAGAGCGTAACCGGTCTGGGCCGGGCCTTCGCCGCCGGCAGTCTGCCGAACGACGATGTCTCCGCCGTATTCTATAACCCCGCCGATATGATGCTGAGTACGGGGATGCAGGCGCAGGCCGGCCTGACCTTTATCGGGATTTCCATGAAAGCGGATAACGCCGGTTCTGCTACCCGACTTCCGGCTAATCTGAAGGACGTACTAACCAAACCGGGCACCCTGCCGGTGTTTGTGACCATTCCGAGTTTTGGCCGCGGCCATGATGACGGTGGTAGCGATAACGTAGTGCCCAATGCGTTTTTTGCGATGGATGTCAACGACCGGATGCGGTTCGGCTTGGGCATGACTGCGCCCTTTGCGGTATCGACCAGCTATGGCCGGGACTGGGTGGGTCGCTACCACGCGGTTGATTCGGAATTGAGTACTGTCGATATCAATCCCTCCCTCGCCTACCGGATGAACGAGAACTTTTCGATTGGGGCAGGCATCAGCGCCCAATATGCCGATGCCAAACTGACCCGAGCCCTGTTTAATCCGACCACAGCCTTCGTGAAAGATGGCTACGTCGAGGTCAAGGCTGATGGCTGGACCGTTGGCTATAACCTGGGCGCGCTGTACGAACTCGACTCGAATACCCGGTTCGGCGTCAGCTACCGATCGCGGATCAATCACTCGGTGGAGGGGGATCGCACCATCACCGACTACTGGGTTCCAGACCGTAATGGCAAGGTATCGACCAAAGCGGATGTCACCTTGCCCGATTGGCTGGGATTGGCGGCTTATCGGCGGATCGACAATCAATGGGCGGTGATGGGCGGGGTACGCTGGACCAACTGGAGCCTGTTTAAAAAGTTGCAGCTTGATTTTGCTGACGGCTCGCAAGACTTGACTCAGGAGAACTGGCAAGACAGCTGGTCGTTCAGTATCGGCGTGAGCTACGACTATAACCCGGCGTGGACTTTCCGGGCCGGTTATGTCTATGACCAGACTCCGGTTCCCTCTGCCGAATATCGCACTCCGCGCATTCCTGACAGCAACCGCAACGCTTTTGGCGTCGGCTTCAGCTATCGCCCCATGCCGCAGTTGTCGTTGGACTTCGGCTATATGTATATCGACTTCGCCGACGCCAGCACCGATAACACCTTCAATTTGCTGCCAGCGCCGCTTCCCTCCGGGCTGGCGATTGACAACCTGAAGCTCGATTACACGGGTTCGGGCAACTTGGTCGGTATCCAGGCCAATTATCGGTTTTAAGCCTTAAAATCTTCCTGGCCGATTCATCAGTTAAAAAGCCCGCGGGTATCAGCCAGTGGGCTTTTTTAATTCAGCTTGGACTTGGCATCCCGGTCCTGCGGTTACTCAACGCCACTCATTTAATGAAGTTCGCGGTGACTGTCTTGCCCAGGTTTATCAGTACGGTGCATGGCTACGGCTTGCTCGGTTTTGGAGTGCAACCGGCCCAAGGGGTATAACCTTGATTAGTCAAATGACCGAACGGTTTCGTTTTGAAAAACCCGGAATCGGGATTGGTGGCCCTTGACGAGTCGGATTGCACGGGAGGTTTTAGGCTACACCCTGTGTATTTTTGGGAACCGGCTCATCGGTCGTTCAGACCACCAGTTCGAGGGGCTGATTGCCTGAAAAGTCGAACATCGCGTTAGCTCAGTGCTGATCTATATCCGGTTCTGAATTGGGAACTCTATAGCATTGCGCATGTTCGGCGCTGTACAGGTAGGATGCGGGAAATCCCTCCGGCTGTAGCGCCCACCCGACCAGAATCAGCGCGGTGCGAGTAAAACCCTTGGCCTCAACCTGGGCCGTGATGTCGGCCAGCGTACCGACCACTCCATCCTGATCCGGCCAGGACACCCGGTGCAGCACCGCCGCCGGACAGTCCGCGCCATAATGCGGGGTCAGTTCCGCCACAATCTCCGGCAACTGATCCACGCTGAGATAAATCGCCATAGTGGCCTGATGTTGCGCCAATTCCGGCAGGCTTTGCCCTTCCGGCATCGGGGTCTTGCCGGCATGGCGGGTCAGAATCAGGGTCTGGCTGACGCCCGGCAGAGTCAGTTCCCGACGCAACATCGCCGCCCCGGCAAAAGCAGCAGTGACTCCCGGCACCACTTCGTAGGGAATCCCCAGTTTCTCCAGTTCCCGAATCTGCTCGCCTATCGCTCCATAGAGGGCCGGATCGCCCGTATGCACCCGTGCCACATCCAGCCCCTGCTCATGAGCGGTGCGAAGGTGATCGATGATCTGATCCAGCCTCAAATCAGCCGTGTTGACGATTTTCGCGGTCGGGTTGGCGGTCAGAACTATCGCTTTCGGCACCAGCGATCCGGCGTACAGCACCAGCGGACACTCGCCAATCAGCCGTCGGCCCTTGACGGTGATCAATTCGGGATCGCCGGGACCAGCGCCAATAAAGTAAACCGTCATTCAAATTTCCCCCGGTCCAATGGTTCCAGCAGCGCCGGAGTGATGTCATCAAAGCGCAGAATGCGTTTGCCCAGGTGATCACGCTTGAATTCCTCAGCCTCGGCTTGAGTCACCAG
This sequence comes from uncultured Candidatus Competibacteraceae bacterium, assembly GCA_903879705.1. Classification (GTDB taxonomy): domain Bacteria; phylum Pseudomonadota; class Gammaproteobacteria; order Competibacterales; family Competibacteraceae; genus RXIV01. Next base: position 2,709 of record CAIRMO010000061.1, on the reverse strand, counting down.
CGGAACCAGTTCATGACCCATCGGCCCCAGCGTGTCGGAGCCGATCACATACCAGGCGGTGCGGGCGTCAATCCGGCTCACATTGTAGTAATCGGTGACGCCAATGGCGACGATGTCGGCCTGCGTGTGGCCGGGCGCGTATTTCGGCAGGTTCAGCAGGTAGTTGAACAGGTCCTTGGGACCGTCGAAATGATGGGCGTGGACATCCTTGTAAAGCACGGTCGCGACCCAGTCGGGATAGAGGCTGACAAACATCCCGCAGACCGGGCAGGTATCTTTGGCACCGGGGGCGGGTAGTTGCAGACCATCCCCCCAGGCCGGCAGCAGCGCGAACGCCAGCAGCAGCGCCGCCCACTGCCGGTCGATGATCATTGGGTATGACCCGCCGCGTGACCGGCTTGACCCGCCGCTTTCTGCTGCATCTCCACCCGCTTCTTGCGGATCATCGCGGTATCGCCAGCCATGCTCAGATAGGAGGCGTGCAGGGCCGTGTCGAAATTGCCGAGTTCCCCACCGTTCTCAACCTTGGCGACTTCGGCGTCAGCCTTGGCGGCAAAGGCGACCTTGCTCTGCTGGGTCATCACTCCCGGCAGCTTGGAACCGATCAGGTAAGTCGCTTGATCAACATTGACCAAGGGTTTCGGATCGGTCTTCGCACCGAAGTCAGCGGCATAGATCGCTTTAGTGCCCCGATCCAGGTTCAGCGCCAGACTGAGTGCGGCGCAATGCAACGAGCAGATCCCATCCACCAGATCGTCCTGATATTGAACCAGATGGCGGCTATAGTTGAACTGCTTGCGATCCATGCCGCAATACGGGCATTTCGGATATTTGGCGATGTCATTTTCGACTGGGTTAGCGTCCGGCGCGGTTTTGGGCGTGAATTGCAGCGGTGTACCGTCGGTCTCGCATTTCGCGGCCAGGGCTGGCGCACTGAGGACTACAGCGCCAGCAGCGCCGGTTACGGCAAGCAGTCGTAGCGCCTGCCGGCGGTTGCATTGGACTGAATCGTTCATGGGTAACTCCGCAATTGAGTGATGAAAGGGATGGCGAGTGTAATTCAAGCCCCAGTCAAAGCAGCTTTTTGATCATCGATTCGAACACCTCGGGTGTGGATTCGCCAATGATCCGGCTGCGAATGATCCCCTGCCGATCCACCACGAAGGTGGCGGGCAAGCCCATCGCGCCATAACGGCGCATCACTTCACCCTCCGGGTCCAGCAGCACCTCGTAGGAGACGCCCGTGGCTTTGATAAACGCCCGCACCGTGTCTGGTTCCTCCATCACGTTAATGGCCAGAAACACCAAGCCCTGATTACGGTGCTGGCGATAGACCGGATCCAGCGCCTGCATCTCACCCAGACAATGCGGGCACCAATTCGCCCAGAAATGGATGGCGACCACTTGACCCTGGTACTGATCAGGAAAGCGGACCGAGCCGCCATCCAGTTTCTGGAGCGTAAAGGGGGCGGCGGGGGCATTGGCCTGGGGGACGCCCTGCTGGTTACAGGCAGTCAGGAGGGCGAAAAGGAGAATACCGGGAAAGAGTCGAAGTGGATTCAAGCCGGGCGGCTCCTGAACAGGTTAGCGCTCAAACGTGTTCGTGCAAACCGCACTCGCGTTTGAGACCAAAAAAACGGGTGTCTTCCTCGATCATGCCATCAACCCGTTGGCGGGTAGTGTGAACGTCGCCAATCGAGACGTAGCCCTGCTCCCACAGCGGGTGATAGGGCAAGTTGTGGCAGGTCAGGTAGCGGTATACATCGCGGTCGGTCCAGTCAATCAGCGGGTGAACCTTGCAACGGCCGTTGCGCCACAGCAGCACGTCGAGATGCTGACGACTTTTAGCTTGCTGCCGGCGCAGCCCGGAAATCCACGCCGCCGCGCCGAGATCGCTGAGCGCTCGCTGCATCGGTTCCACCTTGTTCAACTGGTTATAACGACCAATGCCCTCCAGCCCCTGTTCCCACAGCTTGCCATAACGGGCTTCCTGCCAGGCCGGACTTTGCTGGGCGCGGTAGATATGCAGATTCAGGGAGAGCCGCTCAGTCAGTTCATCAATGAACTGATAGGTTTCCGGGAACAGATAGCCGGTATCGACCAGCACTACCGGAATGTCGGGTTGCTGAACCGTGGCCAGATGCAGACAGACCGCCGATTGCGCGCCAAAGCTGGAGGTGAGCGCTACCCGACCCGGAAACTGCTCCAACGCCCACGCGACCCGTTGCTCGGCGCTGCACTTTTCCAGATGACGGTTCGTGCTGGCCAAGTCGAATCCCGGTTGCTGGTCGTTGCCCTGAACACTGGAGGTTGTCGGTATCTGCGTCATCGCCTGTCTGCCTTGCTGACTGATTGTAAAATAACACCGTTTCCCGATAGATTTTATCTTTTTCAGGTCAAAAACCACCCTATTCGTCATACCCGCAGAGGCGGGTATGACGGAACCCGGAAGGGTCAAAGGCCCCAAGCATCGAAGCGTCTCATAGTCCGCCTCGTACTGGACAGACGTAGTATAGCCATCCGGTTGGAGTTGTGGAATTTCCCCTCGCTGAGGAGCGAACCACCCCAGCCCCTGACGGGGCCACCCCTCCTTACTCAAGGAGGGGAAAAAGCGATGTACCGTGCTGGTTTTATCCCCTCCTTGGATAAGGAGGGGTGGCGCGAAGCGCCGGGGTGGTTCGAAGCGGCAATTCCACAACTCAGGTCGGA
>CAIRMO010000060.1 GCA_903879705.1 uncultured Candidatus Competibacteraceae bacterium | reverse complement strand
TTTGCGCCAATTGAACAATTGCAAAGTCTGCGGGTAAAGCGCCTCTATGAAGAGCTGGCTTTTGCGCTGTCGCGTACCGATGGTGCTGTATTACGCGGCTGGGGCGGGCGTGCATGCGCCCAGTACCTCAGATGAATTAGGCTATGCGATTGCGCGATTCCGTTGTAGGCCCCACCGCAGGCGGGGAACGATCAAGGGGATGACTCGATTTGGCGTGAGGCGGGGCAGAATGACTTAGGGCCTTTGAGGCCATCATGCGGTGCATGCGGCGGGGTTGTTCGATTTGCGGATTGTGATGTTGTTATCGGGCTACCGAAACAACAGTGGCCGATGAGATTCCAAATTTATTCAAGCACTACCGAGTTTTCGTGCTTCAGAAGATGCAAATATCCCTTGAACGTTATCATGGAGGTGTGGCCGGTCATTTCCATTAGTTGCATGATGCTTAGCTTTCCACCCTCGCACAGCCGGCTCGTGGCTTCATGACGCAGATCATGAAACTTGAAGTCAATCACTTTGGCGCGTTTTACTAAGCGATTGAAAGCAATGCAAACCGATTTGGGGTCTGGAAACTGGAAAAAAATTCTCGATTCGGTTTTTGGGCAGATGGTCATCTGCTCTGCAATAATTTTACGTGCGACACCCGACAGCAAAACAACCCGGTCAGTCTTTGTTTTGCAGTGCTCCTTGGGAACATGGATTTTCTGTCCATCCTGGAAGATGTCCTGCCATCGTGCTAAAACAATTTCTTGCTCACGCATCGCCGTAGCAAGCGCAAAACCAATAATTGATCGCCAATCGTTTTTGGTGAAAGTATCTTTTCTATCAAGCCCGGCCTCGATTAAGGCTGCTTCTTCGTGTGTTTTTAGCCGTCGGCTTCGTCTGCCATCCCAAGGCGGTGGCACAACCCCTCGTGGCAACTTAAACATAAATTCATTGACGTGGTAATTGTGCTTTGCCGCGTGCCATTCAACCGCCGTCTTGAAACAATAATAAAATTTTCTTGCCGACGCTTTTGCGTAAGGGGGACGTTCAAGCTTGTTTTTATCGATACCTCGAGATTTTGTTTGCAAAAGGGTTAGCCAGTTTTCTACATCATCGCGGCTCAGCTTGCCGATCGCGAAATCACCCAGGTCAAGCGTTACCCGCTGATATTCGTTAATCTTGTTGGATGCCAACGGGGCCGTCGAGTTCTTGCGGTATTTGAGATAGTCATCAATAACCTGTTTCACTAAAACCGTTTTGGGGTTCATCACCGGCTTGCCCTTGTCAACGCTGCTATCGATCGAGCGTTTCCATTTCTGAGCCTCCATTTTGGTCTTGAATCGCTTGGAGAGCGGTTTTTCGCCTCGACGATTTATTCGGGCCTCGTAGCGCAACGAGCCGTCTTCAAGTACAATCTTGCGGATTCCATCGTTGCTTGCTTCACGGTTCATTCGAAGTTGCCTCATGGGTTTTTCTGATAGTGGGTTTTTGGTGGGTTCTAGTCAATGCCAACTTTTCAGAAATGTTCTAAGTTGTTGATTTAAATAAAACGGAGACGTGGCCGAGAGGTCGAAGGCACTCCCCTGCTAAGGGAGCATGCGGGCAAAACCTGCATCGAGGGTTCGAATCCCTCCGTCTCCGCCAAGACCCCAGTAAAAATTCGC
>CAIRMO010000059.1 GCA_903879705.1 uncultured Candidatus Competibacteraceae bacterium | reverse complement strand
CCACTACGCCTGACTCCAACACCGCCAAGCGGGTACCCAGTAGGGCGGATTAGCGAAGCGTAATCCGCCGTTCTGGCCGGAGCCACTGAAGGCGGGTTACGGCTACGCCTAACCCGCCCTACCCGGTGTGGTTCTACCCGGTGTGGTTCCGAAGTTTCCGTCCAGACACTATTTATTGCGCCTTGCCTCAGATGTCAAAAACCACACAATTCGTCATACCCGCATTCGCGGGTATGACGAAAACCCACTGAGACTGACTGGATTCCCGCATTCGCGGGTATGACGAAAACTCACTGAGAATTGGTATTAGGACTCATCGATGCCAGTGATTTAATTTCTTCAATCACCGTTTGCGGGTTCTTGCCGACGTGAAAGGCCCACTGTCCCAACTGTCCCCAATGATTCACGGCGCTCACCCAGCGTTGCGCCGCCTGATGCTTGGCCCGATCTTTTTCCCGCTCTTCGCCCTTGATCTCCAACAGCAGGGTCAGGCCATTGATCAACCGGACCACGAAGTCAGGAAAATAGACATGGGTGATGCCGAAATACTCGTAGGGAATCGCCAGTTCCAGATGGTCATTACGCGCATAGCAGGCCACCACGTTCGTCGCCTGCTCCAGCCGGAACACGGCCGCCTGCTCCCATGAATCAGTGTCGGCGACCACTTGATTGATGTGGCTGCGAATCGTCGGCACACAGGGGCGCGTCGTTTTGAAATTGACCTGCCCGGTATCGCCAATGGGCTGGTAGCGGTTCAGGCGCGGCAGCAACGGCGGTTCCCCACCACTGGCATCCGGCTCAATCGCCGCCACCAACCGCTCCACGATCCGGCGGACATAGGTTTCAAGGCCCAGTTCACACGGATGGCACCCGTTGAAGCGGATCCGTTGCGCGATGTAGGCAACGACGATCCGAAAGACTTGGGGAAAGAGTTGGTGCCGCCCCTGCAAGCGCAGTTTCGGCGTCGCGCCTTCAATCCCCTCGTTCAAGGCCGCAACCACCAAGCGCGTGATCTCGAACTGGATGGTTTGTGGATGGGTGCTGGCGTAGTACGCCTCGCGATCCTGGGTGGCCGTGGCGAAGCCGCCAGCGACCGAGGGATTGCCGACCTGATAGCCGACTTGGGGCTTCACGAAGACAGCGGTGGGCATCAGGTCCGGTGCGAGCGACAGCGGTTCCATCGCCCCAATGTTCGCGGTGACGATGTTATTGCGCAAGGCAAACGCATAGCCCTCGACGATGGGAAACCGAATTTCGTAGTGCTGGCGGGCGTCGTCGGAATGGACGTGATACTTGGGCTGGTCTTCGGGCGCGGCGGCCTGGGTCTGGCGGCCACGGAACGGAATCACCGAGAACGGAACGCCGTAGACATCCACATATTCCTCGGTCAGCAGGCCGGTTTCCGGATCAACGGTGTAGTCCATCCGGCGCAACCCCCGGCCCACCACCTGCTCGCAAAGCAACTGACTGAGGAAGGCGCGCAGGCCGAGAATTTGCGTAACGTTGTTCGCATCCCAGCCCTCGGTCAGCATCTGCACCGAAACCACGCAGCGCACTTGCTCGCCCGGCTGGCCAATCTTGCCGACGGTATCAACGATCTGGCGCAACGCCTGGGCCGCTTCCTTGCGGGACGTTTTCGCATCGTTTGATTCGGCCTCGGCCAACAGTTTCGAGTCGATGCGCAGGGTGGGCCGAAAGCCTTCCCGGTTCGAGAACAGCTCCGGGAAAAGTTGCCCCATGCCGTAGACCGTCCTGGTTTTGGGCTTCTTTTTCTTACTGGCGGTCCCTTCATCATCGTCAACGCCTTCCGCGTCGTCGTCGCTGTCTTCGACGATGATTTCCACAGTCTGCTCGCCGGAAATGTTCCGGTAGAACAGTTCGGCAATGGCGGTGTTATCGGCCACGATGATCATGACCGGCGGCGCCCATTCCTGTCCGGGCTTGGCGTTCTGGAGATATTGGGCGCGCTCCTGCCACTGGCTGGCCAGGGTGGTCAACGCATCCTGGGCTTCGCGCCAGACCACTTCGGGCTTGGGCTTGCCACCCGGCAGTTTTTCACCCGGTTGCAGCTGGCTGACGATGGCACGCCACAGGCGAAAGAACTTTGGCTCCGGCCTGCCGGTAGTGTCCGATACCGGCAACCGGGGAATCTTGACGATACCCGACTCGATAGCGTCAACCAGCCCAAAGTCGGAAACCAGCCACGGAAACGGCGAACCTTCGATGTAGCCGCTGCCGCCCAGATAGAACGGCGTGGCCGACAAATCCACGACGAATTTCACCCCGCACGACGCCTTCAGCCGATCCAGACCCGCAACCCAAACCGTCGCCTCGTCACGTTCCGCCTTTTCCTCGACGGTCAGTGGGCCGCCTTCCTCGACCGGTTTGGGCCGATAGGCGTGGTGAGCCTCGTCGTTCAGCACCATGATCGGCGCCCGCTCATACAACTCGCCCAACACCCGACGGGCGAACGCATCGGGACTTTCTTCGCCCTTATCGACCACCAACCAGGTTTTGCCGCTTTCAGTGTGTGGACTTTCCGGGGCGAATTTGTGCCAGTTCGTGATCAACACCCGGCCCTTGAGCAATTCGGGCATCAGTGGCGACGGCACGATGTCGAAAGTGCGGTAGTAGTTGTCCGCCCGATCAGTCCGCAACACCTGTAGGCGCTCATAGATGGTCAGGTTCGGACACACCACCAGCGCCGCGCTCGGAAAGCGCTCATCGCCCGGTACCCGCCCGCGATTGCAGAACGCCCAGGCGATCAGCATCGCCATTACCACCGTTTTGCCGCTACCGGTCGCCATCTTGCAGCCATAGCGCAACAGGGCTAACCGTTCAGTTGGGTAATGGTCAGTTGCAAAAGGGGGGTCAGGGGGAATTTTTGCAGAATCGCTCAGGGTCGGAAAAACCTTCGGTTCGCTTTCGGTGATGAAGGAGAGCCGGTAGCCGGCGATCAGCGCGTGGTAGTCCTGCGGCGACAGGCGCGGCGTGAATCCGGTCTTGTGTCCCGAAGCCAGAATTTCATTGAGATAGATGACCGTCTCGACGGCTTCGCGCTGGCAGAAAAACAGTCGGCGCGGGCGGTCGGTACGCCCCCAGTGCGCCAACAGTTGCCGAGTCACCGGCGTGGCGTTGCGGTAGTTCGATTCCCGCCAGCGGCGCACATCCTCGCGCAGCAGGTTCACCAGCGGCAGATCGTCGCGTTCCTCCTCCGCCAGCAACGAGCGCTGGGCGGAACCGGTGCGCTGGGTCCGATACCAGTAGGACGCGGGCCGGCGTCCGGCTTCTTCGCGGGCATCGCCGGTTTGGGTGTCGTAGACCCAATGCCGGTTCGGTTCCAAATAGGGATTGCACAGGATCGGTTTGGAAACCGGTTGAATTGGAATCTCCGCTTGCGCCGGGTTGACGGCTGTTTTTGGATTACCCGCCATAAATCCCTTCCCCTTCCAACCGCAGCACCCGCATCACTTCATTGCCGCGTGGATCGATCACCTTGACCGCGACGCGCCGATGCTTACCCGCCGCAAACGGTAAGGACACCGTACCCGACAGCGCTTCAAAGGCGGATTCATCGACGACTGATTTCAGCGCTTTCGCCAATTTCTCCCACGCGCTTTTGTCCGGGAAGAATGCCTGGGTGATGCAGAACACCCGCCCGTCGTAGTCGGTATCGACGAACCACGCCGCGACTTTGTCCACTGTGGTCGCCAAAATGGTGTTCTCGACCGGGTTGTAGATATCGACGCCTTCCAGCGTCACGGTGAACAGCCCGTCTTCGGTTTTGTTCAAGGCGGCGCGTGGACTGCCGAACACCGAGAATAACTGGGCGTTGGGCGTGTCCTTGAGCAGATTGCCCATGTTCACATCGGGGCGGATATGGGCCAGATGGCAACGGACGTGCGGATTGGGATCGTCCTGAATCGTCGCCTGAGCGGCGGCATCGAACGAGAAACCGGCAAACACCAGATTGTCAAAGCCGCGTCTGGCCGTGTAGAACAGCGCGTTTTCCACCTGCCAGGCCGTCACCGGCCCAAACTCCGGCCCGACGGATACCGCCACCGACGTTTTGCTCCCCTCGCCCTGTGGGAGATGGGTTGGGGGTGAGGGCAACTCCCATTCCCCTTCGGCGTGCAGAAACTCCTCGCCCAGCGGGGATAGCCGGGAAAACACTGCCACTTTGTTGTTGGGAAAGCGCACACCATCCGCCGCCAGCAGCCGGAGCATCTTGTCGAGGAATGCTTCGGTATTTTCGGGCGCATCGGCGAGTGGCGTTGCCGCGAAGCCGTCCAGGTCCGCATCCGTGCCGTCAATCGGCGAAGGCTCGTCGAGCGTCAGTTCCGACGGCATCACCGCTTCCATCGTGAACGGCCCGGAAACGCGCATGACGTTTTTGCGGAGACGCGGCTTATCGACCAGTTCCTCGTTGTCGGCATTAGCGGCAATGGCGGCGTTGACCTCATCCATCTTGGCGCGCCAGGCGGCGCGGTAAACGGTCAGCGCCCTTTGCAAGGCGTCCGGCCAATCCCGGTCGATATCGAACGGCACTTCCCACTCGTACCAGCCGGGGAAAGCGGCATCGACGGTCAGCTTGATTTTCGGATCACGGTGAGCGGGCGGCAGCAGCCAGCGGCGACGATCCGCCTCGGTAATCGCCCGTTTACCTTCAATTTTCTGCTTGGTGGCCAGCTTGGCGGCTAATCTGGCACGAAATCCCCCCGCCGCTATCGCGGCTCCCCCCTTTGCAAAAGGGGGGTCGGGGGGGATTTCTCTAAGCGCCGCATTCAATGCAACCAGCGCGGCATCCAGCCCCGGCTGATGGCGGGCGAAAATGGCATCAAGCGCACTGTTCTGGGCGATGGATTTCAGGGTGACGTGGGGGACGGTTTCACAATCCAGCGTAGCAATGCTGCCGGACTCGGTTTTCAACCACGGCCCGGCGGGATTGCGGCGGCGGTCATCGTCATTGAGTTCGCGCAGTTGAAAGTAATCGAACTTGGCAGTCAGCAGGCGTTGCCGCGCCAGAGCCAGCGCAACGCGGGATGTGTCTATCGTGATCCAGCGCCGGCCCCATTGTTCAGCGACGTAGGCGGTGGTGCCGGAACCGCAGGTCGGGTCGAGTACCAGATCGCCGGGATCGGTGGTCATTAGGAGGCAGCGCGCTATGACTTTCGGGTTCGTTTGAACGACATATATTTTGTCAGCCCCATACCCACCACTTGCTGTGTCAGTCCATGCATTTGAAACAGGAAAATAAGGAAAATCGTTTGTGTAGCGACGATAAGAGAGAGTCATCCCGTAGTATTCAACTCGGTCTGAACCCAAAAGCCTGGGGAAGCCTGCTCCACCAGTTTTCCAGCCACCCTTACCTGGAATAAACTCCAGCCCCGAGAAAATCACCGGCATTTGCGTTGTTTTGCTACCTGATGCTGATGTGAGTGGTGAGCGTCGATAGACTTTGCAACCTGAACTTAAATCTGTTGCGCCTGATTTTTCATCCTCAGTGACCTTGCGAGAAGCACCATCAGTCTGCATTAAATAATCATAATTGACCCAATCGAAGCCATCCCGAGGCATATAAACAGGAAAAAATTTAACCCGCTCACGATTCTTCGCAGTCCAAATAATGTAATCGTTGGTATCACTTAACAGGTCGCCAGACTGTCCGGTTGTCTTCCGAAAACTAATCACAGCGCAAAAATTCTCCGCCCCAAACACCTCATCCATCACCATCCGCACTCGATGCAGATTCTCATTAGAAATCTGCACAAAAATCGAACCGCTATCCGCCAGCAACTCCTTCGCCACCATCAGCCGATCCCGCAAATAAGCCAAATAGGAATGCACGCCCAGCGTCCAGGTATCGCGGTACGCCTTGACCATTTCCGGCTCGCGGGTCAGATCGGACTCCTTATCCTTGACATCCCGCTTGCCCATTTCCGGTTGAAAATTCGACGCAAATTTAATCCCGTAAGGCGGATCGACGTAAATCATCTGCACTCGCCCGGCCAGACTCTCGCGCCGCGCCAATGACGCCATCACCTGCAAACTGTCGCCCAGGATCATCCGGTTCGCCCAGTCCATATCATGCTGATAGAACTGCACTGCCTCGCGATAACTCAGCTTCGGATCGGCAAACAAATCACGTTGCACATCCTGCCGCGCCGCCACTCTCATAATCGCTTGGGCCGCGATGCGCTCGTGCATGTGCAGGGCCACCGGTTCCACCTCGAACCCGCGCCTTTCCCGCTTGCCGGCCCACTCCAGCCACGGCTGCTGCTGGCGCAACGCCTCGGCTAACCGCGCGATTTCTTCACGGGTCAACGCCCGCTGGCTTGCCGTGACCAGCAGTTCCGACCACTGATCCGCCGCGCCGGAGCCATCAAACCGCAGCACCGGCGGGCGATGCGGATCGTAGGCATAGCGAACTCGCCGAGACTCTTCCAATTTGCCCTGTGCGGCCAAACCCGCCGGCGGAATGTTAGTGCGCTTGGCGTCAAAGCGGTAATCAGCAATGGACTCCGGGGTCTGTGCCGGAGCTTCGGTTTTCTTCTTGCCGCGTATAGCCATTTTATTATCCCGGTCCAGTTTTTATGCCCACAAGTCCATCAGCGGAAACGCAAGCGCATCAAAGGGCGCGGCACGGACTTGATCATCTTCCTGATAAACGTCTTCCAATGGCCAACGCCCATTGCTCAATACGAACACTTCCAGCGTATGCAGCGCGGGGTCGATTAACCACAGAAAGGGAATGCCCTGTGCGGCGTAAATCGACATCTTGTCCACCCGGTCCATTGGGATGTCGGCGTTTTAAGACAGACTTATGGGAAAATCGATTCACACTATGCAGCCTGAAGTAATGGCGCCAATTCTCTGGGAACTGCCTTTGCCGCGGCAAACTCCAGCTGAAATCCGGGCCGATTACGCCCGGTTGGATACCTTGCCGCCCGGTTGCCAGCGGGCTAGACTCTTCTCCCATGACCACGGTTAGCGCCGCGCGTCGGGAACCTGCCCGGTCCCGGCTTGCCGCACCGGACAGACCAACCGCCACCCCCCGGAGAATTCCCGCCTATGGAGACCAGCGACATCGAAAATTACAAGCGTCGGCTCGTCGAACTGCGCCTCGAGCATCGCGATCTGGACGACGTGATTACCCGCCTCGCCAAAGACCCGTTGATCGACGAACTTGAATTGAAGCGGCTGAAAAAACGCAAGCTCATGCTCAAGGACATGATCGCGCATCTGGAAAGCAAGCTGATTCCCGATCTCAACGCCTGAATCCCGCCCCATCGCCGAGCCGCCCGGCCCTGTTGCCGGCCGGCTCCCCGCTATTTGCTACGCGCCGCCCACCGGGACACCGTACTTTTTCGCGTACAACTCCCGCGCCTGATGGATCCAGTCGTCCCGACCAATCCGCCCGCTGAAATGGATCACCTCGGACTCCACCCGCTCAATCTCGGCGGCGCTCAGCGTTATAAGCTGCCGATAGCTACAGATCCCGGCGGCATACAGTTTGCCCTCCAGGGCTGGCCCAATGCCGTTAATCAGCTTCAAATCATCCTTTTCGGGCGTTATCGGCACTGAAGCTGGCGCTGGATCTGCTGCCACCTCCGGCGCTGCTGCCACTTCCGGCGCTCGATCTGCGACTGGCGGTAGCGGGGCGCTAGTTAGCGCTTTGATCCGATCATTGATTTCATCCAGTCGCCGGGCAATACCCTGTACATCGTCGCGGGTTGGCACCCCTAACTGCTTGAGCGCCCGCGCCACCCGCTCCTCGAACAACTGCTCCAGGTTATCCAAGGTATCGCCTGCTTTGGTTTTCGCGCTCTCGACTATGCTACGCGCCTCATCAACCCGTTTCTCACCCTCCTTAACCAGCGAATCCATCAACTTGCCAGTTTCCTCCTGCGCCTTATCGACCACCGTCTTGACCTGTGCGGCCACTGCGCCAGCGGTTTTCTTCACGGTATCGCTTTTCATTTCGAACTCCTGTTGGTTATCGTCGGTGCTTAAGTCTTGGGTTAACTGTAGCAGCCAAAACGTAGTGTAAACCGCCTAACCCCGATCCGGCTGCACCCAAGCCCGGGGCAAAGTCCCTCATTGCGCTATGCTAAAATGATTCACATTCCTTATCCGCCCCGGGGCTGACCGCCCGCCCGTCGGGCCGCACCCTACCCCGAACCATGCTGATCATCCCATGATTCTGAGCCGTTTTCTCAAGTCCAAGCTGCAATCCACCGCTCCAGAACCCCGCAAACCCGCCTTGTCTGAGCTGGACCCCGCTGACCCGGCGCTGGCTGAAATAGCGCAACAGCATCCAGATCCAGTGCAGCGCCGCGCCGCGCTGGAACGCCTCGGCGATCTTGACCGGCTGGATGCTATTGCCCGCGAGGATAGTGATCAAACGGTGCAAACTGCCGCTCAGGATCGCTATCGGGCGCTACTAACCGGCAAGGCCACCGGCAGTCCGGCGCTGGCGGAGCGACTGGAATGGTTGCGGCAGCATCCTAACCCGGATTTGGCCCACTTTCTCGCCCATCACGCCGTCGAACCGGACTTGCGGCGAGCGGCGCTCGCGCTGATTGACTCGGAGCCCCTGCTGGCGGACCTCGCGGCGCGCGATTCCCACCCCGAAATGCGATTGGCGGCGCTGGAGCGGGTTCACGATCCTGATCTGCTGAATCAAATCGCCCGCCAGAGCCGCAACCGCGACAAGCGCGTCTATCGCCGGGCCAGGGAACGGTTGGATGAACTGGTTGCGATCCAGGCCCGCGCCGCCCATCTGGAGCGACTGTGCGTTGAAATGGAGCATCTGCACTGGGACGGTGAAACCGGTCCCGCTGCCGCCCGGCTACTGAAACTGGAACAGGAATGGCGCGATCAGGAAGCCATTACCCCGCCTGAACTGCGGGAACGCTATGCCCAGGCCCGCGTCCGGTTGCAGGTTGAGCGGGAGGCGGGCGCCAGTCGTCGTGGCGAACGGCTGGAATTGATCGACTCACTCGAAACCCTGCTGGAGCGGTTGCACCACGAAACCGAACCTAGCCCAGCCCTCACCGCCTCGATCCAGTACGCTACCCGTGAGGCACCCGCCGCCTGGGCTTACATCGGCCCGGTCCATGATGCTGACGGTCGGCGATTGGCCACCCGGTTCGAACAACTGGTGCAGAACATCCATGAACAGGAACGCATTCTGCACCGCAACCTGAGCCGCTCCGCCCGGTTGCGCGAACTCCTGCACCAGGCGGAAAGCCTGCTGGCCCAGCCCAGCGAAGTGCATGACATCGATCTGAAAAGCTTGCGGCAACAATGGGATGGGCTGGAACATCCTGAATCGCCGACGCTCGCCGGCGAGTTGCAAACCCGGTTCGAGGGCCTGCTGGACAAGCTCCGCGACCGCCTGCAAAAACAGCTTCAACACCGCGATCAGGAATGGCAGGACGTGCAGGAACTGGCCCGCCAACTGGAGGAAACCGCCGAAAATGGCGAGTTGCAGCAGGCGACCCAGCTTCAGGAACAAACCCGGCAGCGGCTACGGCGCAACATCGGCTTGAGCCGGGCGCAAATGGCGGCCATTGAAGAACGGCTGCAAAGCTGCACGGGCCGGATTAACGAGTTGCGCGACTGGCGGCGATGGGCCACCAATCAGGCCCGCGAGCAGATTTGCGTCACCATCGAGGAGCTGATTGGTCTGGAAGACGCCGATCCGACCGATATCGCCCAACGCATCCAGCAGGCCCGCCAGACCTGGAAAGACCTCGATCACAAGGAAGGAGCCGCGCCCAAAGGCTTATGGAAACGGTTCAATAGCGCCTGTGAGCGGGCGTATGCGCCATGCCAAGCCTACTTTGAAGAGCGGGTCCATGAACGCCAGCAGAATCTGGAAAAGAAAGCGGGGCTGTGCGAGCAACTGGAGCGGTTTGAAATCGCGACCGACTGGCAGCAGATCGACTGGCGCGAAGCCGACCGGCTGCACCGCCGCTCCCAGGAGCAATGGTACAAGCTGGGGCCGATTAACCGCTCCGACCGCCGCAATCTGGACCGGCGGTTCCATCAGGCGATGCAACGGCTGGATGGTCGTCTCCAGGCCGAGCGCGAGCGCGAAATCCAGCGGCGCGAGCAATTGATTCAACAGGTTCAGACGCGGGCAGACAGCGCCGATCTGCGGGCCGCCATCGACACCGCCAAACGCGCCCAAGCCGAATGGCATCCTACGGTGCAGGCTCCGCCCCGGCAGGAACAGGCCTTGTGGAAGGCGTTCCGCGCCGCCTGCGATGCTGTGTTCGCTCGCCGGCAGAATGAGCAGCAGGCCGCTGATGATGAACGGCAAGCTAATCTCGAACACAAGCAAGCGTTGTGCGCTGAAATCGAAAGCTGGTCAGGCGGTGACAGTGAACAACTGGCCCGAACCCAAACGCGCTTGCAGGCCATTCAGCACGAGTGGGACGACATCGGCCCGGTACCCAAAACTGAACAGCGGGCGATCAGCCAGCGGTTTGAAGCCGCTATCGAGTACTTCACCCAGCACGAACGAGCGCTGCGCCGGCTCAACGCTCAGGAAGCCTTCGATAACGTGCGGGAACGGGCCAGGTTATGCGCTGAGATGGAGGCGCTGCTGGCGAAACCCGCCGATGATGCCAGGTTCGCTACGATTCAGCAGGCGTGGACTCATCTGCCAACCGCGCCAGGGCCGCTGCTGGAACCGATCCAGCGGCGGTTTGCCACGGTCTGCCAGGCATTGCACGATCTCGATCAGGCCTTAACACTGCGTGAGAGGCTGGAACGGAATCTGGAGCGCAAGTACGTCTGGTGCGTGTGCATGGAAATCATCGCCGGCCTGGAATCGCCGTCCGACCAGGCGCAACTGCGAATGGAATATCAGGTCGCCCGGCTGTCAGCCTCGCTGGCTGGAGCCGCCACCAAAACCGACTCTCTGCACGACGCCCAGCAATTGCAGGAACAGTGGCTACTGACCGGGGCGTTGCCGATTGCAGCGGTGATGGCGCTGGATGAGCGGTTTTTCCGGGCGCTGCAGACCTGGCGGCAACGGGAGGCAGAGTGAACGCCGCTTCGGCTAGATCTGTCCGTTGAAAACCGACCTTATCCTCGCCCGCTCGCGGACGAGGAGTTTTTGAGTTCGCGCCCATGAAACCCGGCGATTTACTGCTGGCGCTGCTGGCCAACGCCGCCTGGGCGTTTAACTTTCTGGCCGGCAAAGTGGGCGTCGAACACTTTCAGCCGTTCCTGTTTACTGCGCTGCGCTTTGGCCTGCTGCTGCTGGCGCTGCTGCCATTGCTGCGCTGGCTTCCGGGGCGGATGAGCCGCATTTTCGGCATCGGTCTGGTGCAGGGCGTGCTGCATTTCAGCCTGATTTTCGCCGGGCTGGAAGCCAGCGGGGACATTACCTCAGTCGCTATCGCCGCCCAACTCTACGTCCCGTTTTCGGCCCTGCTGGCGCTGGTCTGGCTCGGTGAAACCCTGAGCCGGCGGCATTGGCTCGGCATCGGCGCAGCCTTCGCCGGCGTACTGGCGATTGGCTTCGATCCGATAGTCTTTCACCATCTCGACGCGCTGTTGCTGATCAGCGCCGGGGCGCTGGCAATGGCGGTCGCTACTATTCAAATGCGGCAACTGCGCGGGGTCAGCGTGTTCGTGCTGCAAGGCTGGATCGCAGTCTGTGCCACCCCAACCCTGGCGTTGCTGTCACTGCTGTTTGAGCGGGGCCAATGGGAGGCCTTGCAAACCGCCACCTGGCTGGAACTGGCCGCGCCGCTGTATTCCGCCATCGCCGCGTCACTGATCGGCCACGGCATCCTCTATTACTTGCTCGGGCGCTACCCGGTCGGCGTCACTACCCCCTTGATGCTGCTGTCGCCGGTGCTGGCGGTCGGATTCGGGGTGTGGCTGTGGGGCGATACGCTGACCTGGAAACTGGCGCTGGGCGGACTGCTGACCTTGGCCGGCCTCGCCATCATCACCCTCCCCAGCCCGCGCCGCGCTTTAGCTTCGCGAATACAGCATGATCAAAATTCCCGGCGAATCAGTTGATCGATCAATGGTTGCAGGATGATTTCCATCGCAAAGCCCATCTTGCCGCCCGGCACCACAATGGTATTGCGGCGGGACATGAACGAGTCGTGGATCATCCGCAGTAGATAAGGAAAATCGGGCTGGGTCTTGCGCGGCTCACGGAACCGGATCACCACGAAACTTTCATCCAGGGTAGGAATATCACGGGCGGCAAACGGGTTGGAGGTGTCCACGGTGGGTACCCGCTGAAAATTGATGTCGGTGCGCGAGAATTGCGGGACGATGTAATGGGTATAGTCATACATCCGCCGCAAAATGGTCTCGGTGACTGCTTCGGCGCTGTAGCCACGTTCGGCGGTGTCGCGGTGAACCTTTTGAATCCACTCCAGATTAACAATCGGCACCACCCCAATCAACAGGTCAACATAACGGGCGACATTGACCTTGTCGGTCACAATCCCACCATGCAACCCCTCGTAAAACAGCAGGTGGGTTCCGGTCGGCAACTGCATCCAGGCAGTAAAAGCGCCCGGCTCCAGCCCGTAAGGTTTGGCTTCCTCGCGATCGTGCAGGTAATAGCGCCGCAGTCCCGCCCCCCGCTCGCTGTATTCCATGAACAGCGCCTCCAGCCGGTCAAACAGGTTGCCCTCCGCGCCAAAGTGGCTAATGGGGCGGCCCTCCCGATTAGCCTGCTCGACCTGCCGTTGCATTTCCGCCCGGTCGTAGCGGTGAAAGCTGTCACCTTCCACCACCACCGCATTGATGCCATCGCGCCGGAAAACGTGTTCCATCGCAATCCGCACCGTGGAGGTACCCGCGCCGGATGAGCCGGTAATGGCGACAATGGGATGCTGTTTCGACATGGGTTTCCTGAAATTCACAGACTGAGGTTTGCTCAAGGATGGGGAGCGCGATCGAGGGTCTCAATCCCATCCACCTGATCGCTGCCGGTCTCCTGCCGCGCCCGCAAAGCCAGCGCAATCAGGAACGCCGTCATGGCGAAGCCGATCACAATCGCGGTCAAACCCAGATGGCTAATCGTCGAATAAGCCAGTAAACCTTTCAAATCATGCTGAAACAACGCCGCGTAAGCCGCGAATAGCAAGGATAGCAATCCGGTTCCACCCACCAGATAAAACCACAGGTCGGTACCCGCCAAGACTGGAAACAACCGGGCTAATAAAAAGACGCCCGCTTTCACCATCGTCGCTGAATGCAGATAGGCGCTGACCGGAGTGGGCGCAGCCATCGCGTGGGGAAGCCAGAAATGGAAGGGAAATTGTGCCGACTTGGTGAATGCACCCAGCAAAATCAAGACCAGCATGACCGGATACGCCGGATGATTCTTGACGGTCTCGCCTGCCGCCAGCACCGCCGATAGCTCAAAACTGCCGGCGATAAGCCCCAGTAACAGGAATCCCGCCAGCAACGCCAACCCGCCAGTAGCGGTCACGGTCAGCGCTATTCGCGCCCCTTGACGAGCGTCAGTGCGAGAATGCCAGTAGCCGATCAGCAGAAAGGAACTGAGGCTGGTCAATTCCCAGAACAGCAGCAGCAATAGCAGGTTATCCGCCAGAACCACGCCGAGCATCGCTCCCATGAACAGCAGCAACAGCGCATAGAAACGGCTCAGATCATCACGTTCGGCCAGATAATAGCGGGCATAGAGAATAACCAGCAGGCCAATTCCAGTAATCAGCAAGCCGAACAGCAGCGCTAAACCATCCAACCGGAAGGTAAGATTCAACCCCAGTTGTGGCAACCACGGCCAACCGGCTTGCAACAGCACACCATCGAAAACCACCGGCGACAACCATAACAGCAAGGCCAGACTCGCTATCGTCACTGCCGCTGTCGCCCACGCACTGGCATTGCGCCCACGCCGTCCGGCCCATAGCGGCAAATAACGCGCCTAATAATAAAATGAGGGGAATTACCGGGAGCATTCTAAACACCAAAAGGGCGGTCAGAAATTCGATTTCCGACCGCCCCGATACCATCAATCTTGAAGGATGTTAACGCCCGGACTGTTCCAACAATCGCCGCAATTGATAACAGTAGATAAATCCGGGTAAGGCGCTGACCGCGAACAAACAAAGCGTTACCGTATAAAATTCCCAATCCTGGACATGAACAACGCCGGTTGTCTTGTACTCAAGGCCGAATCCCATCCCCAAAACCAGTCCGTACAGCAGTCCCCATTCAATTAGCTGCAACCAGAACGACTTTAACTGCCCGTTGCGGGCGATCAGAAACAGCCACCGCTCGCTCAACCAAGGCAGATTGGCAACAACAACCGCCAATCCCAACCACAGTCCAATCATTATTTCTTGGGGCATGTCCAACATCGCTTAATTCAACAATGCTGTCGCACACCACGTCATTAACGCTGTCGGATACAGACCGATCACCACCAGCAATAACCCATTGGCGCTAATCACGATTTCAGTATCCAGACTTATTTCGATCGGCTCGTTCTGTTCAGGCTTGTCGAAATAGACGCACTTGACCACCCGCAGATAGTAAAACGCGCCAATGACTGAGAACACCACACCGAGTATTGCCAACCACACCAGCCCAACATTGACAATCGCCTGCAACACCATCCACTTGGCGTAAAAACCGGCCAGAAACGGGACGCCAGCCATTGACATCATAATCACCATCATCACAAAGGCCAGCCACGGATTCCGGTCATTCAGGCCCTTGAAATCGTCAATGTTCTCTGCCTCAAACCCGGTCCGGCTTAGCAGGATAATCACCCCGAAAGCGCCAACGGCCATCAACACATACACAATGGTGTAAAACATCGCTGCCGCATAGCCATCCGGAGTGCCCGCCAAAATACCCAGCAGCATAAAACCGATATGCGAAATGGTTGAATAGGCCAACATCCGCTTGATGTTGGTCTGGGCAATAGCAATCAGGTTGCCGAGGCCCATGGATAATGCCGCAAGAATGATCAGCATCTGTTGCCATTCGCCCTGCAACGCGCCGAGACCCTCGACCAGAATCCGCATCACCAGCGCAAACGCCGCCAGTTTAGGAGCAGATCCAATAAACAAGGTGACCGAAGTCGGAGCGCCTTGATAAACATCCGGCAACCACATATGGAAAGGCACCGCGCCTAACTTAAACGACAGTCCGACCACTAGAAATACCAGCCCAAACACCAGCACCACGTTATCCACGCCTTGATTGCCCACTGAATCAGCAACGACCTGCAAGTCCACACTGCCGGTCGCGCCATAAATCATCGAAATACCGTACAGCAACATCCCGGACGCCAGCGAACCGAGGACGAAATACTTCATGGCGGCTTCGGAAGCGATCGGCGAATCGCGGTCAATCGCCACCAGCGCATACAGCGATAGTGACAACAACTCCAATCCCAAATAGACCGTGAGCAGACTGTGGGCGGACACCATGACCATCATCCCCAACACTCCGAACAGGCCCAGCATGTAGTATTCACCCTTGAACAGATCGCGCTGGCGCAGGTAATCCCGTGAATAGAGAAACACGGCAGCGGAGGTCAGATAGATGAACAGCTTAAGCAAATCACCCATGGCGTCCTTGATGTAGTGGCCAAACATCGTAGTCACCGGGGCTTGGGCGTAAGTGATCAGAGTCAGCAAGGCCGCACCCAGCAGGGTCAGTTGCGCCAGCCCATAGGTAATGTGTCGTTGCCGTTGTTCGAGAAACACATCAATAACCACGATGAAACAGGTCATGGCCAGCACGAACAATTCCGGCAGTACCGGCATGAAATCAGGGGCGACGAAATTCATAGGAATTCTCTCATCTTCTCTGGCGGCAGGCGCTGTTACAGCTTGCTAGCGGTAATGTGCTGCAACAAATTATCCACCGAGACATGCATCACCGAGGTCAATGGGTCGGGCCAAACGCCCAACAGCAGCACCGCCGCCGCCAGCAAGCTCAGCATGATAATCTCACGGGTATTCACATCCTCCAGCGCCGCGACGTGGCTGTTGCCGATATCGCCGAAAATCACCCGCTTGATCAGCCACAGGGTATAGCCCGCGCCAAGCATCAGGGTAGTCGCCGCCAGGAATGCCAGCCAGAAATTGGCTCTGAAACTACTCAGGATGACCATGAATTCACCAATAAACCCGGAAGTACCGGGCAGACCGGCATTAGCCATTCCGAACAGCACCATGAATGCGGCGAAAACCGGCATGGTATTCACTACGCCGCCGTAATCCTTAATCTGGCGGGAATGCATCCGGTCATACAGTACGCCGACGCACAGGAACAGCGCCCCGGAAATGAAACCGTGGGATACCATTTGCACCATGCCACCTTCAATGCCGAGCGTCGCACCGCTCAGGCTGCCAGTATGGCGATAGATGCCGAACACGATAAAGAAGCCCAAGGTCACAAAGCCCATATGCGCAATCGAGGAGTAAGCGATCAGCTTCTTCATGTCCTGCTGAATCAGCGCCACCAGGCTGATATAGACCACTGCAATCAGCGACATGGTAATAATCAGCCAGTCCAGCAGATTGGCCGCATCCGGAGTAATGGGCAAAGCGAAGCGCAAGAAACCATAACCACCGATTTTCAGAGTAATCGCCGCCAGAATGACCGAACCGCCGGTAGGCGCTTCAACGTGGGCATCCGGTAACCAGGTATGCACCGGCCACATCGGCACCTTCACCGCAAAACCAAGCAGGAAGGCGAAAAAAATCAGTACCTGCTCATTTAAACTCAACGGCAGTCGATGGAAATCGAGGATTTCAAAACTGTTGGACTGGCTGTACATATAGATCAACGCGATCAGCATGAACACCGAACCGAGAAAGGTGTACAGAAAAAACTTAATGGTCGCGTAAACCCGGCGTGGTCCGCCCCAAATGCCGATGATGAGAAACATCGGAATCAGCATCGCCTCAAAAAACACATAGAACAAAATAGCGTCCAGCGCGGAAAATACACCAATCATCAACCCTTCCATAATCAGGAACGCGGCCATGTACTGGGCAATCCGGTACTGAATCACTTCCCAACCAGCAATCACCACTACCACCGTCATAAATGCGGTGAGCAGAATCAGCGGCATCGAAAAGCCGTCAACACCCAAGTGATAATTCACACTCAACGCCGGAATCCACGGCAGAAATTCCTGAAACTGCATCGCCGCCGTCGTCGGATCAAATAGCGTAAACAGCGGGACGCTGAATAGAAAACTCAGGATCGCCACGGTCAGGGCCAACGCCTTGGCGCGTCCGGGGTTGTCGTCACCCACAAACAGCACCGCAACGCCGCCAAGAATCGGGAACCAGATGACAAAACTCAGCAAAGGCAATTCCGACAGCATGGTTTTTGTTCTTCCAGGTTAGCGCACAACGAACCAGGTTAGCAGGATCAATAGGCCGATGATCATGGCGAACGCATAGGTATATAAATAGCCGGTCTGCAGTTGCCGGGCTACAGAGGCAAACCAGCCTACCAGTCGCGCCGTACCATTCACCATCAGACCATCAATCAGGCCAGCGTCACCGTATTTCCACAGCACCATTCCCAAACTCCGGCAGCCGCGCATAAATACCACTTGATAAATCTCATCAAATAGGTATTTACGAATCATCACGTCATACAATCCAGCGAAGCGGTGCTGAATCTGATCGGGCAAATCCGGCCGCATCATGTACAGATAATAAGCCGATCCGAATCCAGCCAGCACCAACATGAACGGCAAACCAATCAACCCATGCAACGCAAAATTCATCGCCCCGTGAAAATGTGCGGCAATGTGTTCCAGCACATTATGGTCCGGCGCAACCTGAATGGCACCTTCAAATACATTACCGAACAACAGTGGCTGAATGGTCATCGCCCCAATCACCACCGATGGAATCGCCAACAGGATCAGCGGAATAGTCACCACCGCCGGCGTTTCATGCAAATGTTCCCGAGTGTGATGATCCATCCGTTCCTTGCCATGAAAGACCAGGAAATAGAGCCGGAATGAATAGAAGGAGGTAATGAATACGCCCAGCACCACCGCAAAATAAGCAAAGCCAGCGCCAGGAATCTGTGAGTAATGCACCGCCTCCAAAATGCTGTCCTTGGAGTAGAAACCAGCAAACCCGGGAGTGCCAATCAACGCCAGAGTGCCGAGCAGGAAGGTGATCCAGGTAATCGGCATGTATTTCCACAACCCACCCATCTTGCGAATATCCTGCTCATGATGCATGGCAATAATCACGGATCCAGCGCCCAAGAACAACAAGGCTTTGAAAAAGGCATGAGTCATCAGATGGAAAATAGCAGCGGAATAAGCCGAGACTCCCAGAGCGACGGTCATATAGCCTAATTGCGAGAGCGTCGAATAAGCCACGACCCGCTTGATATCATTCTGGACAATACCAAGAAAGCCCATGAACAGGGCAGTAATCGAACCAATGACCAGCACAAAACTTAATGCAGTTTCCGACAGTTCAAACAGAGGCGACATCCGGGCAACCATGAAAATACCAGCGGTCACCATCGTTGCAGCGTGAATCAACGCTGAAATGGGCGTAGGGCCTTCCATTGAGTCTGGCAGCCAGACGTGCAACGGCACTTGAGCGGATTTACCCATCGCACCGATGAACAGCAAAATACAAATCACCGTCATCAGCGACCAGTCCATGCCAGGAATAATTTGCATGGTCATATCGGCCATTAGCGGCGCAGCGGCGAAAACATCGGCGTAATCAATGCTATTGAAAACCATTAACACGGCGGCAATGCCAAGCAGAAAGCCAAAATCGCCAACCCGGTTAACCAGAAATGCTTTCATGCTAGCGAAAATCGCGCTCTCGCGTTTATACCAAAAGCCAATCAGCAGATAGGACACCAACCCCACGCCTTCCCAGCCAAAAAATAATTGCAGGAAATTATTGGCCATCACCAGCATCAGCATGGCAAAGGTGAATAGCGCGATGTAGCTGAAAAACCGTTGATAGCCATCGTCATCGTGCATATAGCCAACGGTGTAGATATGGACCATTAACGACACGAAAGTGACTGTGCTAATCATCACTGCCGTCAGGTTATCGACTAAAAAGCCAATCTCGAAACGGATACCTTCGACCACCATCCATGTATAAACCGACCCGTTATACGGTTCCGCGCCGTTCAGAACATGATGGCGGAGAACCACCAGCGACAGCAAAAATGAAATCGCCACGCCAACAATAGTGACCCAATGCGCGCCAGCGCGACCGATTTTTCGCCCAAACAAACCGGCGACCAGCGCACCAATGAGGGGCGCAAGCACAAGAACAAGATAGATGTTTTTCATGTGCAGCTAACCCTTCAGCGTGTCAAGGTCGGCGACGTTAATAGTGCGGCGATTACGAAACAGCACTACCAGGATGGCTAAGCCGATGGCCGATTCAGCCGCCGCCACGGTCAGAATGAAAAAGACGAACACCTGCCCGATGGTATCGCCGAGGAATTGCGAAAAGGCAATGAAATTAAAATTCACTGCCAACAGCATCAACTCGATGGACATCAGCAGAATGATGACATTTTTCCGGTTCAGAAAAATGCCGGCTATGCTGAGACAAAAGAGAATGGCTCCCAACACCAGATAATCAGTCAGCGCGATCATCGTTTATTTTAATCCTGGTTGTCTTGGATTAGCGAGGATATTAGCGAGTTCTTCCACTAGTGGGAGGTGGGCTTCTTTTCCGACGCCACTTTTACAATACGCACCCGGTCATCCCGCGACACCCGGACTTGTTGACTCGGATTCTGGGACTTGACGCCTTCCCGTCGCCGCATGGTCAGCGAAATCGCAGCAATAATCGCTACCAGCAGAATCACCGAGGCAATCTCGAATGGATAAACATAAAAAGTGTACAGGACACTGCCCAGTTCCCTGGTGTTGCTGTAATCAGCAGCATGGGCCACCAGATTGTACTGATCGGTGCTGAAATAGCCGGAACTCACCACCAGCACCATTTCAATCACAATCAACAGTGCCACGGTTGCCCCAACCGGCAAGTATTTAATGAATCCTTCCCGCCCCGGATCGACATTGATATCCAGCATCATCACCACGAACAGGAATAACACCATCACCGCACCGACATAAACCAGCACCAGAACAATGGCCAAAAATTCAGCTTCAATCAGCAGCCAGAGCGCGGCGCTGGTGAAAAACGCTAACACCAGGAACAAGGCAGCGTGAACAGCATTACGCACCGTGATCACCCGTACTGCGGCAAAAATCAGAATAAGGGCGAAGACGTAGAACAAAAACTTTTCAAATCCCATGAGTGGCGACCTGTCTTCTTTAATCTTTAAGGCAATAACGGCAGTTACCGGTAAGCCGCATCAGCGGCGCGGTCAGCGGCGATTTGTGCTTCGCAACGATCGCCATGAGCCAGTAATTTCTCCTTGGTCATGATCTGTTCGCCGCGCTTCTCGAAGTGGTAATCAAACGTCCGGGTTTCTACGATGGAATCGACCGGGCAGGCCTCCTCGCAGAATCCGCAGAAAATACACTTGAACAGATCGATGTCATAGCGGGTTGTGCGGCGAGTGCCATCGTCCCGCGCTTCCGATTCAATCGTAATCGCCAACGCCGGACAAACCGCTTCGCACAACTTACAGGCAATGCAGCGTTCTTCACCATTAGAATAACGGCGCAGCGCATGCAACCCACGAAACCGGTGCGATAGCGGAGTGCGTTCTTCGGGATAGTGTACCGTGATTTTTTTGGCAAACAGATAACGGCCAGTGATCCGCAAACCAAGCAGCAATTCCCACAACATGAAACTCTTCAGGTAGAACCGCAAGGCGTTCAGGGTCTTCATCGTTTTCTCCGCTCAATCAAACCACGGGCCAACTTGCGCCAGCACACCCAACCCAATCACCAGCAACCAAACCAGCGTCACCGGGATAAAAACTTTCCAGCCTAGCCGCATGATTTGATCGTAGCGATAGCGGGGGAAAGTAGCACGGAACCACAGGAAAAATAGCAGCATAAACGAAATTTTCAGCACCAGCCACACCACGCCGGGGACAAAGGCGAACACCTCACCCAATAATGGGATTCCCTCAAATGGCGATAACCAGCCCCCTAAAAACAGGGTCGAAGCTAATGCGGCTACCAGAATCATATTGGCATATTCGGCCAGAAAGAACACCGCAAACGCCATCCCCGAATAATCCACATGGAACCCGGCAACAATCTCTGATTCACCCTCGGCGACGTCAAATGGCGCACGGTTAGTTTCGGCTACCCCAGAGATAAAATACACCACAAACAGCGGCAATAGTGGCAGCCAGAACCAGTGCAGCAAACTACCCTGTTGCGCTAAAACAATCTGATTCAGATTTAGACTGCCAGCGGCCATTAATACGCCCACCAAGGCAAAACCCATCGCAATTTCGTAGGAAACGATTTGTGCAGCTGAACGCATTGCACCAAGAAAAGCGTACTTCGAGTTTGACGCCCAGCCCGCAATGATAACGCCATAGACGCCCAGTGAAGTCAGCGCCAGCAGATACAGCAGGCCAGCGTCAAGATGAGAAATCATCATACCATCGCCAAAGGGTACCACCGCCCACGCTGCAATGGCCGGTCCGAATGATAAAATCGGTGCCAGAATAAACAGAAAGCGGTTGGCGCGAGTCGGGATGATGATCTCCTTGAACATTAATTTGACCGCATCAGCAATCGGTTGTAACCACCCCTTCGGCCCGACTCGGTTTGGCCCGATGCGAACCTGCATATAGCCGATGATCTTGCGCTCGGCGAAGGTCAGGTACGCCACGCTCAACAGCAAGGGCATCAGCACGGCGATGATTTTCAGCAGAATAATGAGGACTGTCAGCAGCATTTCCATAATTTCCGATTCCTTGCCGTTAGCCGATAAACACTGGCCCGACTGCCGGACCAAGCGCAATACTGGCGTTCAATCCCGCCGGAATCCAGGCGCAGCCTCTGGGGATGCTGTCGTCCAGCACCAGCGGCAGATCGACCGCTACCCCATTCTGGCGTACCTGCACCTGTTCCCGCCCGGCGACGCCCAACTCGCTGGCTACATCGGGATGCAGCCGCACTTCAGCCGGTCGCGCCAGCGGACTGCGTTGCAACGAGCGGGCCCGGCGCACGAGCGCATCTACCGCGTAAATGGGCACATCCGCCACCCGTAACAGACCATCGCAATAAAAAGGATTCAGCGGCTTGCTCAAATCGGCCGTATTGTCCGGCTGAACCTGGGCGCAAGCATTCTGCACTTCGGTCAAGATCTCTTCAGAACTGGTGTAGTCGAAACCACCGACTCCGCACAGATTGCCCAGCACTCGCAACACCTTCCAGGCGGGACGCGCTTCGCCAAAAGGTTTGCTAGCGCCCTGGAAACTCTGCCAGCGACCCTCGGCACTGACGTAGGAACCCGAGGTTTCCGCAAAGGTCGCCGTGGGTAAAATGATTTTCACATAGCCTTTACCGGCATAGGGACTGAGCGAAATCACCAACTCCGCACTCTGCATGGCTCGCAACGCCGCCGCGCCGTCCCAGCAATCCAGTTCCGGCTCCACGCCCAGCAGCACATAGGCCTTACGCGGCGTTTCCAGCATCGCTCGCGCATCCAGACCGGTCTTCGGCGCGGATTGAGCGCCCACCAACCGGTGTGGCACCGCGCCAACCAGCCAACCACCGACCGAATTGGCTGCTTCCGGCAGATAACCCCATCGGGCGCCCGTCTGCATTGCCACAAAACCAGTCAGCGCCCGCAGTTGCGCAAGCGCCGGATGAGCAACCGCGAGATTGCCCAATAATAGGGTCGCTGGGGCATGATTAATGAGATTTGCCGCGATAGCACGTTCGGTTTCACCAGGAACGCCAGTGACAAGGCTCGCCAGACTGTCCGGCAGCGCTACGCCTTGCAAAGCCGCAACCGCTTGAGCTACGCCCGCCAGCGCTAAAACCATGCCAACCGGATTAGCGATCACTTTAGCAGCGACCGGAAACCGAAAGTCGAAATCGCGGGGATTGATCAACATAACCTGCCCGCCCGCCAGCGCCGCTTTCCGCAAGCGATGTCCAGCCAGCGGCTGTTCCATGCGCACGTTGGAACCGATCAGCAGCGCCGCCTTGACCTTTTCCAGATCTTCCAGCGTCTGACCCAGCCACGGAAATGCCGGCGCAGTATCCTGATCGCTGAAATCAGCCTGCCGCAGTCGATGATCGATATTGGCTACGCCCAGCCCCCGCGCCAGTTTTTGCGCCAAATACAGTTCTTCAACCGTCGCGGTCGGCGAAATCAGAAAACCCACCGACTCCGCGCCATGTCGGGCGATCACCTCTTTTAAACCGGTAGCCGCTGCTTCCAGCGCCGTTTCCCACTCAACCACCGCGCCGCTCAACAATGGCTTAGCCAACCGATCGTCGCTGTAGACGCCTTCGTAGCTGAACCGGTCGCGGTCGGAAAGCCAGATTTCGTTGATCGATTCGTTCTCACGCGGCACGACCCGCATGACCTGACCGCGCAGGGTATGAATGAAGATATTGGAACCGACCGAATCATGCGGCGCAATGGCCGGATGTTGCACATATTCCCAGGAACGGCCCTTGTAACGGGACGGCTTGGCGGTCAGCGCACCCACCGGACAAAGATCGATGACGTTACCCGACAGTTCCGATGCCACGCTGTGCGCCACATAGGTGCCGATTTCCACGTTTTCGCCGCGGCCAGTCGCGCCCAGCTCACGCAGCCCGGCAATTTCCTCGCCAAAGCGGACGCAACGGGTGCAATGAATGCAGCGGGTCATCTCGGTCGCGATCAGCGGACCGATGTCCTTGTCCCGCACTACCCGCTTGCGCTCGGCAAACTGCGAGGCGTCGCCGCCATAACCTAGCGCCACGTCCTGCAATTCACACTCGCCGCCCTGGTCGCAAATCGGGCAGTCCAGCGGGTGATTGATCAGCAGGAACTCCATTGTGCTTTTCTGGGCGGCCAGCGCCTTGGGCGATTCGGTGTAAACCTTCATCCCCTCCATCACCGGGGTCGCGCAGGCCGGCAATGGCTTGGGCGCTTTCTCGACCTCGACCAGACACATCCGGCAATTAGCGGCGATAGAGAGTTTCTTGTGATAGCAAAATCGGGGGATCGCAATACCCGCCGCATCGGTAATCTCGATGAGCATTGCGCCCTTGCGAGCCTTCAGCGGGATGCCGTTGACTTCGATGTTGACCTGTTCCTCGCTCATCTTTTATCCACTGTGCGACCGTGTTGGTGGTTTCGCGGCTTACGCGGTTGCGCCGGCGACCAGACTACGCTGGTGTTCGATGTAGTACGCGAACTCATGGCGATAGTGCTTGACGAAGCTCCGTACCGGCATCGCCGCAGCGTCGCCCAACGCACAAATGGTGCGCCCTTCGATTTTGCTGGCAACGCTGTCGAGTAAGTCCAGATCTTCAGGCCGGCCCTTGCCTTCAACGATGCGGGTCACCATCCGGTATAGCCAGCCGGTGCCTTCACGGCAGGGGGTGCATTGCCCGCAGGATTCGGAAAAATAGAACCGGGAAAGGCGTTGCAGCACCTTGACCATGTCGGTGGTCTCGTCCATCACGATCACCGCGCCGGAACCGAGCATCGAACCGGCGATTTTGGCAACCGAGTCGTAGTCCATGTTGGCCTTCAACATGATCTCGCCTGGAACCACCGGCACCGAGGAGCCGCCAGGAATCACTGCTTTCAGCTTGCGCCCTTTCCAGACGCCTCCGGCCAAAGCCAGTAAATCCGCAAAGGGAATGCCCATTGATACCTCAAAATTGCCCGGCTTCTCGACATGGCCTGAGACCGAGAAAATCTTGGTCCCACCCGCGTTGGTCGTGCCGAGACCGGCAAACCATTCACCGCCATTGCGGATAATCGACGGCACCGAGGAGAAAGTTTCAGTGTTATTAATCGTGGTCGGCTTGCCGTAGAGACCGTAGTTGGCCGGGAATGGGGGCTTAAAGCGCGGCTGGCCTTTTTTGCCTTCCATCGACTCCAGCAGTGCCGTTTCCTCGCCACAGATATACGCGCCGGCCCCCAGCGTCGGATACAGATCAAAGTCAATCCCGGAGCCTTGAATGTTTTTACCGAGCAGGCCGGCGGCGTAGGCTTCCTTGACTGCATTTTCAAAGCGCTGATACGGCTCATCCATGAATTCGCCGCGCAGGTAGTTGTAACCGACCGTGGAACCGGTGGCGAAACCGCCAATCGCCATGCCTTCCACCAGCGCGTGAGGATTGAAACGCAGGATATCGCGATCCTTGCAGGTACCCGGTTCGGATTCGTCAGAATTGCAGACCATGTACTTCTGGACCGTTGCGTTACGCGGCATAAAGGTCCATTTCAGGCCCGCCGGAAATCCCGCGCCGCCACGTCCACGCAAGCCGGATTTCTTGACCTCGTCAATGACCTGATCCGGCGTCAATTTGCCGGCTAGAATGTTCTTCCAAGCTTCGTAGCCGCCGACGCTCTGGTAAGTGTCCATTGACCACGACCGGTTCAGACTCAGCGTCCGGTAACAAACATCATTGGCCATCGTGGCTTACTCCAGGCTATCCAGCACCTGATCCACCTTTTCCGGGGTCAGTTGCTCGTAGTAGACATGATCAACCTGCATCATTGGCGCTCCACAACAGGCGGCCAGACACTCTTCTTCTTTCTTCAGATAAAACTTGCCATCCGGGGTGCTTTCGCCCAGCTTGACGCCAAGCTTTTTCTCGATATAGGCCAGCACCGTCTCGCCGCCGCGCAACATGCAGGAAATGTTGGTGCAAACTGCGATGTTGTGCCGTCCGACCGGCTTCAGTTCATACATCGAATAAAACGAAGCGACCTCGTAAACGGCGATAGGCGGCATGTCCAAATAGTCCGCCACCGCGTCCATTAACTCCGTGGTCAGATAGCCGCCATTCCCATGCTGGACTTCGCGCAGCGCAGCCAATACCGCGGATTGCTTCTGCTCAACGGGATAGCGGGTTAACCAATGATCGATTTCGACGCGGGCATGGGCGGACAGCCGGTCGCTCTTGCGAGAGTTCATTAGCGGTCAACCTCCCCAAAGACAATATCCTGAGTGCCAATGACGGCCACTACGTCAGCCAGCATATGGCCGCGAGTCATTTCATCCATCGCTGACAGATGAGCGAATCCCGCCGCACGAACCTTGACCCGATACGGTTTATTGGCTCCATCGGAAATCAGATAGATGCCATATTCACCTTTCGGATGCTCCGTAGCGACATAAACTTCGCCTTCCGGGACGCAGTAACCTTCGGTAAATAATTTGAAATGATGAATCAGAGCTTCCATATCCTCTTTCATCTGTTCCCGAGGCGGCGGCGCAATTTTATGATCGTCAATGATCACCGGGCCGGGATTTTCTTTCAGCCATTTTACGCATTGCTTAATGATGCGGTTGGCTTGGCGCATTTCCTCGACCCGGACTAAATAGCGGTCGTAGCAGTCGCCATTCACCCCGACCGGAATATCGAAATCGAGCTGATCATAAACATCGTAGGGTTGCTTCTTCCGTAAATCCCAGGCAAAGCCGGAACCGCGCAACATTGGCCCGGAAAATCCTAATTGCAAAGCACGCTCTGGAGTGACTACGCCAATTCCAACGGTCCGCTGTTTCCAGATGCGATTGTCGGTGAGCAGTGTTTCATATTCATCCACCCGCTGCGGAAACCGTTCAGTGAACGCCTCAATGAAATCGAGTAGAGAACCGTGGCGATGGGTATTTTGCTCATCAATATCTTTTTTGCTATGGCACTGCGCATCCTGATACTGGTATTTCGGCATGGAATTCGGCAGGTCGCGATAAACGCCGCCGGGACGGAAATAGGTCGCATGAAACCGAGCGCCGGACACTGCTTCATAGCAATCCACCAAGTCTTCCCGTTCGCGGAAGGCGTACAGAAAAACCGTCATCGCACCAATATCCAGCCCGTGAGCGGCAATCCACAGCAAATGATTCAGGATACGGGTCATTTCCGCATACATCACCCGGATGTATTGCGCCCGCACCGGGGGTTGAATGCCAAGCAGTTTTTCAATTGCCAGCACATAAGCATGTTCATTGCTCATTGCCGACATGTAGTCGAGCCGATCCATATAACCAATGCTTTGATTATATGGTTTGCTCTCAGCCAGCTTTTCAGTACCGCGATGCAACAGGCCAATATGTGGATCGGCGCGTTGTACCACCTCGCCATCCAGTTCCAGCACCAGCCGAAGCACCCCATGCGCCGCCGGATGCTGCGGCCCAAAGTTTAAGGTGTAATTGCGAATTTCAGGCATCGTCGCTTCCTTCAGCGAGGCTGGGACAGGTAGCGGTTATCCTTGCGGATGACACGGGGTACCAGCACCCGCGGCTCAATACTGACCGGTTCGTAGACGACCCGGCCCCGTTCAGGGTCGTAGCGCATCTCGACGTTGCCAATCAGCGGGAAATCCTTGCGAAACGGATGGCCCACAAAACCATAGTCGGTAAGGATACGGCGCAAATCCGGGTGGCCTTCAAACACGATTCCGTACAGATCGAAAGCCTCACGCTCATACCAGTTGGCCGAAGCCCAAATCTCCACGACCGAAGGCACGACCGGAAACTCATCATCAGAGGCGAAAACGCGCACCCGCACCCGCTGATTGAGCGGAACCGACAATAACTGGTAAACGGCGGCAAATCGGCCCTTGCCCGTAAAAGTCCGTTCCACCACAGCTTGAACCGCCGCTGCGCTGCGTCCGGTCGCCCGTTCTGCGACAGCGCGACTGAATCCCTTATTAGTGGATTCACTGGTCGCCCATTCCACATCGCCATAGGCCGAGTAATCAACGCCGCAGACATCCATAAGCTGCTTGAAGGCGAAATCGGGTTCATCGCGCAAGGCGGTAAACATCACAATCGCCTGATCCGGCGCAATATCAAGAGTGACTTCATCGCGATCCAGCCGGTATTCCAGCAGCGCAGTGCCAAATCGGGCCTGAAGTTTTTCCACGAGAGTCTGAAGCGGGTCAGCCATGAACATTCTCTCAACGGGCTATGGTGTTAGTACGGCGAATCTTATTCTGTAACTGAAGGATGCCGTAAATCAGCGCCTCAGCCGTTGGTGGACAACCGGGGACATAAATATCAACGGGCACAATTCGATCACAGCCGCGCACCACTGCATATGAATAGTGATAATAACCGCCGCCATTGGCGCAAGAACCCATCGAAATCACCCAACGCGGCTCGGGCATTTGATCATAGACCTTGCGTAGCGCCGGCCCCATTTTATTACACAGGGTGCCGGCTACGATCATCACATCGGACTGGCGAGGGCTGGGCCGAAATACAATCCCAAATCGATCCAGATCATAGCGGGATGCGCCCGCGTGCATCATTTCCACCGCGCAGCAAGCCAGTCCAAAAGTCATCGGCCACATCGACCCGGTTCGCGCCCAGTTAATGAGCTTGTCGGCGGTAGTGGTTACCATGCCTTTTTCAAGAATGCCTTCTATTCCCATTCCAAGGCTCCTTTCTTCCACTCGTAGATGAAACCGATCACCAGAATGCCGAGAAAGATCGCCATCGCCGCAAAACCGAACAGGCCAATCTGGTTCAGCACAATCGCCCAAGGGAACAGAAAGGCAATTTCCAGATCGAAGATGATAAACAGGATGGCCACCAGGTAATAGCGGACATCGAATTTCATTCGGGAATCTTCAAATGCCTCAAAGCCACATTCGTAGGGCGAAAGCTTTTCACTGTCGTAACGGCGGGGGCCAAGGACAAAACCCAAACCTATGACTACTCCGGCCATAACAAACGCGATGATCATAAAGATCAGAACAGGAAGGTAATTGGACAACATCAGAGTCGCACCTTCGATATCATGTGATGACATCTTGAAATGGACGCAACGTTTTAAATGGTTATTTAAGTACGCCCGTTTTTTATTGGTTTGGTGCCGATGGCCGGACTCGAACCGGCACGGCTTGCGCCACTAACCCCTCAAGCTAGCGTGTCTACCAGTTCCACCACATCGGCATAAAGCACTTGAAAAGTGTTCCCTTATTTTGGCGGCAACTGCGGGACATCTGCCGGGCCGCTGCTGCTCTTGGACGGTTCGGCGGGCAGTTCAATCTGCACCCGTTCGACAACACTCTGTGGTGCAGAAGTCCGGTTGGCGAAATAGGCCAGGGTCAGACTGGTCAGAAAAAATGTCGCTGCCAGCACCGCAGTCGTCCGGCTCAGAAAAGAAGCAGAACCCTGAGAGCCGAACATGGTTGTCGACGCGCCGCTACCGAAAGCCGCGCCGGCGTCAGCGCCTTTGCCCTGCTGCAATAACACCAAGGCGATGAGGGCGACAGCGACCACGATATGGGCAACCAGAAGGAGAGTATGAACCATGATGGCAGCTTAACCACCGGCCTCGGCAATCGCCAAAAACTCTTTGGCATCCAGTGATGCTCCGCCGATCAATCCACCATCAATATCGGACATGGACAGCAGTTCACCGGCATTAGCGGCTTTCATGCTGCCGCCGTAGAGAATGCGGGTTTGGCTGGCTACCGCCGGATCGATCGCCGCCAGTTGGGCGCGAATGAAGGCGTGAACATCCTGAGCTTGTTGCGAAGTCGCAGTGCGGCCAGTGCCAATGGCCCAGACCGGCTCATAAGCGATCACCGCGTCAATAAATGCGCCGATGCCTTCCAAAGTCAGCACCGCCTTGAGTTGCCGTCCGACCACCGCCTCGGTCACACCCTGCTCACGCTCATCCAGCGTTTCACCGACACAAAGAATCGGCTTGATACCGAGCTTGCGGGCGACAGCGAACTTACGGGCGACCAAGTCATCGGTTTCACCATACAGGGTGCGCCGTTCCGAGTGACCCACCAGGACATAGGTACAATGAAAATCCAGCAACATGGACCCGGCGACTTCACCGGTGTAAGCGCCAGAACCGTGTTCGGAAAGATTCTGCGTTCCCCACGCGACCGGGGCGCCGGACAACTGCTGCTCGACCAGTCCGAGATAAACAAAAGGCGGGAACACCGCCAGATCAACCGCCGCGACTCCGGCAGCGCCTTCACGAATTCCTTGTAGCAGTTTGCGGATACTGTCCGCAGAACCATTCATTTTCCAGTTTCCGGCTACCAGTTTGCGGCGCATATCGATCTCCTGCTTTGAAAGCCGGCGAATCTTACGGATTCTGCGCGGTGAAAGCAATCACGCTGATAGGGTATCCCGCACCACATTTGCCAGTTCGCGGGCGTAGCGTTCAACCGGACCCGCATCGGGGCCTTCCACCATGACCCGCACCACCGGTTCGGTGCCGGAGGGGCGAAGCAGCACCCGGCCCTGTTCGCCCAGTTGACTCTCTATCGCCCGCACGGCGTCCTGGATCGGTATCCGTTGCAAATCAACCACTCCGTTCACCGTAACATTGATCAGAATCTGTGGATAGCGGGTCATGCCGGCCTTGAGATCGTGCAAGCTTTTGCCGGCGTGAAGCATCGCAGTCAGGACTTGTAGTGCGGCGATGATGCCATCGCCCGTCGTGGTACGATCCAGGCAGATAATATGACCGGAATTTTCACCGCCCAGAATCAAATGCTCGGCCAGCAACCGTTCCATCACATAGCGGTCGCCGACATTGACTCGATGCAGATCGAGTCCCAGCGCCCGCAGCGCCATTTCCAGCCCCAGGTTGGTCATCAGCGTCCCGACCACCGCGTTGAACTGGCTGCCACTCCGCAGGCGGTCGCGGGCGATGATAAACAGCAGGTCATCGCCGTCCAGAATTTGGCCTTGATGGTCAACCATGATCACCCGGTCACCGTCCCCGTCAAAGGCGATGCCCAGATCCGCGCCGTGCTGACGGACAGTTTCGCACAGCGCCGCCGGGTGGGTGGAGCCACAGTCCAGATTAATGTTCAGGCCATCGGGCGTGGTGCCAATGGCAATGACGGTCGCGCCCAGTTCGCTGAAGACGCTGGGGGCGATGTGATAGGTCGCGCCGTGAGCGCAGTCCACCACAATCTTCATCCCCACCAGACTGGTGTAGGGCGGGGTCGTGCTTTTGCAGAACTCGATGTAGCGACCGGCGGCATCGCCGATGCGTTCAGCCTTGCCCAAGGCATCAGGATCCGCCGTCGTCAGTGGTTGCTCAAGCAGTTCCTCGATCCGGATCTCAACCGGGTCGGGCAACTTCTGGCCGTCGCGGGAAAAAAATTTGATGCCGTTGTCGTAATACGGATTGTGGGAAGCACTGACCACGATCCCGGCACAGGCGTGCAAGGTGCGGGTCAGGTAGGCGATGCCAGGGGTCGGCATGGGTCCCAGCAAGGCGATGTTGATGCCCGCCGCCGACAGCCCCGCTTCCAGTGCGGACTCGAACATGTAGCCGGAAATGCGGGTATCCTTGCCGATAACCACCTTGCTAAAGCCCTTGGTCTGCAACGCCCGCCCCACCGCCCATCCCAGCTTTAATACGAATTCCGCCGTGATCGGATATTCACCGACTCGCCCGCGAATGCCGTCCGTCCCGAAGTAACGTTTTCCCATGATTGACCCGCTCTCTTGACTTAATGTGATGGGTCACTATAGCTGAACAGCCTCAGCAGGGGACCCAAACCCACATACTTGATACAAGAATTCCAAAAAGCTGCATTAAAAAAGCATCTACAATTTGCGCTAACGGCCAGACGTCACCGAAGGGTCACCCATCGCCCGTGCCGCCGCACACACGCACACCGCCTGCACCGTCTCGCGGACATCGTGGGTGCGAATAATCTTCGCCCCTTGCCACAGCGCGATCACCGCCGCCGCCAGACTGCCGCTTAACCGATCGTCCACCGGTACGTTGAGCAACAAGCCGATCATGCTCTTGCGGGAAATGCCGACCAGCACACCCGCGGCCAGTCCGGTAAAGCGGTCGAGATGTCGCAGCAGCCGCAAATTGTGATCCAGGGTCTTGCCGAAGCCGAAACCGGGATCGACCAGAATCCGCTCACGGGGAATGCCGGCAGCTTCGCAAACCCGCACTCGATCCGCCAAAAAGGCGTGAACCTCGGTCACTACATCGCTATAACGGGG
Source organism: uncultured Candidatus Competibacteraceae bacterium (assembly GCA_903879705.1). Taxonomy (GTDB): domain Bacteria; phylum Pseudomonadota; class Gammaproteobacteria; order Competibacterales; family Competibacteraceae; genus RXIV01. Next base: position 21,456 of record CAIRMO010000059.1, on the reverse strand, counting down.
TTCCTGCTGCATGGTGGCCGGCTCGCCCCGAATGTGCATCAGGCAGACGGGCAGACCGCTCGCCACCGCAGCATCTAGCGCTCCCGACATGTGCAAGGCCCGCACATCGTTGATCAATCCCGCGCCAGCCCGCGCTACTTCACGCATCACTTCGGGCTTGCTGGTATCCACTGAAACCGGGATCGACAGCTCCCGCGCCAGCCGTTCCACCACCGGCAACACCCGATCCAGCTCCTCCTGCACCGACACCGGTGGAGCGCCGGGCCGGGTCGATTCACCACCGACATCGATGATCGCTGCGCCTTCCGCGACCATGATTTCCGCCCGGAGCAGGGCGGTGTCCAGTGACCGATAGCGTCCGCCGTCGGAGAAGGAATCAGGGGTCACATTCAACACCCCCATCACCACCGGCTGACTCAAATCCAGCCTTTTTCCCGCACAATCCAGCAACATCGTCGAAACTCCCATAAAAAACCCTCTCCCGCGAGCGGAAGAGGGTGAAAGTAAAAATCAGCGATTAATGCTGCGGGGCGGGACCGCGAATCGGCCCTTTGCTGCGCGGTTTCTTGGCCAGGTTAATCGGCGATCCGGCGGTAGGCGGTTCCGAATCAGTGCTGATGTCCGCGGGTTCCCGAGGTGGCCGCCCGGCCATGATGTCGTCGATCTGATCCGCATCAATGGTTTCATACTTGATCAGGGCGTCAGCCATCGCCTGCAACTGGTCAACATGCTCGCGCAGCAACCGTTCGGCCCGCTGGTAGTTGCGATCAACAGTCGCACGGATTTCCTGATCGATGACATATGCAGTTTCGTCTGAAACACTCTTGTGTCGAGTCACGCTGCGGCCCAGAAACACCTCGCCATCATCCTCGCTGTAGGTCAACGGCCCCATCCGATCCGACAGCCCCCACTTCGTGACCATGTTACGGGCAATGCCGGTCGCCCGCTCAATGTCGTTCTGAGCGCCGGTCGTGACGTAATCTGCGCCGAAGATGATCGCCTCGGCGATCCGCCCGCCAAACAGGCTGGAAATCTGGCTCTCCAGCCGCTGCTTGCTGTAGCTGTAGCGGTCGCCTTCCGGCAGGAACATGGTCACGCCGAGCGCCCGGCCCCGGGGAATAATGCTGACCTTGTAGACCGGATCATGCGCTGGCACCAGCCGCCCCACAATGGCGTGGCCGGCTTCATGGTAAGCGGTGAGCTTCTTTTCTTCCTCACTCATGACCATCGACTTGCGTTCCGCACCCATCATGATCTTGTCCTTGGCCTTCTCGAAATCGTCCATATCGACATCATGTTTGTTGGAACGGGCGGCGAACAAGGCGGATTCATTGACCAGATTGGCGAGATCAGCCCCGGAAAAACCGGGTGTACCCCGGGCGATCACGGACGGCTTGACGTTATCGGCCAGCGGCACTTTCCGCATGTGGACTTTGAGAATTTGCTCCCGGCCGCGCACGTCGGGCAATGGCACCACCACCTGCCGGTCGAACCGGCCCGGCCGCAGTAGCGCCGGGTCCAGCACATCCGGGCGGTTAGTGGCGGCGATCACGATGATCCCTTCATTGCCTTCAAAGCCGTCCATTTCGACCAACAACTGATTTAAGGTCTGCTCGCGCTCGTCATGGCCGCCGCCGAGACCCGCGCCGCGATGCCGACCGACCGCGTCAATTTCGTCGATGAAGATAATACAGGGCGCATGTTTCTTGGCCTGCTCGAACATATCGCGGACCCGCGATGCGCCGACCCCGACGAACATTTCCACGAAATCGGAGCCGGAAATCGAGAAGAACGGCACTTTAGCCTCGCCGGCGATCGCCTTGGCCAGCAAGGTTTTACCGGTGCCGGGCGAACCGACCATCAGCACCCCGCGCGGAATTTTTCCGCCAAGTTTCTGGAACTTGCCGGGATCGCGCAGGAACTCAACCAGCTCCGCCACTTCTTCCTTGGCCTCGTCCACCCCGGCCACATCGGCGAAGGTAATCTTGATCTGATCTTCGCCCATCATCCGGGCGCGGGATTTACCGAACGACATCGCCCCCCGGCCCGCACCACCGCCCTGCATCTGCCGCAGGAAGAAAATCCAGATGCCGATCAGCAGCAGCATCGGGAACCAGGAGATGAAAATCTGCATCAGCAAGCCCTGCTTCTCCGGCGGCTGGCCTTCGATGTCCACCCCGCGATTGAGCAACTCGCCGATCATGGCGCTGTTGTCAGTCTCCGGGCTGTAGGTAGTGAAGCGCTCGCCGCCACTGGTGCGGCCCATAATGGCGCGACCATCAATGTTGACCTGGGCGATCCGGCCCTGTTTCGTTTCTTGCAGGAATTGCGAATAGGACATTGGGGCGGAGGGTGCCACCTTGGGTCCAAAACTGTTAAACACGGACATCAGCACGACGGCGATGACCACCCACAAGAGAATGTTTTTGACCATGTCGTTCAAGGTAGACGCCTCAACGCTGCGGGGTTCGGGAAGGGATGCGACGGGGTAATGCGGGAACGCTGCAAAGATTCCGACGCCAGTCCCCGGTTATATGGGTATCGGATCGTGAAAATGCAAGTTTTTTAGACGGGATCAGCCACGATAGTTCCTGGCCAGCAGGTATTGCTCGGCACTGCGGGCGCGGGAGGCTTTCGGTTTGCGCGGGGCAACACTAACAAAGGTACTGCGTAATTCTTTGAAAAAAGCGTCGAAACCTTCGCCCTGAAATGTTTTGAGCAGAAAATCACCACCGGGCCGCAGGCATTGCCGGGCAAAATCCAGCGCCAGTTCATTCAGATAAATCCCACGCGGCTGATCGACGCCCTTAACGCCGCTGGTATTGGGCGTCATGTCAGCCAGAATCAGATCGACTGGCCGATTCTCCAGTACCGCCAGCAGTTGTCCCAACACCGCCGTTTCGCGGAAATCGCCCCGAATGAATTCCACTCCCGCCAGTGGTTCCATTGGCAACAGATCCAGCGCGATAACCACACCGTGTCCGCCCATCAACTTCACCGCCAGTTGCGACCAGCCGCCGGGGGCCGCGCCCAAATCCACCACGGTCAGGCCGGGTCGCAACAACCGATCTTTCTCGTTGATTTCCAGTAGCTTGTAGACGGCGCGGGAACGATAGCCTTCCTGCCGGGCGCGTTTAACGTATTCATCGGTAAAATGCTCCCGCAACCAGCGGGCGCTACTGTTAGTGCGGGCCATCAGAACACGGCTCCTGGTCGCGGCTGAGTTTCGCCATGATCCGCCGGGTGCGAACCACGATCCAGACCAGACCGATCAAGCCGTAGCTGACCAGCGCCAGTAATTGCAGCAGCAGACTGTCCAGCACACGTCCTTGTGCCAACAACAGCAATCCGCCAATCGCCAGGATGATCCCCAACTCCAGCTTGACTTCATTGAGCGGACTGGGGGCTACCATCATGCCCTTGCCGCCGGCTACACTGCCTGCCTCTTTCGCCATGTCCGGTCTCTACTCGTGTTCGAGCTCAACAATCCACAAAAGCGCCATCTCCAGGCCCTGGCCCATCCCCGCAAACCAATTGTAATGATCGGCAATCACGGCGTGACCCCGACGGTCCTGCACGAAATTGTCCAAGCCCTTGACCATCACGAACTGATCAAGGTCCGGGTCAATGCGACCGATCGGGAAGCCCGCGACCGGTTGATTGCCGAGGTCTGCGCGATTAGCAACGCGGCGCTGATCCAGCGGATCGGACACATTGCGACGCTGTTTCGCCGCAACCATGAATCGCCGCGGATTGCGTTGCCCTGACAGGGGACCGGAAGGAAATTCAGATAGACGGGGGAATGCTGGCGGTGGGATTCGAACCCACAAGCCCGGTCAGGGGCGCAGGATTTTAAGTCCTGTGTGTATACCATTCCACCACGCCAGCAGGGATCGGGTTAATGAAGGCTAGGGTCGGAATCGAACCGGCGTTGACGGCTTTGCAGGCCGCTGCATGACCACTCTGCCACCCAGCCAGAAACGGGGTCCAAGTTGCCTTGGAGATAGACAAAAAAGCCTCGAAAGAATCGAGGCCGGGAAAACTGGAGCGGGAAACGAGACTCGAACTCGCGACCCCAACCTTGGCAAGGTTGTGCTCTACCAACTGAGCTATTCCCGCTGCGTAGACGGGCCATTCTAACGTAAAACACCAAACCGTCAAGCCCGTCCGCGCCGAAGCAACGGCCACGCCGCCGCCAGATAATGCAACATCGACCACAACGTCAGCACCGCCGCAACCACCAGCAAGCCCTGACCGGCTTTCAGGGTGGGGAACCCCCACAACGGTTCCCGATACAGCAGCAGCAGCACGGCGCTCATCTGTGCCGTAGTTTTGATCTTGCCGACCATCGATACTGCCACCCGCCCGTGGCCGCCGATCTGCGCCATCCACTCCCGCAGGGCAGAAATGGCGATTTCCCGGCCAATGATGATCACCACCGCCACGGCCATCAACGGGGTGGGAATGGCTTGCACCAGCAGCACCAGCGCCGTCGCTACCATCAGCTTGTCCGCCACCGGGTCCAGAAATGCCCCGAATGCCGAGGTCTGGCCCAGCCGCCGCGCCAGATAGCCGTCGAGCCAGTCGGTGAGCGCCGCCAGCCCGAACAGCCCGCTGCACAGCAGATTGGCGCTAGGCAATGGTAGAAAAAATACGCCCGCCAACACCGGGATCAGCGCGATCCGCAGCAAGGTCAGCCCGGTAGGCACATTCAGACGTATGGTGCGCGGCACGCTCAGATTTCTCCATGAAAGGCGTCATAAATCCGCTGGGCCAGTTCGGCGCTGACGCCGTCCACTTGGGCCAGATCTTCAATCCCAGCCTGCGCTAACTGTTTCAGCCCGCCAAATTGCCGCAGTAACGCCTGCCGACGCTTCGGACCGATACCAGGAATTTTGTCAAGCGCGGAAATGGTGCGGGCTTTAGCGCGGCGCTGGCGATGGCCGGTAATGGCGAACCGGTGCGCCTCATCGCGGATCTGTAGCGCCAGATGCAAGGCGGCGGAGTCGACCGGGAGTATAGAAGGGCGGTTATCCTTCAACAAGTACAGTGTCTCCAGTCCCGGCTTGCGGTCCAGCCCCTTGGCGATGCCGATCAGCGTGACGCCGGTGATGTCCAGGGTCGCTAATACCGCCTGCGCCTGCGCCAACTGACCCTTGCCACCATCAATGAACAGAAGATCGGGCAAGGGACCCTGTTCTTCCTGCAACCGGGTATAACGCCGGGTCAAGGCCTGATGCAGGGCGGCATAGTCGTCGCCGGGTGCAATGCCTTCAATGTGATAGCGGCGATAGTCCGACTTGAGCGGCCCCTCGACCCCGAACGTGACGCAGGACGCCACGGTCGCCTCGCCCTGGGTATGGCTGATGTCGAAACACTCCAGCCGGGTGAGTTCGCGATCCCTTCCCAGCGCCGCCCGCAAGGCCACCAACCGCTGGCGCATTCCGGCCTGACTGGACAACCGTGCCGCCAGGGACTGATCGGCGTTATGTTGCGCCAGCGCCAGCCACCGCGCCCGTTCGCCCTGCGCCCGGGCGCTGATGACGATACGCTGGCCAGTCCGTTCATGGAACGCCTGGACCAGTAGCGCCGCATCAACCGGTTCATGGCTGACCAATAGCGCGGCGGGAATCGCCTTGTCGAGATAGTACTGGGCCAGGAACGCGCCCAGCACCGCACTCGCCTCCTCGTGTTCCGGCAGGCGCGGGAAAAACGCCCGGTTGCCGAGCAGTCGACCTACCCGAAACACCAGCACCTGCACACAGGCTTGCCCACCCTCGGCGGCGCAGGCGATGACGTCCAGATCGCCGCACGCACCCTCGACATGCTGGCGCTGCTGAACCTGGCGCAGTTCGGCAATCTGATCGCGATACGCCGCCGCCGTCTCAAAATCCAGCACTGCTGCCGCCGCCTCCATTCGCTGCGCCAGTTCATCGACCAACTGGCCGCTCTTGCCTTCCAGAAACAGCAGGGCATCGCGCAACTGCCGCTGATACCCCTCGGCATCGACCAGTCCGACACAGGGCGCGGTGCAACGCTTGATCTGATATTGCAGGCAGGGCCGGCTGCGGGTGCGGAAAAAGCTGTCTTCGCACTGACGCAAGCGAAATGTTTTTTGCAACAAATTCAGGGTGTCGCGGACCGCATTGGCGTTGGGATACGGCCCAAAATAGCGGCCAGGCCGCCGCTTGGCGCCGCGCTGCAGGGTCAGGCGGGGAAATGGACCGTCGGCGACATGCAGATAGGGATAGCCCTTGTCGTCACGGAGCAGAATGTTATAGCGCGGCTGAATCTGTTTGATCAGCGTGCTTTCCAGAATCAGCGCCTCGGTCTCGGTGTGGGTAATCGTCACTTCAATGGCGCGGATTTGGGCAACCAGGCTACGGGTCTTGGCCGAGGCGTGCTGTTCCCGGAAATAGCTGGAAACCCGCTGCTTAAGATTGCGGGCCTTGCCGACGTATAACACCGTGCCGCGCTGGTCCAGCATCTGGTAGACGCCAGGCAGCGCGGTGAGGGTTTTAAGAAAGGCTTTGGGATCGAAGGGGAAAGCGATTGCGGTCATATCCGGGGCGCTCCGCCTCAAAACCAGCGACTACCGCCGGTTCCGAATACTTGGGTTGCCGTCGGCAATGACCGCCCGGGTTCAGCGCTCAGATATCCCGGCGAATGTCGTACTTTTCCATCAACCGGTACAGGGTCATCCGGGACACCCCGAGTTCCAGGGAAGCGCGAGCAATGTTGAAGCGGGTGCGCAGCAGCGTCGCATGAATGGTTTCACGGTCAGCCGCCATCCGGGCCTCGTCCAAGGTGACGAAGGTCCGCACCGGCGTGCGCCGCTCCAGTTCCAGATCGAGCGGCGCGATATACGGACCCTCGCTCAGCAGCACCGCCCGGCGGATGCGATTCATCAGTTCCCGGACGTTACCCGGCCAGTCATAACGGTTGATGACTTCCAGCGCATCGCGGCTAAACCCCTTGGCGGAGGTTCGGGTTTCCGCGGCGAATTTGGTGAAGAAGTGCCGGGACAGCAACTCGACATCACCCCTGCGCTCGCGCAGGCCGGGCGTCCGCAGATGCAGCACGTTGAGCCGGTAATACAAGTCTTCGCGGAACCGGCCATCGCGCACCGCCTGCTCCAACTGGGTATTAGTGGCCGCAATCAGCCGGACATTAACCGGGATCGGTTTGGCACCGCCCAGCCGGCGAATCTTCTTTTCCTCCAGGAAACGCAGCAAGTTAGCTTGCAGCTCGGGAGCCAGATCGCCGATCTCGTCCAGAAACAGGGTACCGCCATTGGCCGATTCGATATGCCCAATGTGCTGCTCCCCATCCCCGGCACCTGCAAAAGCGCCTTTTTCATGGCCGAACAGTTCTGATTGAATCAGGTTGGCGGGCAACGCCGCGCAGTTCATGGCGACAAACGGCGAAGCGGCGCGGGCGGAATACTCATGAATGGCGTGCGCGGTCTGTTCCTTGCCGGTGCCGCTCTCGCCGGTGATCAAGACGGGCACGTCCACTTCAGCCGCTTTCTGAATGCCCCGAAACAGGGTTTGCATTGATGGGCTGTTACCAATCAAGCCGTATTGGGATTCCAGCTCATGCTGCTGACGGACAGTGTTTTCGGTCAAGATCGACATTCCGTAAGCATGGCCGATGGTCACCATTAAGCGCTGGGGATCAATCGGTAAGGTGTGATAATCGTAGCAAGACTCGGCGATAAAGTCGGACAACGGTTTGCGATCAATACATTGGCGAGAGAGCGCCATGATCCATTGCATTTTTCGCCGCGCCAGAACCAGATCGAGCAACCACTGAATGGAACGCTCGGATTCACAGCTAAACAGCACCGCCAGCCCTACCTCGAAGGAGTGTTCAGTCAGCATGGATCGGGCTGTCCCCCCCTCTTGAGCTGCATAGATCTCCCAGTCAGCCGCCGTAACGTGCTGGAGTGTGGCCTCATCGACCGGTGCCGTACTTAGAATCAACAGTTTACGCATTGAATTATCCCTTGTCTGATCAGTGAGAAACGTGATCCCGGGAGCGGGATCGCCTTGATGAAATTCAGTCACCCTTGGAAACAATCAGATTTGCGGTTTTTTTAACCGTTCATCTGTTACTTGAGCAGTAGTCTACTTGGCTATTTTGATAGTGTCACTAGCCTTTATAATGATAGTGACATCTTTGCCGATGGTCCTGCGGGCAATGGGTTCTAAACAGGACACGCTTCAGGCCATTAAAACCGCCAAAATGAAACTTTTTTAAGCACTATGTTTTAAAAATAAAGCTAATGGCGACCTGCCGCATGGCAATAACTTTTTCCTGAACTTTGGATACCCCCTCACGATGCCTCCCTTCTGCTATCCCCCGCTGCGCGCTCTGTTGTTCCAACTGGATCCGGAAACCGCCCATGACCGGATGCTGCAACTGCTGCGCTTCGCCCCGGTACCGCCGCTCAGCGCGTTGTTCAGCAGCAGAGCGCCCGCGGTCCCTCGCCGGGTGATGGGTCTTGATTTCCCCAACCCGGTCGGGCTGGCGGCGGGACTGGACAAGAATGGTGAGTGTATTCCGGCTTGGGCGGCGCTAGGATTTGGCTTTGTCGAGATCGGCACGGTCACGCCTCGCCCCCAGCCGGGCAATCCCAAACCCCGGATGTTCCGCCTGCCGCAGGCTGAGGCGCTCATCAACCGGATGGGATTCAATAATAAAGGAGTGGATTATCTGGTCGATCGGGTCCGGCAAGCCGGATTCAAAGGGGTATTGGGCATTAACATCGGCAAGAACGCCGACACGCCGGTGGAGCGGGCCATTGATGATTATCTGACCGGGCTGCGCGGGGTCTACCCGTGGGCCAGTTACATCACCGTCAACATTTCATCGCCGAACACATCCGGTCTGCGCGATCTGCAATACGGGGCAGCGCTGGATGGTTTGCTGGCGGCGCTGAAGGCGGAACAGCAACGCTTGACCGACAGCTATGGTCGCTACGTCCCGCTGGCGCTCAAGATCGCCCCGGATATCGCCGATCCCGATCTGCCCATGATGGCGCAGGCGTTGCGGCGGCACCGCATCGATGCGGTGATCGCCACCAACACCACTTTTTCCCGCGCCGGGGTCGAAGGTCTGCCCCATGCCGGGGAAACCGGCGGTCTGAGCGGTGCCCCATTGCGGGATCGCGCTACCGCGGTGGTCCGGCAACTGGCGGAACTGCTGGCCGGGGAACTGCCGATCATTGCCTCCGGCGGCATCATGCGTGGATCTGACGCCGCCAGCCGGATCGCCGCCGGCGCCAGTCTGGTGCAGCTTTACACTGGCTTTATCTATCGTGGCCCGAAACTGATCCAGGAGGCGATCCGGGCCGTGCGCTAGAAAATCGGCGGCTCCGGGAACCGACCGTCGTTATCGAAATGCCAGCACCAACTCTTCCCGCCCGCGCAGCAGGTTGATCAGCAGGGTATCGCGGTTGTTGACCAATGGCTGCAAATCGGCGGGGCTGGCGACGCGCTGCTGATTGATCGCCAGAATCACGTCACCTTTGCGCAATCCGGCGCGGGCGGCAGGGCTGCGCGATTCCACCTCGGCGATCAGAACACCCTGCACCTTCCCGGCCAGTGGCGAATTCGGGCCAATTTCCTCCAGCGTTGCGCCCGCCAAGCGGGGATTGATCGCTTCGCCATCGGCTCGGGCAGGCGTGTATTCACCCACCTTGGCCTCCAGGGTCAGCGGTTTGCCCTCACGGCGAATCTCCAGCCGCACCGCCTCACCGACCTCCAGCAAGCCGATGATGTTACGCAAACCGCCGCCATCGTGTACCGGCCGACCATTGATGTTTAGCACCACATCCCCCTCGCGCAACCCGGCGCGGGCGGCGGCGGAGCGGGGACTAACCTGGGCGATCACTGCGCCTTGACCGGCCGGAAGGTTGAACGCCCGCGCCAGATCCGGCGTCAGGTCCTGCACCGACACGCCGAGTTGGCCACGCCGCACCGATCCATGAGCGACAATCTGGTTCATCATTCGCGCCACCATGTTGGCCGGAATGGCGAAGCCGATCCCGACATTGCCGCCGCTGGGCGCGATGATTGCGGTATTGATGCCGACCAGTTCGCCGCGCAGATTGACCAGCGCGCCCCCGGAATTGCCGGGATTGATCGAGGCATCGGTCTGGATGAAATCCTCATAGCCTTGAATGCCCAGTCCGGTGCGCCCCAGAGCGCTGACGATGCCGGAGGTCACGGTTTGACCCAACCCGAACGGATTGCCGACCGCGACCACGAAATCGCCCACGCGCAGGGCGTCGGAATCGGCCAGCGGCAAAGCGGTCAGATTGCCACCGGGAATCTGGATCACGGCGACATCGCTTTGCGAATCCGAACCGATGACCTTGGCATTGAGCTTGCGGCCATCGCGCAGGGTAACGGTAATCGTATCAGCGCCTTCAACCACATGATGGTTGGTGATGACATAGCCGCGCTTGGCGTCCACTACCACCCCGGAGCCGACGCTTTGCGCCATTTGCTCACGGGGCTGGTTGGGGATATTGAAGAAATGGCGGAAAAAGGGGTCTTCCAGCAACGGATTGCGGCGCGACGCTACCCGGCTTTCGGTGGCGATGTTGACGACCGCTGGAGTAGCCCGATCCAGCATCGGCGCCAGCGACGGCAGCGCCTGGGTATCCACCATGGCGGGCAGAGCGGCCTCGACCAAAAAGGGAAGAGCGACGGAAAGACCCATCGCCAGGATTGCGGACAGCAAAGCGCGTTGGATATTCATGGGCAAAACCTAACCTTTGATGACCTTTAACCTTTCGAACGCCATGTCGCACGGGGATCGAACGGCAGTTCCTGTTCCAGGCGCTGAAACGCCTCCCGGGCGGCATCGCTGTCAGCGGGCGGATTGACGATCCGTAACACGGCTAATTGATCGCCGGGCGGCTGACCGGGCAAGCCGCGCCCGCGTAACCGCAATTTCTGGCCGTTTTTGGCGTTAGCCGGGATGTTCAGCGTCACCGGTCCGCCCAAAGTCGGCACTTCGACCTTGCAGCCCAGCGCCGCTTCCCACGGAGCCAGCGGCAACTCCAAGGTCAGATCACGGCCTTGTAACCGATAGCGTGGGTGATGGCGGATAGTGATTTCCAGATACAAATCGCCGCTGGGACCGCCACTCCGACCGGGACCACCCTGCCCAGTCAGCCGGATTTTCTGGCCGTTGCCGACCCCAGCGGGAATTTTGACGTTGAGGGTGCGGGGACGGGTCACGACATGACCGTTGGCGTCCTGCTCCGGGACTTGCAGTTGCAGCGACCGCTGCCCGCCCTGGTAGGCTTCCTCCAGGGTGATCTCCAGCGGGACGGTCTGATCCTGGCCGGCGGTTGAGAAGCCACGAGTGCTGCCGCGAGCGCCGGCAAAGCCGGGTTGCCCACCCACGCCGCCGAACAGCGATTCAAAAAAATCGCTGAAATCCTGACTGCCAAACCCGCCTGGACCTACCTGGGGACGTTGCCGGCCTTGCCAGTTCGGTGGCGGCCGGAAATCCTGCCCGGCCTGCCAGCTGCTCCCCAACTGATCATAGGCAGCGCGCTTTTCCGGGTCGCGCAACACCTCATAGGCTTCAGAAACCTCTTTAAAATGCTCCTCGGCCTGCGCTTCCTTGCTGACATCCGGGTGATACTTGCGGGCCAGCCGCCGGTAGACTTTCTTGATGTCCTCCGTCGAGGCGTCGCGGGCGATGCCGAGGATTTGGTAGTAGTCCTTGTATTTCATGCCGGTTCCCGGTAGTCAGCAGTTGCGCCGGCGGGATCGAATGCGGATCGATGGCCCCGCCGGTCGGTGGATCAGCTTTCGATCTTGATGGTGCGCGATACGGTATGGGTCAGTTTGGGAATGCCGATCTCCAGCAGCCCGTTGGCACTGCGGGCGCTGATTTGCGCCAGATCAGCGGTATCGGGCAAACTGAAACGGCGATAGAACGTGCCGCAGGGCCGCTCAACCCGGCTGTAGCCGGCCTGGATGTTGCGGGTCTCGCTAGGCCGGTTGCCGCGAATGGCCAGGACGCCGTTTTCGGCGATAATCTCGATGTCCTTGGGATCGACGCCGGGAATATCAGCGTGCAAAACATAGCGATCCTTCTCCTCTTTAATGTCGACCAGCGGAATCCATTCGCAGGTGGCGACACTGGACTGATCATCGCCGGCTGGATTGCGGTACGGCTCGAACAACCGGTCCAGTTCGCTGCGAAGACGATGGATATGCCGCCAAGATTCATAACCGGTCGGGTTCATGGCCTAAACCTCGTGAAATGGCTGAATGTTGCCTATCAAATAAGGTCGCCGCGCCTGATTTCAAGCAGCGCCCGCGGTTTTTCTTCTACCCATTAATATTCTCAGGACTTTCGCTTTGATCTCAAAACCGGGCATAGCACGGGCTTCCAGCCCGTGTCGAAACGGGCAAGATGCCCGTTCCACACCACGGCAAGCGAACGTCCTGATTCTTCTACCCATCGACGGGAATTTGCCCATGAACGAACCTGAATTTTTACCGCTGGCCATCGCGGTGCTGACCGTTTCCGACACCCGCACTGAAGCGGATGACGCCTCGGGTCAAACCCTGGTGGAACGGTTGAACGCCGCAGGGCACCGGCTGGCGGGACGCGCTCTGGTCCCCGACGATATTTACCGGATCCGGGCCATGATTTCGGCCTGGATCGCTGACCCCGCGGTGCAGGTGGTGCTGATCACCGGCGGTACCGGCATGACTGGCCGCGATAGCACCCCGGAAGCCATTCTGCCCTTGCTGGACAAAGTGATTGATGGCTTCGGCGAGTTGTTCCGCGCCCTGTCGCTGGAGGAGATCGGCACTTCGACCCTGCAATCGCGGGCGCTGGGTGGATTGGCGAATGCGACCTTCATTTTCTGCCTGCCCGGCTCGACCGGCGCTTGCCGCACCGGATGGGATCGTATTCTGCAACCACAACTCGATGCCCGTACCCGCCCCTGCAATCTGGTGGAATTGCTGCCCCGGTTGCGGGAACGGTAGGCGTGGCGCCGTCAGCATGACCCATGATCGCCGCCCCGCCGGCGCAGCGGGAGTGGGGTATCGGCTTGCTGGGGCAATGGCTACGCGATGGCCGGGTCACGCCTCAAGAGATAGCGCAAACCCTGGCGGGTCTGCTTCGGAACGTAGAACCGGGATTTGGGTATCTGGAACAGGCGCTGGACTTACTGGGCGCAAGCGGCGAATCGGGGCAGGTCATGGCGTTACTGGCGCTGGAACAGGCCGTCGGCGGTGGCGTAGCCGGGTTATCGCCGGGCAAACTGCCGCTGATGCTGGCCGGTGGACGGCGGGCATTTTCCCCTGATAATCCGCATTTTTTCCGCGTTGTCCGCCAAGGATCGTTCATGCCCGTCCTCCGTTATATCCTGACCATCGCCTGCCCGGATCGCGTGGGTATTGTCGCCGCCGTGTCCGGCCTGCTGGCCGCCCATCACGGCAATATTATCGAATCGGATCAGTTCAGCGATACCGAGTCCGGTCAATTCTTTATGCGGCTGATGTTTGACTTGGATGAGGTGATCGAGCCGGCTCTGCTGACGCATTTCACTCCACTGGCCCAGGAATTCGGCATGGACTGGCGGCTATACGATCCGCGCCGCCGGCCCCGGGTAATGATTCTGGCGTCCAAAGCCGAGCATTGTCTGAATGATCTGCTGTACCGACATCGCACCGGGGCGCTGGCGATGGACATTACCGCCATCGTTTCCAATCACCGGGACCTGGCCCGCCTGGCGGAATGGCACACGATCCCGTATCACCATCTGCCGGTAACGACCGAAACCAAGCCGGAGCAGGAGCGGCAAATTCTGGCGCTGGTCGAGCAGACTCGCACTGAACTGGTCATTCTCGCCCGCTATATGCAAATTCTGTCATCCGACCTGTGCCAAGCGCTGGCCGGACGGGCGATCAATATCCACCATTCCTTCCTGCCTGGCTTCAGGGGCGCTAAGCCCTACCATCAAGCCTATGCCCGGGGCGTCAAGCTGATTGGGGCGACTGCGCATTTCGTGACCGCCAATCTGGACGAGGGACCGATCATTGAGCAGGAAGTGGAACGAGTCGATCACGCTCATACCCCGGAGCAACTGGCGGCAGTGGGCCGCGACATTGAAAACATCGTACTGGCCCGGGCGCTGCACTATCATTTGGAGCGGCGGGTGTTCCTGAATGGCAAAAAAACGGTGGTGCTGCGGTAGGCTCAGAGCCCTTTTGTACAGCGCCGCGAGTCGATCATTTCGCATTGAGATCGGTCCTTCTGGAGAACAGGTAGTTGGACAGAAACCAGGCATTGTGTGGATTCGCATTGGCAAGACCAGCAAACAAGCATTGCTGGAATGGTTCAAGCCGCTGCTACCGATTATTGAGCAAGCGTTAGCTGCAACTGAATGTTTCATTGAGATTATTTGAGCGCCTTCTTCCATGGACTTCACCACCACACTACTGGCCGCTTTCCTGATTGGGTTGACCGGCGGCATCCACTGCTTCGGGATGTGCGGCGGCATTGTCGGCGCATTGACCTTGAGTCTGCCGCCAGCGCCTAGCCACCCACTGCGGGCTCGCTTTCCGTATCTGCTGAGCTATAACCTGGGTCGGCTGATCAGTTATGGCGTGGCAGGAATGCTTGCCGGCGGGATCGGGTCTTGGGCGGCACATGGTTTATCGGTGCGCCATGCCCAGCTCAGCCTGCAAATCCTGGCCGGGCTGTTCATGATCCTGCTGGGACTCTATCTGGCCGGCTGGCAACAGGGATTGAGTCGGGTGGAGCGGGCCGGCGGAATGGTGTGGCGGCGAATCGAACCGATGGGCCGACCATTCTTTCCGGTGCGCACCTCGCTCCACGCCTTGGGTATGGGTCTGGTGTGGGGCTGGCTGCCGTGCGGACTGGTTTACAGCGTCCTGATCTGGGCGATCGGAGCGGGTGGGGCGGAGCGGGGTGGCTTGTTGCTACTTTGTTTCGGACTGGGGACTTTGCCGGCGTTGCTGGCGATGGGAACAGCGGCGGTGGCGCTGACCGGGTTGGTGCGCCGTCCGGCGGTTCGACGAACGGCCGGGACGCTGGTTTTGCTGTTCGGGCTATACCAGATTGGGCTGGCGGCGCAAATGTTGCTGCGCTAAATGCGCTGTAAAATCAGGAACCCCGCAATGAATATGAATGATGCCGCAATCGTTGACCCGCGTTTGAATCTGCTTGTCGAGGACATCCGCGAGGAAGCAGCGACCCGGCTTAACCTTACCGACGCCAGTTTCCTGGCAACGGCTGTCCGCCACCTTCCGCCGCGCCGATCTCATCGATGAACTGGATGCTATTGCGGGCAATCCGACTTAATACCTTCCCCCGATCCAGTCCCTTCGCTTTCCGTCATTCCCGCGCAAACGGGTATGATAAATCGAAAGGGTTTGGCGAAAGTGCTGACCCTCCATAAAACCTCCCAACCCTAACCGGGGTAGAGAAAACTCTCCTCTCATGCTCGCCCTACGAACAGGATCATCCCACTTGAAACTGGAACTGGATTTACAAATCGCCCTGGAAATGCCGGGGTTGCCTACGGCGACCGATTTTCAACTCTGGGCAGAAGCGGCGCTGGCCGGCGCGGCTTATGTCCAGGATGCCGAAATCACGATCCGCATCGTCAACGAGGTCGAAAGCGCCGCCCTCAACGACACTTACCGCCACAAGCAAGGGCCGACCAACGTGTTGTCCTTTCCGTTCGAGGCCCCGCCGGCAGTGCCGAGTTCGCTCCTCGGCGACATCGTGATTTGCGCCCCGGTAGTGCTGCGTGAGGCGGTCAGTCAAGGCAAGCCGCCGCTGGCGCACTGGGCGCACTTGATGATTCATGGCGTCCTGCATCTGCTCGGCTATGATCATGATGAAATTCAAGCTGAAGCAATGGAGTCGCTGGAAATCCGCATCCTGGCCGGACTTGGCTATGTTGACCCCTATGGAGACCTACCCAACTCACCATGAACGACGAGCGATCCGAACCCGGTCATAAATCGTGGCTGGAGCGTTTGAGCCTCGCCCTGATGGGCGAACCCAAAGACCGGGATGCGCTAATAGACATCCTGCGCGATGCCCAACAGCGGGAACTGCTGGACAGTGATGCCCTGACCATGATGGAAGGGGTGATGAAAGCGCCGGAATTGCAAGTGCGGGACGTGATGTTGCCCCGCGCCCAGATGGTGGTGCTGGAACACGACTGGGGTCTGGAGCGGTTGATCGCTGCCATTGTCGAATCCGGACACTCCCGCTTCCCGGTCATTGATGACAGCAAGGACAACGTCATCGGTATTTTGATCGTCAAGGATTTGCTGGCCCACGCTTTCGACCGCCGTGAAGATTTCGATCTCCGCGCCTTGCTCCGCCCCGCCAAGTTCATCCCCGAAAGCAAACGCCTTAATGTCCTGCTCAAGGAATTCCGCAGTAACCGCCTGCACATGGCGATGGTTGTGGACGAATACGGCGGGGTCGCCGGTCTAATCACCATCGAGGACGTGCTGGAAGAGATCGTTGGTGAAATTGACGACGAACACGACACCGCAGATGACAGTGATGAAAGCGTCTTCATCCGCCCGCAAGGCGACGTATTCATCATCCGGGCGCTCACGCCGATCGAGGAATTCAACCGGCATTTCCAGGCTGAACTCAGCGACGAACGGGCCGATACCGTCGGCGGGCTGGTGATGATGGAACTGGGCCGGTTGCCCGAAGGCGGCGAAACGATCGATCTGGACCGGTTTCGCTTTCAGGTGCTGCGGGCCGACAGTCGGCGGATTTATCTGCTGGAAATGACGAACCGCGATCTTCTGGCGCTGCCACTCCCCGCGGCTGAACCGGAAGACTGAGCAACGCTCGCGCTGGCCGTGATGCCTGATTTTAAAGCTGATCATCCCCGCCTGACCGCTCTGCTGACTTTCGCCGCCGGGGCGTTGATGCCGTTGAGCTTCGCTCCGTTCGGGTACTGGCCGCTGGCGATGCTGCTGTTCGTGGTTTTGCTCTGGAGTTGGGATGGCGCTACGCCGGGCCAAGCCGCCGGACGCGGCGGGCTGTTTGGGCTGGGGCTGTTCGGTTTCGGGATTTACTGGATTTTCATCAGCCTGCACGATTACGGCAACGCTCCGGCCCTGTTCGCCGCGTTGGCAACCTTGGCGATGGTGCTGTTCATGGCGCTCTACCCGGCGGTCACCGGCTGGCTGCTGGTGCTAGGGGGACCGCCGCCGGGGCCGATCCGCTGGCTGCTGGCCTTTCCGGCGCTATGGACGCTGCTGGACTGGGTACGCGGCTGGCTGTTCACCGGTTTCCCCTGGCTGGCGGTTGGTTACAGCCAAATCGACGCGCCGCTTGGCCAGTTGGCTCCGTATCTGGGCGTGTTCGGGGTGGGTTGGGCCGTGATGTTCAGCGCCGGCCTGCTGTGGACCCTGCTCAACCGCGCTCAGTGGCGGACACGACGGATCTGGGCCGGGATACTGGCGATCCTGTGGCTCGGTATCTGGACTTTGGGAACGGTAGACTGGGTCAAACCGGAGGGTGCGCCGCTGCGGATCGCCATTGTCCAAGGCAATATCGCCCAGGATCAGAAATGGCTGCCGGCCGTCCTTGACGATACCCTGACTCGCTATGTCCAACTCAGCCTGCCGGAACACGGGCGCAGCGACGTGATCATCTGGCCAGAAACCGCCATCCCGGCGCTCTATGACGAGATGCGCCCGTTCGTAGCTGCACTGGCCGCCAAGGCCCGGGAAGATCAGATAGATTATGTGACCGGCGTCCCGACCGGTTCCTGGGAAACCAATGTTTTTCACAACAGCGTCCTCAGCGCCGGTCATGCCATCGGTTTTTATCACAAGCGCCGGTTACTGATGTTCGGCGAATATCTGCCGCTACGGGTGTTGCTGCTGTTTTTCCGCGACTGGGTAACCATCCCGATGGCCGATTTCACCGCCGGCGACCGCGATCAGCCGATGCTCCGTGCCGGGGGGCAACCCGTAGGTGTCTCGATCTGCTTTGAAGCGGTGTTCGGCGAAGATATTCGCCTGGCGCTGCCGGAAGCGACGTGGTTGATCAACGTCAGCAACGACGCCTGGTTCAAGGATTCCACCGCTCCGCACCAGCATTTGCAGATTGCCCGGATGCGCGCCCTGGAAGTTGGCCGGTTCATGGCCCGCGCTACCAATACCGGCGTTTCGGCCCTGATCGACCAGCGGGGCCGAATCATCGCCCAAGGGCCGCAATTCCAGGCTGAGGTGATTCGCGGGGTGGTGCAGCCGCTGCGCGGGTTGACGCCTTACGCCCGGTTTGGGGATTGGCCGGCGATCCTGTTCATGGTTGCGCTGCTGACTTTCGGACTGTTTCTGCCCGGATTCATCGCGCCGCATGATCGCATCTGAGCGCTGCCTTCCCACCGGCGTCATCGGCATCCTCAGTAGCCTGTTGCTGCTGGCTTCCTGCGCGACCGCACCGCCGCCGCGTAACGTCAATGACGCCTGCGCCATTTTTGCCGAATATGGCGATTGGTATCCCAAGGCCAAGGCCGCCAGCCGGCGCTGGAATGTTCCCATCCCGGTGTTATTGGCGATCATCCATCAAGAATCGGCCTTCCGCTCCGACGCTCAGCCGCCCCGCACCTGGTATCTCGGCTTCATTCCCGGCTCCCGCCCGTCATCCGCCTATGGCTACAGTCAAGCCTTGGAGGGCACCTGGGATCGTTACACCGTCGCCATCGGTCATCGTGGCGCGGATCGCGATGATTTTGCCGATGCGGTCGATTTCACTGGCTGGTACGTCAACGAGACCACCCTGCGCACCGGGATCGCCCGCAGCGATGCCTATCGTCAGTATCTGGCCTATCACGAAGGGCAGGCCGGTTTCGCCAAGGGGACTTACCGGAATAAGCCCTGGTTGCTGGAGCGAGCGCAAAAAGTCAGCCGCCAGGCTGCCCGCTATGGTTCGCAACTGGCCCGCTGCGAATCGCAATTGCTGGCCCGGAGCTAAAAAACTGCGTACCGACCCGATCAGAGGTCTTCAGCCATGCGCAGAAACACGGTTCCTCCGCAGGCCGTACAGGGTTGAATGGCCGAGGGCGCGTGGAAAATCAAGGGTTCGCCGCAGGTTTCGCAGCGCAAGGTTCCCGGCCCGGTAATCTCGCCGCGCCGATACCGCACCAGTTCAGTTTCCGGGGCAGGCGCTTCGAACGCCAGCAGTTCCAGCCGCGATTGATCGGCGCCGCGCTGGAAAAAATCCAGCAGCCGATCCTCCAGCAATTCCAGATCAAACCGCAACCAAGTGCGCAAATCACGGCCTGTCGTCGTCAGATGCTGACCGGCATCCTCTAAATCACGCTGGAGATAACTGCCGATGAGCCGGGCCTCCTCGCGGGTCAGTTCGCCCAGCTCCACCGCTTTTTCTGCCGCATGTTCGATGCTGGCAGTCAACTGCGGAAATGCGGCCTGCTCGGCCTGTTCCAGCTCCTCCAAACGGTTTTTCATCCGCTCCATCATCCGCCGGTAAGCCTGAACCAGGGGGACGCGGTGGGATTCAGTTATCATGGTCATGTTCTCCGGTGTTGGTTGGGTGCAGCCTGTCCCCATCTACAACAATGTTATGGCAGAAAACCTCTTATTTTCCCCGCTTTCGATCCAGCCGCCAGACAAAATCATCAACAATTTTGCGGTACAACTCCTCTTTCAGCACCGTATCTTCAATGCCTTGATCGACATTGGGGTTGTCGTTGACCTCAATGACGACTATGCCCTTGGTAGTCTGTTTCAAATCCACGCCATAAAAGCCGCTGCCAATCAGGCCAGCCGCTTTTAGCGCGGTTTTAATTACAATCTCCGGCGCATCCTCAACCCGGAAGGTTTTAGAATCCCCCTCGCGCAAACTGGGTGTCTGGCCGGTTTGATGGTTGTAAATCTGCCAGTGTTCTTTCGACATGAAATATTGGCATACAAACAGCGGATTTTTATTGAGAATGCCCACCCGCCAGTCAAATTCAGTGTAAAGAAACTCTTGGGCCAAAACCAGATCAGAGGATTTAAACAGCTTGCCAGCCTGTTCTACTAATTCAGCGCGATCATTGACCTTGAACACCCCTCGCGAGAACGATCCGTCGGGAATTTTTAGCACGATGGGATAAGAAATTTCGCTGTCGACGCGCTCCAAATTGTCGCGGCGAACAATTACGGTCTTTGGGGTACGAATGCGATTGGTGCGCAACAACTCATCCAGATAAACCTTATTGGTGCATTTAAGAATCGAGTCTGGATCGTCAATGACGACCATGCCTTCGCTCTCAGCCTTTTTGGCAAACTGGTAGGTGTAATGATCAATTCCGGTGGTTTCGCGGATAAACAGTGCATCAAACTCAGCCAATCGCCCATAATCTTTTTTCTCGATCAATTCGACATTTACCCCACCTTCTCGCCCAGCCTTGATGAACTGTTGCAGCGCTTTTGGATTAGATGGCGGCAGGGCTTCTCTGGGATTGTGCAGGATCGCCAGATCGTAACGATAATTGCTGCGGGCGCGCGGTTGTCGCCAGCGCCGGTTAAGATAGGTCGTCAGGGCCGCCATGAACATTTCTTCCTGTTCGGCGGACAGCGAATGCAAATGCAACGCTTTGAGAGTAGCGATTCGCCATTGGCCTTGTAGCTTGAATTCTACGCGCAACAGTGGCGAGCGGAAACCATCAAACAATTGTCGGGCCAGTTCCTGCATTTCCTTAAGTGGACATTGGCCGAAGTAAATATCCAGTTCAAAGGCGGTTGCAGCAAAGCCGGGCCGAGGCTTGCCTAACACCTGCTGGACCTGATCATCCAGGTCTTCCGTGTCGAGGCTGTAAATGGATTTGCGACTGAGATCATTCAAGGTGCGGACGCTGGGAATGACCCGATGACGACGAGCCTCGGCCAGCAGCGAACAGTAATAACCGACACTGAGATAGCGGTAACTGCGACAGAGATTGAGTACCCGCAGGTTGCGTCCGGCAGAGGAGTATTCCGGTTTACCCAGATAATCTTTGGCGGCAACCACCGGTAAATTGGGAAAATGGGCTTTCCAGTCGGTGGGGTTTTCCACCAGGATGATGTGATCGGCCATCGGCTTGAATCGGCGCTCCTGACGCCGGGGAAGTCAGTGAAGTTAAAACAGTGATGGCGGGGCCGGTTCTGGCCGGCGGCGGGAACGGTACAAAATCAGGACTGCTTTTTGAGCGGCTTTGCCATAACAGGCCATGCGCTGAAACTCCCGGTGCGGAATCGGCAGATTCATCAGCAATTCCCGGTCTCTGTATTTAGGCTGATTTTAAGCGGATCAATTAGCGGCTTTAGGATAGTCCAATAAAAAAGAATAAAAGAATCCCAAAGCGTTCAAAAACGCCTAATTAATTCTAATAATCATCACCCTGTTTTT
>CAIRMO010000058.1 GCA_903879705.1 uncultured Candidatus Competibacteraceae bacterium | reverse complement strand
GGTCACCCGGTTGCCGGTCCAGTTGTGGAAATACTCGTGGCCGATCACGCTGAGAATGCCCTGATAATCGGCATCGGTGGCGGTTTCGGGCCGGGCCAGCACATATTTAGTATTGAAGATGTTCAGGCCTTTGTTCTCCATCGCCCCCATGTTGAAATCACCGACCGCGACGATCTGATATAGATCAAGATCGTATTCCAGCCCGAAGCCTTGTTCATCCCAGATCATCGCCTGTTTCAGCGAGTGCATCGCATGATCGCACTGATCAATATTGGCCGGTTCAACGTAAATCCGCAGCGTGACCCTGCGCCCGGAATGGGTGATAAATCGATCTTCAATGTGCACGAGATGACCGGCGACCAGCGCAAACAGGTAGCACGGCTTGGGAAACGGGTCATGCCAGCGCGCCCAGTGCCGGCCATCATCAAGTGGGCCGCTGTCGGTCAGATTGCCGTTCGAGAGCAGCGCCGGATAGCGGCTTTGGTCCGCTACCAGGGTGGTCGTGAACACCGCCATCACATCGGGCCGGTCGAGAAAGTAGGTGATTTTGCGGAAGCCTTCGGCCTCGCACTGGGTGCAGAAATTGCCGCTGGATTGATAAAGCCCTTCGAGTGCTGTGTTGTCCTGCGGGTGGATGCGGGTGACAACCGTCAGTTCAAACGCCGCCGGCGGATTGCGCAGGGTCAGGTGATCAGCGTCGATTTGATAACAGTCGGCGGCAAGTGGCGCGCCATCCAGTTTCAGCGTCAGCAGTTCCAGGTGCTGCCCATCCAGCACGAGCGACATTCCGGCGGGCGTGGTCTCGGCGCGAATGACGCTCAACCGGGAATGCACCGTCGTGCAGTTCTCGCCCAGTTCAAACCGCAGATCGACGGTCGAAATGCGGTAGGCGGGTGGTGTGTAATTCTTGAGGTCAGTCGTCTTAGGGGCGTTGATCGGCATGGACGGCAGTTTCTTGAAAGTGGAGGTATGGGTTTTTCGTCTAAAATGTGAATCTTGACGATCCAGTGTCTGAACGAAAACCCCAAATAAGTACTGCGCAGGGCGGCTTAGGCCTCCATTTAATTATAGCGCCTCAAACACGCCCGCCGCGCCCATGCCCGTGCCGATACACATCGTCACCATGCCGTATTTACCACCGCGCCGGCGCATTCCGTGAACCAGTGTTGCGGTACGAACTGCCCCGGTGGCCCCGAGCGGATGCCCCAGCGCAATCGCTCCACCCAACGGATTGACCTTGGCCGGATCGAGGTCCAGATCACGCAGCACCGCCAGACTTTGCGCGGCAAAGGCTTCATTCAGCTCGAACCAGTCAATCTCATTTTTGGACAGCCCCGCCAGTTCCAGCGCCCTGGGAATCGCCGCAATCGGGCCGATACCCATGATCCGCGCCGGGACTCCAGCCACCGCATAGCTAACGAAGCGGGCCAACGGTTTCAGATTCAATTGCTTGATCAGCCGCTCGCTCATCAGCACCACCGCGCCCGCGCCATCGCTCATTTGCGAACTGTTGCCGGCAGTGACGCTACCCCGGGCGGCGAATACCGGCTTCAGCTTGGCCAATCCGGCCAGAGTGCTGTCGGGACGCGGCCCTTCATCATTTTCGACCCGCCGTTCCCGAATTCGCACCTGCACAGTTCCAACGTCGGGCGAACGATCCAGCACCGTGTAAGGCAGGATTTCCTGTTTGAACTCGCCGCCGGTGATCGCCGCCACCGCCCGGCGATGACTTTCCACCGCAAAAGCGTCCTGATCCTCGCGGGAAATTTGCCACTGCTCGGCGACCTTCTCCGCGGTCAAGCCCATCCCGTAAGCGATCCCGACATTTTCATCGGTCGCAAATACGTCGGGATTAAGGGCGATCTTATTCCCGCCCATTGGGATCATGGTCATGGTTTCGGTCCCGGCAGCGATCATCACGTCGGCTTCGCCGAGCCGAATCCGATCAGCGGCTTGAGCGACCGCCTGAACCCCGGAGGCGCAGAACCGGTTGATGGTCAGGCCCGGTACGCTGTCCGGCAACCCGGCCAGTAACAGTCCGATCCGGGCGACATTCATGCCCTGTTCGCCTTCCGGCATCGCACAACCGACGATCACATCGCCGATCAGTTTCGGGTCCAGCCCCGGACATTGGTCGATCACGCCGCGCAGCACATGCGCCAGCAGATCGTCCGGGCGGGTGTTGCGGAATACGCCGCGCACCTTGCCGACCGGAGTCCTAGCGGCAGCGACGATGTAGGCGTCCTGAATTTGCTTGCTCATCATTAACGCTCCTCCTGCCCATCAGTTGCGCAGCGGCTTACCGGTCTTGAGCATCTGCTCGATGCGGGCCTGGGTCAGCGGGGTCTTCGCCAGTTCAAGGAAGCCCTGGCGCTCCAGCCCTAGCAACCATTCCTCGCTAACCAGCGTGTTGGGATCGACATCGCCGCCGCACAGCGCCTCGGCGATCTTGAGACCTAGTTGATAGTCGTGGGCGGAAATGAAACCACCGTCGCGCATGTTGACCAGCGCCATCTGACAGGCAGCAACGCCGGTACGGCCCGCGACGCGAATCGACCGGGGTTGCGGGGGCCGATAACCGGTTTCGGCCAGCGCCCGGACTTGTGCCTTGGCGACATACAGCAACTCATTGGCGTTGAACACGATAATGTCCGAGGCCTTGAGGTGACCGAGTTGCTTCGATTCCTCGGCACTGCGCGAGACCTTGGCCATCGCCATCGCCTCGAAATACGGACGCAGGAACGGCAGCAAATCGCCGCCCTTCGCCTCGGCCATGGCCCGCAGCGCAAATTCCTTACAGCCGCCGCCGGCCGGAATCAGCCCGACCCCGACTTCGACCAGCCCGATATAGCTTTCCAGCGCCGCGACCACCCGGTCGCAGTGCATCAGGAATTCACAACCGCCGCCCAAGGCCAAGCCTTGCACTGCCGCGACCACCGGAATTGCCGAATAACGCAGCATAGCGGTGGTGTACTGGAACTTGGCAACGGTGTTTTCAAAGGTGACCCAATCGCTGGCCAGCACCACCGGCACCGCTTGGGCCAGATTGGCTCCGGCACTGAACGGCGCTTCGGTCTGCCACAGCACCAGCCCGCTGAACTGCCGCTCGGCGATTTTCAACGCCTCCAGCACCCCGTCCAGCACATCGTTGCCGATGACGTGCATTTTGCTCTTGAAGCTGAGGACAGCGATGGTGTCGCCGGTCGTCCACAGCCGCACACCCGTATTTTCAAATACCGTTTCACCGTAGTGAGGCGGCGCTTCACCTAATACCCGTTCGGGATAAAGCTGGCGCCGATAAACCGGCAAAGTCGAACGCGGTTTGTAGGCGTATTCCGCCGCCGAATAGGAACCGTTGGCGGTGTGGACGCCTTGTACATCAGCGACCCAAGCCGGCAATGCGGTGGTGGTCATCGCTTTACCCGCGGCGATGTCTTCACTGATCCAGGCCGCGACCTGATGCCAACCCGCCGCCTGCCAGATTTCAAACGGCCCCATCACCCAGCCAAAGCCGCCGCGAATCGCCAAATCGACATCGCGGGCGGTATCGGCAATCTCCGCCAGCAAAACCGCTGCATAATGGAAAGCGTCGCGGTGAATCGCCCACAGGAATTGCGCTTGTGGATCATCGCTGGCCCGTAATGCCGCGAACTTCTCAGCGGGATTACGGATTTTCAGAATGGCCTGCACCGCATCACTGGGTTTGGCACCCGCGTTTTGATACTCGCCAGTGGCCGGATTCAAGACCTGTTTGCCCTTGGCGGCGTAAATACCGGCCCCGGTTTTCTGACCCAACGCACCTTTTTCAATCAGCGCATTCAACCAGGCCGGGGGCGTGAAATAGGCCCGCCACGGGTCATGTTGCAGGGCCAGCGCCGAGCCTTTGAACACATGACCCATGGTGTCCAGCCCAACGACATCAGCAGTGCGGTAAGTGGCGCTTTTAGGTCGGCCAATCACCGGGCCGGTTAACGCATCCACCAAATCCAGACTCAGCCCAAAAGCGCGGGTGTGATGAATGGTAGCCGCCATGGAAAACACGCCAATCCGATTAGCAATAAAATTCGGGGTGTCCTTGGCGCGAATCACGCTTTTGCCAAGGGTGCTGACCAGGAACGTTTCCAACCGGTCGAGAATGGCCGGATCGGTCTGCTGGCACGGAATCAGTTCGACCAGCGCCATATAACGTGGCGGGTTGAAAAAGTGGATGCCGCAGAACCGGGGGCGCAAATGATCCGGCACCGATTCAGCCAGCATATTGATTCGCAAGCCGGAAGTATTGGTCGCCAGAATCGCCCGCTCATTTAGATAGGGAGTAATGCGCTGATAGAGATCGGCTTTCCAGTCCGGGCGTTCGGCGATGGCTTCAATCAGCAGATCGCAATTCCGTAATTCTTCCAGATGCTGATCGTAATTGGCAGGTTTAATTAAAGCCGCCCGTTCCTTGACGGCAAATGGGGCTGGATTGAGCTTGCCCAGATTAGCAATGGCCTTGACGGCGATCCCGTTTGGATCGCCGTCCCTGGCCGGCAGGTCGAACAACACGACCGGCACTTCGGCGTTAGCGAGATGGGCAGCGATCTGCGCTCCCATCACCCCCGCGCCCAGAACCGCCACCCGGCGGATGGATGCTGCGTTACTCATGGTTTTGGATGTCCTCTAGTCAGGCGGTGAACGGCCATGAGCAAAATAAGGCTACAGCCGGGTTTCAGCTTTACTGATTTGGCTAATCGGTGGTGGCAGAAGGGGAAAATGCCCTACCCGAAATAGCGGTAAGGCATTGATTTATGGTGGGCCCTGTAGGATTCGAACCTACAACCAAGGGATTATGAGTCAGATACTGGTAAACAGTATCCTTTAACCTCAACCACTTAACCGCGCCCGGTCGTGCCGTTAAGAACTGAAAAGGACAGAAAAGGACAGGTTGACCCGGCATCACCGCTGACTATCCGCACAAAATCCGGCACAGTCTATTGCCGCCTATTGCCGCTACCGACAGAACACCTCGCACGACCCCCATCAGGGGCTGCGCCCCCGCCGAGGTGCCGGAACATCATTTAGCCGGGGTACGCGCCCAGCGCTCCGTAAGTATGGCGTTCCAGAACCACCCGCATATATTCGCCCACCGTTCGGCTGTCCGCACGGGCCAGTTGGGCCAGATCGTCATAGAGGGCTTCGGGGATATGCAACTTCACATCGCGGTCGCACTTGGCGCGGGCGCGTTTTTCAGCAGCGGCAATCAGGCGTAACGGGGCATAAACAGCAGGTTGTTCAGACATGGGCGGCAGCTTCCGTACAACGCCGCGCAGAGTGAGAGCGGCGTGGTCTCAACTAACCTGCCATAAAAGACATGTTTGGGGTTATTCGCCCACAGCCGAAACCGTGACTTATCTCGCCCCTATCGACCACGCCAGTGGGAAGCGCCATAACAATTCACGTTCACACACCAAAATTATGGACATATGAACGTGAACGACCGCTTTATCGGGGCGATAGCCGTTTACGGCAGGTTAGTGAAGTAAAAGCTAGGCTAAACGCAGGCGGGTGTCAATCACGCCGGGAAGCGCGGGCGGATGACCAGAACCACCACTTTATGAGTGAATAGCGGCAGCAGGTGCCCAATCGGCAACCCGTAGACCATAGGGAGCCAAATTTCAGCCCGTAGCAACGTCTCGGACAGGGCAAGTTCGGCGGGTGTTCGTGAAGTTTATGGCGGCAACCGTGGAAATGTCGCTCAAAAACCTGAAAGTTTCGAGTTGCAGCGTGTACAGTAGTGGACAGCCCCAGAGCATCGCGGTCAACCTACGCCGGAGCAAGGGCGCGTGTTTCAACTTGAAACGTCGTGAAACGTCCGGTGTTTCAAATGAAACAGCCGGGCCAGCCCTCGGCGAGGTTCCACGCTGGTAACCCATTCATTAGCAATGAATGTTGTTTATAGTGCAAGGATGGCTCGGTAAATGCTTATGTTTGGGCTTTCTGAACTACAACGGAAGTTCACAATGCGCCAGACCCCCTTTCGATCCTTATCAACCTATCGCGCATGAATTCCCCCCTGGCTCACCGCATCCAAGCCGAGTTGAAGGCGCTGGACGGCTGTTATTACCGTCTGGTGTTAGTCGTGGGGCCTGCTGGTTCCGGCAAGACCCCGGCGTTGATGGCCTTGGCCCAACAGCACAGTTGGCCGCGCCTGAATGTGAATCTGCGTTTAGCGGAATGCCTGCTGGAACTGACGCCGAAACAGCGCAGTGTTCAAGCGGCGGAGCGGTTGGCGACGATTATTGCGGATACCGCCGCCGATGTGGTTTTGCTCGACTCGCTGGAACTGCTGTTTGCGGTGGATTTGATGCTCAATCCGTTGCGCCTGCTGCAAAGTCTATCGCGCAACCGCACGATCATTGCCGCCTGGCCGGGTCAGTTCACCGGCGAGACCTTGAGTTACGCCGAACCGGGCCATCCCGAAGCCCGCCGCGAGTTTCGCCCCGACGCCCGCATCATCACCACGGTTTGATCAGGAATGCACCCATGAAATACGCCGAGTTGATTGCTTTCGATCCGATTGAAAGCGTGGTTCAACTGCATGAAGCGAATGCCGAATCCCAGGCGCAGCGCTTGGTCGAGACCTTCGTGATTTCCGACGGACTGGCCCGAACCCTGACCGAGCTGGTGTTTCCACAGTTGCAGTTCACCCAGCCTGCGGATACCAAGGGGCTGATGATCGTCGGCAATTACGGCACCGGGAAGTCGCACCTGATGGCCGTCATTTCCGCCGTAGCGGAACACGCTGATTTAGCATCCCGGCTGACGAATGCCACCGTTACCGCGAAAGCGCCGCTGATCGCCGGGCGCTTCAAGGTCATCCGTGCCGAAATCGGGTCCACCACCAAGCCGTTGCGTGACATCGTCTGCGATGTGCTGGAAAACGGAATGGCTGGATTGGGAGTTGAGTTTGCGTTTCCAGCGGCGGACGCCCGCCATGAAAACAAGACCGCCTTTCAGGAAATGATGGCGGCGTTTCAGGAACGCTATCCCGATCACGGCCTGTTGCTGGTCGTAGATGAGTTACTGGACTATCTCCGCAGCCGGAAAGATTTGGAAATCAATCTCGATCTGTCGTTTCTGCGGGAAGTGGGCGAAGTCTGCAAGGGGTCGCGCTTCCGGTTCATCACCGGCGTTCAGGAAAGCCTGTTCGATAATCCCGGCTTTCAGTTCGTCGCCGATATGGTGCGGCGGGTGAAAGACCGCTTTGAACAGCTTCGGATCGCTCGTGAGGATGTGGCCTTCGTGGTCGCCGAGCGGTTGCTGAAAAAGACGCCTCACCAGCAGGCATTGATTCGCGCCCATCTGGAACCCTTTGCCCCGTTATACGGGTCCATGAACGAGCGGATGGCGGAGTTCGTCCGGCTGTATCCGGTGCATCCCGCCTATCTGGAGACCTTTGAGCGGGTGTATGTCGCCGAAAAGCGGGAAGTGCTGAAAACCCTGAGTGCCGCCATTCGCGCTTTGCTCGACCAGGACGTGCCGACCCAAGACCCCGGGGTGATTGCCTACGATTCGTACTGGAGCGTTTTGCGGAGTAATCCCTCATTTCTCGCCGATCCCGACATCAAGAAGGTGCTGGAAAAAAGCGAGGTGCTGGAAAGCCGGATTCAGCAGGCGTTTCCCACCGCCCGCAAGGCGTATAAGCCGACCGCGTTGCGCATCATTCACGCGCTGGCGGTGCATCGGCTGACCACCAGCGACATTTACCGGCCATTGGGCGCGACCGCCGAAGAATTGCGCGACGATCTGTGTTTGCTGGTGCCGAACTTGGTGGAACAGGAGGCCGGCTTTTTGTTGTCGATGGTCGAGAAGGTCCTTAACGACATCATCAAGACCGTCAACGGCCAGTTTATTAGCGCCAAT
This sequence comes from uncultured Candidatus Competibacteraceae bacterium, assembly GCA_903879705.1. GTDB lineage: Bacteria > Pseudomonadota > Gammaproteobacteria > Competibacterales > Competibacteraceae > RXIV01. Next base: position 19,814 of record CAIRMO010000058.1, on the reverse strand, counting down.
CCCGAAAACGGCCAGTATTACCTCGATCTCAAGAAGGACATTGATTACGACGCGCTGATCGAGAAGAAAGCCGACACCCTGGCCGGAACGCTGCTGGATCGCTACTACTTCGAGGCGCTGCGGCAAGTGGTCCTGGAGGAGCCGGGCGCGAAGCCCCATGTCAGTGGCTATCGGATTTGGGAATATGAATTGGAATGGCGCGAGCGCAAAGCCGGGCGGAGCGGCTATTTGTTCTTTGGCGCGCCGAACGAACGCTCCACGGCCCAACCGCCCCGCGATTTCTACCTGTATTTTCTGCCCCCGTTCGAGCCGACCCCGTTCAAGGATGAGCTGAAGGCTGACGAAGTGTTTTTTACCCTCGCCCAGCGCGATGACACCTTTGAGCGAGCCTTGAAACTCTACGCTGGGGCGCGGGAGCAGGCGATCACCGCGTCGGGCAGCAACAAAAGCACCTACGAAGACAAGGCCAGCAAGCATTTACAGACCTTGACCACCTGGCTACGCGACAAGATGCCGACCGCTGTTGAAGTCACTCATCAAGGCCAGCGGAAACCGTTGCGGGAGGTGGTGCAAAACCAACTGCCGGCCCAAGCCACGGTGCGCGAGATGGTCAATACAGCGGGTGCCCTACGCTTGGCGACCGCCTTTATTGACCGCAGCCCGGACTATCCCTGTTTTAGCGTCACCATCACCCGCAGTAATCGGGAACAGGCGGCGCAGGAGGCGTTGCGCTGGATTGCCGGCAGCGTGAAGAGCAAACAGGGCGCGGCGGTGCTGGACGCGCTGGAATTGTTGGATGGCGACCTGCTGAAACCCCGCGAGTCGCGCTATGCCCGGCAGTTGCTCGACGTGCTGACCCGCAAGGGTCAAGGCCAGGTCATCAATCGCGCTGAACTGGTGCAACCCGAAATGGGGGTGGACTACTGGACCCCGTTTCGCCTGGAGCCGGAGTTTCTGGCGGTGGTGGCTGCCGCGCTGGTCCACAGCGGCGATCTGGTGATCAGCCTGCCCGGCAAGAAGATTGACGCCGCCAGTCTCGACCAATTCGCCCGGTTGAATATCAGCGAAGCGCGGGAGTTCAAACATCTGGAACGGCCCAAGGATTTGCCGCTCGCGCCGTTGCAGGACTTGTGCGACCTGTTCGGCGTCGCCAAAGGCTTGATGGTCACTCCCGCGACCCGGGATGAAGCGGTGACGAAGTTACAAGTAGCGATTCAGCAGCGGCTTAACCAAGTCGTCATCGTGCAAGACCAGATCGGCAAGTTGACGTTTTGGGGCCAGTCTCTGCTCTCGGAGGCGGAACAGCAGGACGGGCGCAACCGGTTGGGCGTCCTGAAAACCTTTCTGGAATCCTTGCAGCCGTTCAACACCCCCGGCAAGCTCAAGAATTTCCCGCACGATGTCGCGGCGGTGCAAGGCCAGCACGCAGCGTTAGCGTTGGTGCGGGAGATTGAGGCGCTGGCGACTCTGACTCAGCAACTCGCGCCGCAAACCGCCTATCTGGGCAAGGCCGAGGCGTTGCTGCCGGCGGATCATCCGTGGCAAGAGTCTGTTCGGCAAGAGCGCAGCGCGTTGATGACCACGATGGGCAGCCCGAAACAACGCGCCGAGAGCAGTTTTCAGCGGCGCTTGGCGCAAACCCTGACCACCTTGAAGACCGCGTATCAGGACGCCTATTTGGTGCTGCATGGTCGGGCGCGGCTGGACCACAATGAGGATCAGAAGAAAGCGAAGCTCACCCAGGACCCGCGCCTCAAACGGCTGCAAAATCTATCGGTCGTTGAGATGATGCCCAAGCAGCAGTTGAATGACCTACAAAATCAGGTGTGGCCGCTGAAAACCTGCTTTCATGTGACCCGACCTGACCTAGATGCCGATCCGGTGTGTCCACATTGCCAGTTTCGCCCAACCGACTGGACCCGCTCCGAAACCGCCGCGCAAGTACTCGAGACCGCTGACGCCGCGCTCGATACTTTGGATAGCGACTGGCGGCAAACCCTGCTGAATAATCTGGCCGACCCGACCGTGGCCGCGAATCTGGAATTGGTAAGCGATGCGAAAGGTAAGGCCGCGTTGCAGACGTTTATCCAAACTCAGCAATGGCCGGCGACCCTCAGCGCGGCGTTCATCCAGGCGTTGCAGGAAGTGTTGGGCGGCTTGCAGAAGCGGGTGATCACGACGACCGAGTTGTGCGCCGCGCTGGCCGAGGGCGGCTGGCCGTGTACGGTTGAAGAATGGCAGGAGCGGTTTAGGAAACATCTCGCCACGGTGACCAAGGGTAAGGATGTGAAGAAAATTCGGGTGGTGCTGGAATGATCGTTGTTTTTCCTTAAAGCAAACCTATCATAAGGAGTCGCATTACACCCAGTCTTACCTAGTCGCTTTGGAGAAGCCCGATGAAAGTGAAAAAACTCGGTTTGAAAAACTATCGGGGATTCAACCATCTTGAAATTGATTTCGATAGCAAAGTGAATGTTTTGATCGGGGTCAATGGTTCGGGTAAGTCCAGCGTCCTCGACAGTATTGCTGTCTTGCTCTCACGGGTTTCAGCGGCTGTCATTTCGTCAAAGGCATCCGGGCGACAATTTAGCGAAAATGATATAGAAAATAAGTCATCTATGACTAACAACGCTATAACGGTTGACTTTCATGGGAAGGATTATCAATGGAATGTTGCCAAAACTCGACAGGGTAAATTACAACAGGAATCTTCATCACTTCATGATGCACGAACGATTGCAGAGACGATTCAAAGACAGTTAAGCAATGAGACTGATACCTCAATTCCACTGCTGGTTTATTATCCAGTCAATCGGGCAGTGCTGGATATTCCTTTACGGATTAAAGGGAAACATGTCTTTGATCAAATTGCTGCTTATGATGGAGCATTGACTGGAGTTAAAAATAACTTTCGTATTTTTTTTGAGTGGTTTAGAAATCGGGAAGATATTGAAAATGAACAATTCAGAAAATCGCACGAGGACGGCCTGTTTTCTGATGAAAAGCCTGATCTGGATTTTCAATTGGAAGCCGTGCGAAGCGCGATCATTCATTTTCTTCCTGAGTTTAAAAAACCGAGGATCAAACGTCAACCATTGCGGATGACCATTGAAAAAAATGACTATGAGTTGATCATCAATCAACTTTCCGATGGGGAAAAGTGTGCACTGGCGATGGTAGGTGATTTAGCCCGACGGCTTGCCATCGCTAATCCCGGTTTATCTGATCCGCTTGGGGGTGAAGGCGTTGTATTGATCGATGAGGTTGATTTGCACATGCACCCGGCTTGGCAACGGCGCGTTGTTCCAGTACTGACGGCGACTTTTCCTAACTGTCAATTCATTCTTTCAACGCATTCGCCGCAAGTGGTGAGCGAAGTTCGTTCTGAATCAATCTGGATGCTTTCACTCCAAGAGCCAGAAGCCGTTCATCCAACAGGCGCGTATGGACTGGATACCAACCGAATTTTGGAAGATGTAATGAATGTTTCAGATCGACCTGAAGTTGTTAAAAATCGTATTCACGAACTTTTTTTAGTGATTGATCGTAATGAGTTGCAAAACGCTAAAGATATTCTCAAGCAAATTCATACGGACATCGGTGATGACCCGGAACTAACTAAAGCGATGGTACTGATTCGTCGTAAAGAGATCATTGGCAAATGAAATATATCGAGAAACAGCCGGAACCTGATCAATTTCGACAGTGGAAGGAAAGCGTCAGCGCCGATTGGATACCAAGCTGGGGCGCATTGGACGATGCCCCTAATGTAAAAAAAGCACTCAAAGGTCAGTTACTCAGTGAGCAAGGGGCGATTTGCTGTTATTGCGGCATAAGTGTCAATCAAAACAATAGTCATATTGAACACATCAAGCCTAGAAAAAATTATCCTGAAGAAGCGTTGAACTACAACAATCTGTTGGCTTCCTGTCTGCTTGATGGAAAGAGGAAGATCAATCTGCATTGTGGTATGCGAAAGAGTGATTGGTATGTTGCGTCTGAGTTCGTCTCTCCACTCGATTCAAGTTGTCAAGAACGCTTCGGTTTCGGATCAAATGGCACAATCAGGGCAAAAAACCAACAGGATCGTTCTGCGACGATGACGATCCAGAAGTTGGGATTGGATTGCTCCCAGTTAAATGCTCACCGAAAAAAAGCGATTGAAGCCAGCGGCCTATTTGATAATGCGCTAACCGAAAATGACCTTGAACAGTTGGCTGACGCGATCATGCGACGGGATGACGAGGGTCATTTTGTCGAATTCTGTTTTGCCATTTCATCGGTTTTGAAGGAATTGAACGATAAAACCGGATGACCGGAAATGTTTCGTAGCCAAGAACGCGCAACGGACGGGCAAAAACCGCGACTGGCGCGATACCGGAGCATGATCCGGATGAACTTATTTCCTAACACCATGAAAAATTGAATGTTCAAAACGCGCAAGATACCCCGAAAAACCTAACCCGTTGCGCGTTTGCTTGCGCGTTCCTCCTCCCCCACCCCATAACCGAGACCGCCCACCATGACCGACCTGTTCCGCACCCCAAATAACGCTGTTGTCGGCCCGGTCGAGTGCCTCGGTCTGACCTTTGCCGATGATGCCGCCCGCCGTGAGCATTTTCTGGCGCTGTTGCGCGAGCAGTTGCAAGACCCGGCCTTTCGGCAGATTGAAGGTTTCCCAATTGGCAGCGATGAGGACATTTTGGCGCTGTCCGATCCGCCCTATTACACGGCTTGCCCGAATCCGTTTATTGCCGATTTCATCCGGTTGTATGGCACACCCTATGACCCGGCAGTGCCATATCACAAGGAACCGTTCGCGGCTGATGTCAGCGAAGGCAAGAACGACCCGATTTATAACGCGCATTCCTACCATACCAAGGTGCCGCACAAGGCGATCATGCGCTATATCCTGCATTACACCCAGCCGGGCGATCTGGTGTTTGACGGGTTTTGCGGGACGGGTATGACCGGCGTGGCGGCGCAATTGTGCGGGGATCGGAAAACAGTGGAGTCGTTGGGCTATCGGGTGGAGAAAGACGGCGCGATTCTGGAGTCGGTTCAGGAGGACGGTCAAACCGTGTGGAAACCGTTTTCACGATTAGGCGCACGGCGGGCGATTCTCAATGATTTATCGCCAGCGGCGACGTTTATTGCCTACAACTACAACACGCCGGTGGATGTCGCAGCGTTTGAGCGGGAAGCGAAGCGGATTTTGGCCGAAGTCGAGGCGGAATGCGGCTGGATGTATGAAACGCGGCATAGCGACGGCACGACGAAAGGCCGGATCAATTACACCGTCTGGTCGGACGTGTTCATTTGCCCGGAATGCGCGGAGGAAGTGGTGTTCTGGGCAGCGGCAGTAGATAAAGAAGCCGGCCAAGTGCGCGATGAGTTCCCTTGTCCGCACTGTAATGCTATGTTGAGTAAAGCTCCTGCAAATACGGAATCAAAAACTGAGAAAGAAAAAGCTCCTTCTGAAAGACGGCCAAAAGCATCAAGAGTTGAACGGGCTTGGGTCACAAAGCGAGATTCTGCGATTCAGCAGACCATTCGCCAAGCCAAGCAAACGCCGGTGCTGATCAATTACAGCGTGGGCAAAAAACGCTTTGAGAAAATCCCGGATGATTTTGATTTGGCGTTGATTGAGAAGATTGAGGGGATGGAAATTCTGTATTGGTTTCCGACAGATGCTATTCAAAAAGGCGATAAGACGGGTGAACCGTTACGAATTGGTATTACCCATGTACATCATTTTTATACAAGGAGAAATTTGATAGTTTTATCAAAATTTAGAAGTAAGTTAGTTAACTCAAAAATAAAAGGCTTTGGTCTTTGGTTTACATCAAGCCATGTGTGGTCTACCCGCATGAATAGATTACTCGCATCAAACTATTTTAAAGGCACTGGTGGAGTTATTGGACAAACACTGCAAGGAACTTTATATATCAGTTCACTTGCTATTGAAACCAATAGTATTGAGCGTTTCGGACTTCGGATAAGCTCTGTTCCTTTCACTGCTTCTGGTGGTCATTATTCTGTAGCGACAGGAAGCGTATCAACTACAAAAACACCTTCATGCTCTGTCGATTACATATTTATAGACCCGCCATTTGGTGAAAATATCATGTATTCGGAATTAAATTACCTTTGGGAATCTTGGTTAAAGACAATCACCAACACGAAATCAGAAGCAATCAAAAATAAAACGCAAGGGAAAACACTAAATGAGTATCGCCGTCTTATGATTGAAGGATTCAATGATGCTTTCAGAATCCTCAAACCTGGACGTTGGATGACCGTTGAGTTTTCCAATACGCAAGCCTCAGTATGGAATGCCATACAAACGGCACTTCAAGAAGCAGGTTTTATTATAGCGAATGTGTCGGCACTAGAAAAAACCCATAAAGGATTCAAAGCGGTTACGACCACCACCGCCGTCAAGCAAGACCTCATCATTTCCGCTTACAAACCCAATGGCGGTCTTGAAGAACGCTTTACCCAAACCGGTGGCACTGAAAAATCCGTCTGGGATTTCGTCAGCACTCACCTGAATTACCTGCCGACGGTCAAGCTCAACAACGGCCAGCTTGAATTCATCGCCGAGCGCGACCCCCGCATCCTGTTTGATCGGATGGTGGCCTATTTCATCCGCCACAACGTCCCGGTGCCGCTGTCCAGTCAAGAGTTTCAAGCCGGTTTGCAGGATCGCTTCTCGGTCCGCGACGGCATGATCTTCTTATCCGAACAACTCAACGACTACGACCGGGCGCGGTTGCAGGTCGCCCAAGCGCCGCAAATGGAATTGTTCGTCTCTGATGAGCGTTCCGCGATTGACTGGCTCACCGACTTCCTCAAACCACGCCCCGCCACCACACAAGACATTCAACCCGACTTCATGCAGCAACTCGGCGCGGGCTGGAAAAAACACGAAGCCCGCCCGGAATTAAAACAACTGCTGGACGACAACTTTCTGCAAGACGCCGCGAATCGCTGGTACGTCCCCGATCCCAACAAAGCCCAGGAACTGGAACAACTTCGCATCAAGGCGCTGCTCAAAGAATTCGCGGTCTACCAAGCCCACACCGGACGCCAGCTCAAGGAATTCCGCACCGAAGCCCTCCGCGCCGGATTCAAAGCCGCTTACGACCGCCGCGACTACCGCACCATTGTCACCGTCGCCCATAAATTGCCCGATGCCGTGTTGCAGGAAGACGAAAAACTGCTGATGTATTACGACGTAGCGAGTCTGCGGGTGGAGGAGGAATAACCATGTACGCCGAACGCCTGTTAATCGAAACCGACGCCGAGGGCAACCCGCATCATTGGCCTAAATTGCCGCCGAGCGCCAAAGTGGAACTGATCGTCTTGGTGTTGGAAGAACCCCCCAGCCTACCCCGCCGTCAACCACCGCCTTGCATTGCCGGTAAAGGCGATATTTTCGACGATCTGATTACGCCAGCCGTTCCCGAAGCGGATTGGGATGCTTTGCAATGATTATTCTGGACACCCATGTCTGGTTGCGATGGATTATTCAAGGCAGTCAACGACTACCCACGGGCATTCTCACCGCCATCGAATCCGAGAAGCGGGTTGCCGTCTCTGCCATTTCCTGTTTTGAAGTTCTCTACCTGCTGAAGCGGCGGCGGATTAACCTCCCTTTGCCGGTTGAAACGTGGTTGCAGAACGCCCTAACGCCAGCCGGTATCGAAAGTCTGCCGATTTCCTGTGAAATTGCTTTTCTTTCTGCACAATTGCCTGAACACCATCGTGATCCCGCCGACCGCATTATCATTGCCACGACGCTGGTATATGACGCCCGCTTGGCGAGTTTGGACGGCGCTTTTCCGCAATATGAGGAATTGGCCGGACGGCTGATCAGCACCTAGCCAAAAGACGCTGAACCATGAAATCTGATCCGATTATTGATGAAGTCCGCAGAGTTCGTCAGGCCCATGCCGCGAAGTTCAATTATGACCTATCAGCCATTTGTGCGGATTTCAGGAAACAACAGAATGAAATGGGGCTTTCGGTGGTTTCTCGCCCGCCCAAAAAGCGATTCAACCCGATAGCGACGCCCAAGGATCAATCCGCATGAAACCCGGCGACTGGCGGCACAGCCTCGACCGCGACCAACCCTGCCAAATCATCGCCGCCGAAACCCTCTGGGGCCAGACGCTCTATCAAGTCTGGTTCCCCGGCAGTCAGCGCATGGCCCGCTACCCCGCCGACCGCCTGACGGACCTGCAACCCGATCCGAAGCCCGAACGCCGCAACCTTGCCCAACACTTCACGTTCATCGGCGCAGCCGCCCGCATTGCCGACACCTTGGCGAACGCGCCATTAACTGCGCCGCTGCAAAGCACCGTCATTCCGCTTCCTCACCAGTTGCAGGTCTTGGAACGCGCTCTGTCTGGCAACCCGACCGGCGAAATTCGCTACTTACTGGCGGATGAAGTCGGATTAGGTAAAACCATCGAAGCCGGACTCATCCTGAGCGAACTCAAGCAACGTGGCCGAATCCGCCGCATCCTGGTCGTGGCTCCGGCGGGGCTGGTCGCGCAGTGGGTCAGCGAAATGAAAACCCACTTCAACGAAGATTTCCGGCTGGTCTTGCCCAATCACCTGACCGCCCTGCGCCAAGTCGTCAGCCTCGATGACCACGACAACCCGTGGCGGCACTACGATCAAGTGGTTTGCTCGCTGGATTCCGTGAAACCCCTCGATAAACGGCGCGGGTGGAGCGCCGAGCAAATCAGCCAGTACAACCGCGACCGCTTCACCAACCTGGTCTGCGCCGGTTGGGATTTAATCATCATTGACGAAGCCCACCGACTCGGCGGCAGCAGCAAACAGGTGGCCCGCCACAAACTCGGCGAGGCGCTCGCTCAAGCCGCGCCCCATCTGCTGCTTCTTTCCGCCACCCCGCACCAAGGCAAAACCGACGCCTTTCGCCGCCTGATTCGTTTTATCAGCGAATATGCCGTTCCTGATCCCGCCATTACCCGCGAGCAGATCGCGCACTATGTGATTCGCACCGAGAAACGCCACGCGATCAATGCGGACGGGGAACCGTTGTTCAAACCGCGTTCCACGCAACTGCTGACCGTGGCCTGGAGCGCCCGTCATCGCGATCAACGCACCCTGTATGAGGCGGTCACGGACTACGTTCGGCTCGGCTACAACCAGGCGCGGCAAGCCAAGCAGAACGCCATCGGCTTCCTGATGATCCTGATGCAACGGCTGGTCACTTCCAGCACCGCCGCCATTCGCGCCGCACTGGAACGACGGCTTGAGGTCTTGCAACTTCCGATCAGCCAACAGGAATTACTGGCCGATGACGACCTGCCCGATGATTGGGAAGCCCTCGACGGTCAGGAACAGTTCGACACCCTGCTGAACGCCCGCCTCAAAGGCTTGAAAAACGAACGCGCCGAAGTCGAAGTGTTGCTGGCGCTGGCCCGGCGTTGCGAAGCCCAAGGCCCGGACACCAAAGCCGAAACCTTACTGGAGGAAATGCAGCGCCTCCGCCGCGAAGAGAACGACCCGACCCTCAAGTTTCTGGTGTTTACCGAATTTGTCGCCACCCAAACCGTGCTGGCCGACTTTCTGACTCAACGCGGCTTTAGCGTGGTGCGCCTGAACGGTTCCCTGAATCTGGACGAACGCCGCGACGTACAAGACCGCTTTGCCGCTGAAATGGAAGTGCTGATTTCCACCGACGCCGGCGGCGAAGGCTTGAACCTGCAATTCTGTCATATCGTCATCAACTACGATCTGCCGTGGAACCCGATGAAGCTGGAACAGCGCATTGGCCGGGTGGATCGCATTGGTCAGGGCCACGTCGTCCAAGCCTTGAACATGGTGCTGGAAGACACCGTAGAACTACGGGTGCGGGAAGTGCTGGAAGAAAAGCTCCAGCGCATTCTTGAAGAATTTGGCGTCGACAAACTCTCCGACGTGCTGGACTCCGAAGAAGGCGGTGCGCCGTTCGAGGATTTGTATCTCCAGGCTATGCTGTCGCCCGAACAAGCCGAACAACGGGCGGCGGCGCTGGCCGAGTACATTCGCCGCCAAGCGGAAACCGGTCGGCAACGAGCAACGCTGCTGAGCAGTCAAACCGATTTAGACCCGGCCAAGGCGCGACACCTGGCGGATCATCCGTTGCCCTATTGGCTGGAACGGATGGTCGTGGCCTATTTGCACAGTCGGCTGGACTTCGGCGCAACAGTCGCTCGTGATGCGATTGGCTATCACTTCAAATGGCCTGACCATCACGAAATCCACCATGCCGTCTTCACCAAAGCCGAAGCGGAACAGGCCGGCGCAGTCTGGGTATCGCTGGATGATGAACGAGTACGGAAACTCCTGGATCAACTGCCATTCCACGCCCCCGGACAACCGATTTATCCAGTGATGGTGCCGGGCGTGTCCGACAAAATCAGCGGATTCTGGTCCCTCTGGCGGATCAGCTTGCCCAAACCCGCCGAACGTCGGCAAAACCTGCTGGCGGTCTTCATCAGCGACGATGGCCGAACCTTAACGCCCACCGCTCGCACGGTCTGGGACGGCCTGATCGAAGGGCCGGACGGTTTGCAAGTGCAAGGTGCGCCGTTGTCGGGCGCTGCCGCAGGGGATGCCTATAACGCCTCCCGCCAAGCCGCTGAAATGCAAGGTGCGCCGATTCATACCGAACTGGTTAGCGCATATCAAAAGGAACTCGATGGGCAGGTCGATGATCTTGTGTGTAACCATGTGTTCCATCGAAAGGTGATCAAACGCTTTGAACCGGAAGCGACCTGCAACCGAAAGCTCCAGGAGGAAAGGCAGGAATACCAGAAGAACGTGAGGTCAGTACTGGACGTTGGACAGGACGGCAACCATCTCCCTTTCCGAGAACTGTTGAATACCAACTTTACCCAGTACCCGGTTCATCCCGAACTCACCGCCCTGCTACTCCTGCGGATTGAGCGAGAACCGCCGGCATGACCGCTACCGATTGGCGCGAGCCGATTCTTGCCCATTTCAGCCCGGCCATTGCCGCCGTCGCTCGACTGACGGTGGTGGCCGATCCCGATGACCTCTTGACCGAACCGGGCATCATTGAAGGCATCCGGGCGCGGGGATTTGAGATTCTGCCCTTTACCGATCACGTCGCCTTTCGGTACGCCTATGAACGGCGCTTCCGCGAACACTGGGATGCCGGCCAACCGACCACACTGGTCGTTGTGCTTCGTACCGCCAACGCCGCTGTCACCGATCTACCCTTTGATTTGCTGGATCAAGCCCGGCGCAACGCCCGCATCTTCACCTTCAGCCTGGCCGAGCAGTTTCCCCACCTCGCTCCGCGCCTGATCGCGGAACTGGACCGCAGTCACTTCGACCGGCTGTTTGCCGCCCACGCCCATCAAGCGGAAAAACTGGGTGAAAACGCGACCGCCGATTTTCTATTGCGCCACGTTTTCGAGATCGACCCGGCGCTGATCACCCACCCGGCGGAACTGTTGCGGGTATTACTGCGGCTGCATTACCGCCGCCAAACCCTGCCGCCGCTGACGGTCGCCCGCCTGCTGCACCGGCTGCGGCAGGAGGAACGCTGGAACGACTGGCCGCTGGCCGCGCTGTTCAGCCGCCGTGCGGATTTTCTGGCCTTCCTGCAAGAACGCTGGCCGCATTTTGTGCGCCAGCACGCCCCGCCATTGACAAACCTCGCGGCGGAATCGCCACCACTGCCACTATTTCAACACCCCGGCCCGCCCGATCTGCCTTTCGACCATGAAGACATCCGGGTCTACCTGGACAACCTGTTCACCGAAGGCCAACTCACGCCCACGACCCTCATTTCCAAAAGCGCCGTCATGGGCTGTTGGCTGGCGGTAGGCGTGGCCGGGGATACGCCGCTGGATCAGGTTGAACAGCTCCGCAAACGGCTGATCCTGCTGAATACCGATTTCCCTGCGCCCAATGCCAGTTATCGGGCGTGGCTGCACACCGCCCGGCAATGGGCCGACATCGTCGCCTTGCGCTGGACGGTACCCCCGGACGCATTGACTGCCGACCTTCCGGCGCTGGAGACCCTGCACGACCGCTTGGAGCAGGCATTCCAGACTTGGGTATTGGCGCATTACGCTGCCCTGCACAGCCTGCCCTATTGGCCGCAGCCGGTGCTGGTGCATCAGCTTCCGCACTTTCTCGCTCATGGCTTCCACGCCCCCCAAAAACGGGCGCTGGTGGTGGTAGACGGGTTGGCGCTGGATCAATGGGTCGCCGCCCGTTCCGAAATGCCCGCCCGGCCCTGGAACATCGAGGACGGGGCGCTATTCGCCTGGGTGCCGACTCTGACCTCGGTCTCCCGGCAAGCGATTTTCGCCGGTGAACCGCCGTTTTTCTTTGCCGCCAGCCTCGATTCCACCCACAAGGAAGAAGCCCACTGGCTGCGCTTCTGGGAAGCGCGGGGACTGCGCCGGAATGAACTGGCCTATCTCCGCCAGCAGCAGGCGGAAGACGACGACGGCTTGACCGAACGGGTGGCTGCCCGGATCAGTGACCCGAAATGCCGCCTCCTGGCCGTGATTGTCAGCACGGTTGACCAGATGATCCATGGCGTGGTGACCGGCACGGATGGCCTTCATGCCAGTGTCCGGCACTGGGCGCGACGCGGCGCATTCTGGACCCTGCTGGATCGCCTCACCGAAGCCGGTTTTGAAGTGTTCCTGACCGCCGATCACGGCAACGTCGAAGCGCAAGGCATCGGCAAACCGAACGTCGGCGCAACCGCCCATGAACGCGGCGAACGGGTTCACGTCTTCCCCGATGAACACTTGCGGCAACCGGTCGCGGCCCAGTATCCGGGCACGATCTGCTGGCCGACGATTGGGCTGCCTGACGATTATTTACCGCTGCTGGCTCCGCCACGCCGAGCCTTTATCGCGGCCGGACAACGCACCGTCGCTCACGGCGGCATTGCCCTGGAAGAGCTGGTGGTCCCCTTGATCCGCATCACGAGAAAACCATGAATCCTGACCGCCCGCGCAAGATTGGCTTTGACCGCAAACTGGATCGGGACTGGCTGGACGCCACCGCGGGCCGGCTCGCTTCCGGCGCAACACCGCAGCAAACCCGTACCGCGGTTTATCGCCTGCTGGAGGGTGTTCTCAGCGGCGATGCCTCCAACAGCGCCCGCGGCAAGACCCTGACCGTCCTTTCCGCGATTTGGCTGAACGTGCCGGCGGCGATTGAACCGCTCCGTGTGGAAGTCCTGGCGCGCTTCAATGAAGTCACCCCGGACGAACGGCTGGCGCTGCACTGGACGATGATGCTGGCGGCCTATCCCTTCTTTCTCGACGTGGCCGCGCAGACCGGCAAGTTGCTGAGTCTTAACGGCGACTGCACCTTTGCCCAGATTCATCGGCGAATGGTGGATCGCTGGGGCGAACGCTCGACCCTGACCCGCGCCGTACAACGGATATTGCGCTCAATGGTGGGCTGGGGCGCATTGCAGGAAGGCGCGAGTGGAGGCGACTACCAACCGCTGCCCCAACGGCTTCCGGTGGCGGAAGCGACTACCGCACTGCTGCTGGAGGGATTATTACACGCCGAGGGTCATGGGTTGGATTTGGAGGCGTTGACCGGCCATCCCGCACTGTTTCCGTTTGATCTCCACCTGAATCCATTGGCGTTGCGCCAGCAGACCCGGTTGCGGGTCCATCGGCAGGGGGATCAACGGGATTGGGTGGAGGTTAGCGCCAGATGATCCCTCACCTCGAAACTTTCCTGGCATTTGCTCGCCAACTGGAAGGTGAAGCGTTACAGACGCTTTGGCGAAAACAGACTTTCTACGTTGCGGTCATCGGCCAGAATCTGGAATTCACCCCGGCTTCTTCTCGCGTGTCCAGAGATGAGCGGCACGATCAAGTCGCGGCGATCCTGCAACGACTAGCGCAGACCGGTTCGTTCCGTACAAGCGACTACGCTGATCTATCTTTCAACGCCTCGTATGTACTGACCTTGGTCAAGTACTGGCAGGCGATAAAATGACTTTTATCCTCGGCTTTGCCTACACCCGTGAAGTGATTCACGTCATACTCCGTAGCGTATCACCCCTTCAACGCGCCTTGCCCTGATTAAGAAGGGAGTGCAGAACGCAAAAAAGCCCGGCAGATAACCGGGCTTTCTTTTTTGAGAATCCACGACTGATTTAGCGAAGCCTCACCGGCACAACGCCTCACACGGCGTTCCATCCTTATCCCCATCCAGCCGGCTCACTCCGCATTGCGTGAGATAAAACCGCGCCTCCTCGCAACTCGTCATTTCGCCGCAGGTGCGCTTTTCTCCGCATGGCCCCCCAGCAGCAGGCAGTTCTGGCGGTTCTGCCTGACCGGCCACAATCGGCGACCCGCACGGCTCTTTATGCCGAAAATCCCACGGCGGACAGCGCTGGTCTACCGGCAACGCCCACAAGCCCCGTTTCGCCGCTTGCGCTTGCGCCTCCAAACCCTCCAGTTCCGGCGGAAACGGATAGGCCCGATACACCCACGCCGCGCCCTGTTTCACCAATTCCGCATTCACATTCACCGCGCCCACGAACACCGTTCCCAAGGTCCGGCCATATTTATCCGGTCCCGGACTCTCCACTCGCGCCTCTTTGCGAAAAGCCAAGGCCGAAAGCGCTCGTTTCGCCTTCTGTCCATAGGGTTGATCCAGTTCCGGCGCATCAATCCCCGCCAGCCGCACCTTGACCGGCTGGTTGCCCGCCACCAGCAACGTCAGCGTATCCCCATCATGTACCCTGACCACCTTGCCGGTCAGCGTTTTCGCCTGAACCGTCAGCGTCACCAGCACCAGCACCAGCACCAGAATCAGCCCACCACGCATCGCGTTGCCCCGCCTTTTTGGTTACTTCATCTCCGCAAGTTTTCGGCTGAGAAAGCGCATCAGCCATCGCCTGCAGGACGGCTCGATCCTTGGACGACAAGGATTGTATGACAAACGCCAACCGGAGAACTTCATCATCCAGCCCAACATCATTCACGGGTTTCTGAACATCGCTACTGCGATCCATACAGCCATCAGGCAACTTCAAGGTTTGCTCAATTTTACGAGCAGTTTTCTCACCAATAACCCGGTCGCCCCGCAGCAAGTTGTTAATGTACTGAGAAGAAATACCTGTCACAGCGGACAATTTACGCTGCGCACCATGCCCACCCATTTTTTCAATAAGGGCTTTCAGATTCTCCAGCCGAATTTGTTTGACCTCATTCAAATCGCTCATAGCAGGAACCCTAATAGCAAATGATGTAAAACTCAAAAATATACTTAATGGTTTATTTTTATAAATCTTTTGGTATACTCCATGGATGAACCTACAAGCCTTCTTCGCACAGCACAGCACCACAGACATTCAAGCCGTTGCAGAACAGGCCGGGACCAGCTTGGCCTACCTACGGAACTGCAAATACGGCCAGCGGCAAATGTCGGCTGACCTCGCCATCTGGTTGGAACACGTCACGAACGGCGAACTCACTGCCCGCGAGTTACGCCCCGACCTGCCCTGGCCTGAATCCTTCCCCGCTGTAACCGCTGTACCCCATCCCGCCATTTCTCTCCCGGAGGTGGCCTGATTTTGCTTGGTGGTTCCTCCCCGGTCGTCGCCCATCACCCAGACTCAAGCCGCGACCGGGCCTTTTTCCCTTCATCGGAGTCGCCCAAATGCAGCAGAAAGAGAAATGCCTGGAATCCATTCACGTCCACACCGGCGAAAGCCTGAAACGCGACCTGCAAGACCTGGCGATGCTGGAGGGCCGAGCGGTGGGCGAATACATCCGGGCGGTGCTGGAGGCCCATGTCTACGGGGCCAAGGCCAAGCTGCTCCCTTTCGTACCGCAAGACCAGGTACAGACCGCGCCTTAATGGGAGAGCCGCCATGAACTCTTGCCCGACCGGTAAACAGTGCTATCCCAGCCCGACCGCCGCTTGGCGCGTCATCCAGTTATTAACCAGAAAGGCATCGCTACGCAGCCACAAGCAAATCGGCAAAGGCGGCGGCCATGCCTACCACTGCGAAATCTGCGGGCAATGGCACATGACCACGATTCGCCGCCGTGAACCGCTCAAGGGAACGCCCCGACCCAACCGGGAGGCGCAGGGATGAGCCGCATTCGCACCATCAAGCCGGAATTCTGGACCAGCGAGCAAATCATGGAATGTTCGCCGTTAGCACGGCTGGCATTCATTGGAATGTGGAACTTTTGCGATGACAACGGCGTTCATCCGGCATCGTGCAAGACCCTCAAGGCGCAAATCTTCCCCGCTGACGATTTAACTGCCGCTGATGTTCAATCCCTCATCAACGAGCTGCTCGAACAGCGGTTGCTGATTGAGTTCACCGAAGAAAATCGCCCTTGGTGGTGGGTAACGGGCTGGCGCCATCAACTGATCAATCGTCCATCCAAGTCCCGTTTCCCATTGCCGCCACACCATGCGCCGACCACGAACGGCCAAGAACCGAATGTTCAGCAACCCGCATCAGCCATTCACGGAGGACTCACGGAGGATTCAGTGAACGCTCACGGAATCCTCATGGAACGCTCACTGACGGAAGGGAAGGGAATAGGAAGGGAAGAGGAAGGGAAAGGAAGGGAAGAAGAATCGGCGCAAGCGCCGAACGCTCCCGCTCCCACGGCAACGCCTTCGGCTCCATGTGCCGAACCGACGCCAACCGCAACCGCAACCGCAGCGGCCAAGGCCAAGGCCAAGGCGAAAGAACGCGCCCACGCGCACAGCGCCAAGATTTCGCTTCCCGCCGACTTCGCCATCACGCCCGAACTGCAAGCCTGGGCAGACCAGAAAGGCTACGGCGACCTGAACGCCCACCTCGACCCCTTCAAGGACAAGGCCCAAGCCAAGGGCTACCAGTACACCGACTGGAACGCCGCCTTTCGCAACGCGGTACGAGACGACTGGGCCGGATTGCGAACCCCTGCCATCGCTACCGCAACGCCGCACAACAGCAAGCCCGGCCCGTTCATCAGCAAGCAAGACCGGATTGCCGTCCAAAACGAAGCAACGCTCGCCGAATGGATCCGCAGCCGGGGGCCACAGCTCAACGTCATCGAGGGGGAATGCCATGAAGTCCACTGACGAAAACGCTTTTGCCGTGATGCTCACCGGCATCATGACGGACGTTTACGACAAGGCGATTAAGCCGGCCCTGATCAACCTCTGGATCGCCAGCTTGCAGCCCTACGCACTGGCGGATGTGCAAGCCGCCTTGATGAGCTACGTCACTGATCCAGCCGATTGCAAGTTTCCACCCAAGCCCGGCGACCTCATCCGCCACTTGCCCGCCGCCGCCACCGATGATGGTCATCCCGGCCCGGACGAGGCATGGGGCCTGCTGGTCAGGCTGATTCAGGACGAGCGCGAAACCGGCGTGTTGACCGAGGAAATGCGGGCCGGGTGGCAAGCCTGTCAGCCGATTCTCGACTTGGGCGATGAAGTTGGGGCGCGGATGTGCTTTCTCGACGGGTACCGCCGCCGGATTCAGGAAGCCCGCCAGGCCGCCAAGAAGGCGCATTGGACGGTGACCCTTGGCGGCTCCCTACTTTGCGGATTCAACGCCTGCAAGAGGCCGTGAAGGCCCGCAGAATCAGTTCTGCCCATGCCCAATCGCTGCTCGCTGGCCCGACGCCGGTCAGTTTGGATTCAGTGGCCGGATTGCTCGAAGGCCCCGACGCCAGTCCGCACGACCGCGACACCTCGCAGCGGTTACGCGGCATGGCCGAGATGGTTCGGAACCTGAGCGCCGCCCATGACCGCCGGTGGGCCGACCAGCGCCAGCAGGAACGCGAAGCCGCCGCCGAGCAGAAGCGCCAAGCCATCGCTATCGCCGAAGCCGAATTACTCAGACGCGGCGTGATTCCCATCCCCAACCCGCAGAAAGCCGCATGAACGCCGACCTGTTGCCCGAATACGAAACCAGCCTCAGCGAAACCCTGCATTGCCGCTGCACCGTGTGCGGCGGCTGGTGGATGCTCAACGACAGCCTGAATCGTCCCCCGCTCACCGCGCCCTACTGCTGGTGCCCGCATTGCGGCCAGCGCCTGACCCCCGCCCAGTATCCCGATGCAGCCCCGCGCCCACCGCAACCGCCCCAGGAGCTGGAGCTATGAACCGCCGCCACACCGCCGCCCTGGACTTTCAAGCGCCAGAGCTTCAAGCCGCCCGGTATGGCTACCGCCCGCCGGACAGCCTGGTTGGCAAAAACGTCTGCTGCCGATGCAAGCGCGAAGTCACCACCCACGCCTTCACGGCCAAAGACGGACACCGCGTTGAAACCCACCATTGCCCGACCCATGGCGACGTGGCCCCGATGCGCAGTCACATCGTGAATGGAGGAACCACGCCATGACCACCACCGTTCAGCAACCCGGATTACTCGACCCCGCGCCCCCGGCCAGTCAAATCGCGCAGTTAAACCGCGCCCTGAAACAAGGCCGTTCTTCAGACTGGATCAGCGAACGGCTCAATGGGATGGCCGCCCGCCATGCCTTAACCGAGGCGTTGCAAAAGGCCGTGGCCTATGTAGACCAGGCCGGAAATAAATCCTCATTTCTCGACAAGAAACTCGACAAAGGCCAAACCCCGGAAGGCAAATTCATTGAAGCCGAAACCAGTTACATCTACGGCAAACTGGGGATTAGCCGCGAAGCCCGCAAAGCCCTCAAGCACGGCAGCCAGCGCGACAGCTTCGATGCCGCGCAACTCCACGCCATCGGCCTGGCCGAGCAACACGACGCCCGGATTTGGGAGAAATGCGTGAAAGACCGGTGGACGCGGGAGAAAGCCAAGCAGGCCCGAACCGAAATGCTGAATCGGCTGGCGAGCGTTCAACAATTCATGCAGGACTTAACCGGAGAGCGCCCATGAGTGAAGTCATCCAGACTTGTTTCGATTATGCCGCGTTGCCGGTTGATGTGGCCCTCAAGGCGCAACTGGCGGCGAACAGCATCAAGCTCCGCCTCAAGCGCACCGTCGAGGACATTATTGAAATTGGCCGGGAGTTGACGGCGGTCAAGGATGAATTGCCACATGGGCAGTTTGAGATTTGGATTAAAGACGAATTTCAAATGAACCGCGAAATGGCTAACAACTTTATGCAAGTCGCTACTCGGTTTGGGGGCCAAATGTCAGATTATCTGACATTTAAACCAACAGTCCTCTATGCCCTTGCCGCTCCTTCAACTCCAGAAGCCGTCATTGACAAAGCCATCGCCAAGGCCGAATCCGGCGACAAGGTCACGGTGGCCGATGTCAAGGACTGGAAAGCGATTGAAGCGGAACTTGAGGCCGAAAAGCGCCGCAATCAGGAATGGTCAGCGCAAAGCACCAGTCAGCGCCAGCAGATCGAAGCCTTAGAGCGGCGGATTGATTTGTTCGATTCACAACCCAAGCCGAAGCCGGTCATCAAGGTGGTCGAGAAAATCCCCGATGACTACGAAGCCCTCAAAGCCAAAGCCGCGCAACTCGAAACCGAACTTGCCACCAACAAGGCCGAACAGACCCGCATCATTCAGAGCGCCATCAAAGCCAAGTTGAGCGGTTATCAAGGCGAAGTCGACGCCCTGGAGGCCAAGAAAAACAACCTGGAGAAACAGGCCAAGGAGTATCAGGATTATCTCGCTTCATTGACCGGCAAGGTCAAGCAAATGGAATCCCAAGCCCGCGCTTTTGAGAAGACCCGGCAAGCGCTGGTGGATTTGGCCTCGGAATTGCGAGACTTCGCGCCGATAGACCCCGACCTGACCCGCAAAGCC
>CAIRMO010000057.1 GCA_903879705.1 uncultured Candidatus Competibacteraceae bacterium | reverse complement strand
CCGCCCAACGGGCAGGTCATGTCGCTATCGACGAGGCTGAATCGCAAGTGGCCGAAGTCGCCTTTCAGCAGTTTCTCGACGCACCGGAATCGGAAGCCGCCGAATCCCTCAACGCGGCCACTCTGAGTCGGATCGCGGGTGCCGCCCGCGAATTTCTGGAAAATCAGGAACCGTGGGTCAGGCTGTACTTGCGCCATTGCCTGTGCGCCAGCTCGCCGATTCCGTTGCTGCGCTTCAAGGATCATCTGCCGTCCTACCACTACAAAGCGCAACAACTGGGTCTGGCCCCGTCGGCGCATGGCGACTATCGCCGCACCCTGCTGGGCCGCTGGCTGCATTCGCTGAACCTGCCCGGCATTTTCGACGACCGGGATATGGCGCAAGCGGCTTTGAAAATCCTCTGCCAGCAGGCGTTGTTATGGGTAAAGGACGAATTACCGTTCACCGACGCGGCGGATTCCGCGAACCCCGAATCAAGGAGTGCGCCATGAAGACCCTGTGGCCACCATTAGCCCTGCTGGAAACCGAACTGTTCAGCCCCTCCGATGCCCTGATTGAACGCTGGCGGAGCGGAGCGAAACTGCCCGCTGATATGCAACGGGCGCTGGACGCCGATCCAGACTCTCACACCCGCCGGGTTGCACTGGAAACCGCCTTATCCACCGATCCGGAGATTGGGGATGCCGCGCCGATTCCGCCCATGCCGCCCGATTTGCGGGCGCTGATTCGCCAGCGGGTTGCCTCTCGACAGGCGACGTTCTCCCGCCTTCCCGCCCCCGGCCAAATCGTGCGAATTGATGAAGTGCGTGGCCCGGATGGCCCACTGCATTGGGATTTGCCGCGCCCGTTGGCGGTTTTGCTGGTCGAGCCGACCGCAACCCGGCAGGTCTGGTATGGCTGGGTGGTGGCGGCGGAAAGCGATTACGCCGGGTATTGGGATTTGTTGCTCGGAGCAGCGGACGAACCCTGCGATCCCCTGGCGCGGATGGTGCAGTTGTGGAATCCCGTCCACGTTTATCTGCCCTCGGTCAGCCGCGTACTGGCGGAACTGACCGCGGCGCGACTGGCCGCAGTACGAGCGCTGGCAGTGGACTGTGCGACGGCTTCGGAACCCGATCCCGCGCTGGCGCACCCCGGCCAGACCTTGCGGCGGCAAGTAGCCGGCCACTGGATTAATACCGGTACTCCTTTGGGCGGTTCCACCGATCCCCGCCATGCCTACCAGCAGCTTTATCACGCCTATGCCGCCGCAGTGCGCGAACCGGCTCGGCTGGCCCACGCCCAACCCACTTGGATCGAAATACTACTCGCCAGATTGCGGAACCTGGCGCAGGGGCTGAGTCTGGACGTAACGTCCGCGCCTGCTCCGGTCATGGGCGAGGCGACCGCTGAAATCCACCGGCTCGGCGACTGGCTGGAACTGGAGCTGCACGAAAGCCCGGATGAGGTCGGCATCCTCACTCTGCGGATTCGTAACCTCCAAGCAACAGCCTGCCGGGTTCAGATCGTGCGTCAGGGCGAGGTACGCCGCGAGTCAATTCTGGAAGCGCACCAGGACGCCCGGATTCTGGTCGAGGCCGCGCCAGGCACTGAACTGGTGTTGCTGGACGAAAGCGGCGAGCGGTTGCGTTGGCCGCTGGCGGAGTAGCCTGTTATGGACGAAATGGTAATGTGGCTATGGCCGGAGGGGCGCGACGGCGAACATCTGCGCGGATGGACCCCGGACGAGACCCGTCGCTTTCCCGAACTGACCGGGATCAAACCTGCGATCCGTAATCCGTATGCAGTGATCACCGGTCAATGCGCCGTCCCGCTGGAAACCGGATTGCCGCGGCCGTTGACCGACTGGCTGGTGGCACGACTGCGCCAGACCTCCCGGTTGCGCCTGTGCCTGACCGCCGATCTGCCAGCCGCCTGGCAACGCTTCCCCTACGAATGGCTGATGCTCGATGGTGCCCCACTGCATGATCGGTTGCAGGTCTGGCGTTATGTCCCACGCACTGCCGAACCGCCTGCGCCAGTCCGCCCCGCACCCGTGGCGTTGCTGAATCTCTGGCCGGATACCGAGGCGATTCAGCTCCTCACCGGTCTCGCCGTTTCCCCGATTAAGGTTCATCGTTACGACGGTCGCTGGGAAATCGAAGCGTTGCTGCGCCGGCAGGACGTCCGCACCTACAGCGCCCTATGCCTGATCGTCCACGGCAGTGAACCACTCGATATCCTACCGTTTAAACTGCCGGATCAATCGCTTTGGGAATTGCCGCCGCTACCGTTACCGCCGCTGGTGATCCTGCTGGCCTGTAGCGACAGCAACGGCAAGCTGATCGACTATGCCGCCACCCTGCTGCAACGCGGTGCAGTCACCGTATTGGCGGCAATCGGGAAACCAGACCCCCGCGATGCGGCAGCGCTGTTGCCCCGGCTGTTGCAAGGGTGGCTGGCCGGCGAGCGGATTGGCGAAGCGCTGGCTGCCGTTCACGCCGCGACGCGGTGGCAAGGTCAAGGCCGGTGGGGTCTGTTGGGTGCGGGTCGATTACGGATGAGCGATACGCCAACCCTCACCGACCAACCGGTTGATTGGCTGGGCGACCGTGCCCAGGCGGGTGAGGATGTGGTACTGCACGAACTGCTGTCCCGGCTCACCTTGCAGGCGTTCCTAACCGGCGGCCAATGGAGTCAGGCTACGCAATCGTTGCGTGATCATCTCGCGCTTCCCGAACTGGGTGCGCCGGACGCCAACCGATCCTTGTTGCACCGTCTCGCGCCCATTATCGACACCCTACCGGTTCTGCCCCGGCTCTGGGTTGCGCCGTTGTTGACTCATCTCGCCGAGCAACACGACTATCAACTGCTAAAGCGGTGCCAGCGACGGTTGGCCGATTTAGCGCAGGCGCATCCCGAATCCGCCAGTCTGTATGCGGACTGGGCTAAGGCCGACTATCGGCGGGGTTACTACGCTCAGGCCGCCGCTACGACAATGGCTGGATTACGCTGCGCCACGGGAACGGACGAAATCACGGTGCGGTTGCTGGGATCACTGGTCAACATCCTGCTCGATCTCAACCTGCCAGGACCAGCTCAGGGCTGGTTTGACCTTTGGGAACAACGACTGGAGCAACTGGGCGGTGATTTCGGTGAACAGGAACGCTTCAAGGGGCGGGATGTTCAGGGGCGCCTGGCGTTGCGGCAGGGCCAGGTTTCGGCGGCGATGGCCTGGTTCCGCCGCAAACGCATCGAGGCACCCGATCATAACGAAACTGGCCACCGGGAACTGGCTTGGCTGCTCTACGCCGCGGCTCTCACCGGGCCGGTGAATGACGCCGCCCGATACGCTGAGGAATGTCAGGCGGTGCTGGCGGATCATCCCGAACCGGGCAGCGGCAACGACGAGGTGTTGTACCTGCTGCGGGCACTGGCCGCCTGGACTTGGCGACGCCGGGATGGCACAGCGTGGGACGTTTTGGCATCCTGGTTGCCGGAACTGGAAAACGGCTTGGAGCGTCGCCAAGACACCGGGCCGGTGGGTTTCACCCTGAGTTATCTGCATCTTTACCAGCAGGAATCGGGCGAGACCTTGGCGTTGCCAGACTGGGGGACGATCCGGGTTGGTTTGCAGGGCGACCGCTACTTCTTCGAGCTGGCGGTGTTCAGCGCTCTGCTGGAGCGGCCCCGGACGGAGACCGCAGATTGGCTGAACCGCTATCAGCGGGAACGCCGCGCCGTGATCGAGGGACTGACACCCGCGAATCTTCCCGATTGGCTACCAACCGAGCCGTCGCCCATCCTGCCAGACGACCTCAACGATCAGGAGTCCCGCGAACGCCAACTCTTGCTCAGTGCCGCGCCGCCGGACTGGAACGCTCTGGTCGCCGCCCACCTGCTGCCGTGGTAGATCTGGAGATGAGGTTGCTCGGTGGACACCGTGATCGCTCCCGGGCTATGCCCATAGGGCTGTGGGCGTTAGGTTTCCAGCAGGTTCATCGGAAATCCCCGCGCCAAGTCCGTTGCCAGCGGCGACCAATCATTCTCTGCCAGCGCTTGCTCGATCCGCACGGCAACCCGACCGGGCGCACCCTCCTCATCCAGATCCAGTTCGGAAATATCTCCCGTCGCTGCATCCAGCGCCTGTTGCCATCCTTGGAGCGCGGTAGCGATGCGCCGCAGCCACGGTTCGACCAGAGCAGGGGTTGCCGCGCAGTGCGCCAGCGGATACAGCGCTTCCACCAGGTAGTGGGCCTCCAACAGGCGTTCAACGTACTGGCCCGCTAAGGCGGGATCGGGGGTCACCAGCACCACCGGGAGCGCCGCTACCGCGGCGGGCAGGACTTTTTCATCGCTCAAGGCGTCAAGTTGGTCTTTATGCTGGTCCCACAGTCGCCGTATTTCGGCGCGGTCATCGCGCTGCCAAGCCAGGGCCATGCAGCCCATCACCCGATAGGGGTTGAATGCGATCTGTTGGGCGCGGTCGGCTTGTTCCGCCGCCTGATACCAATCTTCCGCCTCCGTGAGCTGATCCTCCAGCAACGCTAGATGGCCGAGATAGACGGCAGTACGCCCTTCGCGCCGATCCGGCGACTGTCGCTGCCAGGATTCCTGGTAACGGGCACGGGCGGCAGCGTAGTCGCCGAGCCGCACTTGAATCTCACCGAGCCGGCCCAAGGTCTTGAACAGTTCCGGGTCGTCGTTGGCCTGTTGCTGGGCCAGACTCGCCTCGGTCAACCGCCGGGCGCTGCCCAGCAAGCCCAGGTCGGTCAGCAGGTTACTGAGGTTGCGCTGCAACCGGGCGCTCCGACTGTCGCGGCGTTGTCCTTGCAACCGCCATTCCTGCTGAAAATGCCGCAGCGCTTCCGGGAAGTCGCCCCGGTAGTAGGCCAGTTGCCCCAGGTGATGCCGCCACAGCCCGCCGGCCAGACTTTCGGCCAGATCGGGTAGCACCACGATCAACGCCTCGGCAGCGTGGGTCTGTCGTTCCAAGGTGGCGCTGGCACCCTGGGTGTCGCCACATTCGAGTAACCGGTAAGCGCTTTCGCCCCAGTAAACCACAGCGAACATGTGCGGCAACGGCTCATTCTCGGCGGATTGCAACACCTGCCAGCCCGTCTCGATCTCGGTCAGGGCGGGCCGGTGGGCGCGTAGTTGGGAGAGGGTTTCCAGGAGCCGGTAACCTTGGGCCAGCCAGCGAGAGTGGGGCTGGAGAGTTTGTTGGAGTGGCCGGCGCTGATGCAGGGTGGCCCGCACCGCTTGCATCCAGCCTCCGAGGAGTTCGTCGGTCGGATCCCACGGGCCGCTCGGTTCAAACAGGGCAAAAGCGAAGGCTTCGCGCAGCCGCTGAGGCAATGAACCGCCGGCTTGCAACGCGGCGCTGATTTCAGCGGGAACCAGCGGTTGCCGTTGCTGCCATGCTTGCAAGGGCAATAACCGCAGGGCCAAGGCAATTTCACCGTAACCAAGATTCCTCACGATCTCCGCCAGCGGGGCGTCGTCCAGATACTCCTGCCAAGGTGGCGGCGGCAGTTCCTCCCAATGGGGTTCCTCTGCCCAGCGCACCGAGAGTGCCGGATCGGCGAGCATCTGCCCCAGCGCGCGGGAAAGATCGTCATCGGTGGCGGCGGGTTGCAAGGTGAAGTGCGGACGACCCAGTACCAAGGTGGCGGGCCACGGGCGTTCCGGTACCGGCAAGGCCGGCGCGGGGGCGTGGAGGGTACGGTCGATGCGCCATTTCATGCCGTTACCTCCGGTAGGGTGTGGAATACCACGTTGCGCCAAGTCTCGTCGCGACGCAGCGCGATTCCCCGGGTTCCGGCCTGACAGGTCAGTCGCAACAGGCCCGCGCCCAGATCCGCAGCGGCGTTAAGAGCCTTATTGGGCAGGAAAGTGTTTTTCAAGGTTTTGGAGCGTTTCCGTAAGTGATCCAGCGTCCCTGCTTCCATTCGGGCGATGCCATCGCCGCGCCAGGCATCGCGGTGACGCTGGGTTTCATCTTCCAATACTGAGATCGTACTGTGAGTGTCGCCATGTACCCGGGCGACACCATTATTTTGATCCTTGGTGAGTGTGCCTCGTGTGGAGGCTAGGGTATTCGGGCGTTCGGAGCGTAGCCCTGGCTGCACCAGCAAGCGGTCTGCGGGATTGAGGAATGGCAGGGCCAGCGCAGCCAGCAACCCGTAGGCCCGGCCCAGCGCGACGGCTTGGTCGCCGCTGCGGAATAATTCCCGTTGCAGGGCTGCGCCCTTGAACCAGAGTCCCCAGGTGATGAGCCGGGGATGTTCGGCCAGCCAGCGCAGGGTGGCGAAGACCTCTTGGCGCAGCGGGTCATCACCCGGCGCGGCCAGAAACCAGTCGCCGGCGAGCTTCTGACTTTGCCAATAGTTGAAGACATCCATGAGATGGTGATTCGGGGTTTTACAGTAGTCCGGTGGCAGATGGGCGGGCGGCAGATGGCGGGGTGCCGCTTGCAGGCGATCCTGAATCCGCTGGTCATCGAGCCGCTCCTCCAGTGCCGTTTGCCAATCCTCGATCCGGCCCATCACCAGCGCCACCCCCAGGAATGCGCCGGGATTGTGGAGTTCATCCCAGTTGCCGGTTTCGTCGCCAACGGCGAGCCAGTCGCTCATGATTTTTTCTCCCTATCGCAAACTACCCAAGGTTCGAGTCAGCGGTATACCAGAGCGCCCCGCGTTGTGCTGATTTCCTGGCGTCCCTGGACTTCGGGCGGCGCTGCCGTTAGGCCCGCACCGCCAGAATATCGCGTAGCCGCGCCCAGCTTTCGTCGGGCAACACTTTCAGGATCTGCACCAGTTTCTGGTCTCCGCTTTGCCAGACGCGGCGGCGAATGATCGGGGCGATCGCTTCCGCTTCCTGCACTTCGCTTTCGTCCAGGTCCATCCCGCGCACGATGGCCCCGGTGCGAAGCGCCTCGTCGAGGGTGAGGGTGAAGCCGGTGCTGAAGGTCGCACCGCAGGTTCCACAGGTTGCGGCGCGCTGGGGATTGAGCGCCCCGCAGCTCGGACAGGGTTTGAATTTTGCCGCCACCACCGGAAACTCATGGCCACAGCCGGAACACTCCGCCGCGCCTAACGGGCATTCCTGAGCGCAGATCGGGCAGCGCTTGCTGTGCGGTGCGCGGTCGATCCGCGCTGAGGTCGGCATCTCGTCCTCGACCCGCCGGGCATAGCGCTCAAAGGTCTCGAACGACGGCATCACCACATAGGCGCGGGTGTCGTCGTCGGGGCCAACCGTGCGCACCACCCGGCCAATCGCCTGACGGAAGGCCAGTTCGGTCAGGGCGTTGGGCAGATAGACCAGCACCCGCAACCGGGGGATGTCCACCCCTTCCGAGATCATCGCCACCGACACCAGCCAGCGCTTGGCGGTGTTCTTGAAGGTCTTGATCTTGAGTTCGGGACTGGGGGTCTGGCTATGCACCAGCACCGGCGCTTCCCCTTCCACCTGCTCGATCAGCCGGGCCAGGTACTCGGCCATCTCGATGCTCGGGGCGATGATCAGCCCGCCGGCATGGGGCAAGCGCAGCCGCAGATCGTCGAGCTTTTGCCCGGCGTAGGCGATCATGGTGGCCTGATAGCCGGTCGCCAGCGGGATCTGCCCATGCGCTTCATATTGGGGTGTACAGGCCAGCCGGTAGAAATCGAGGACCCGCTGCAAGCCGGGAATCCGGGCCAGCGTCCGGGGCAACGCCGCCGGTTGCTGACTGGAAACCTGAACCGTTTGCCCGTGTTCCAGATCCACCGTGAAGCGACCCTCGTGACGATGGAAGGTGACGGGCCGGCAATAGCCGAGATCGACGGCCTCGCCGTAGGTCAGGGTGTAAGTGCCGGCTTCGGGATGATCAATCGCCCCGGCGTCGTCGTAGGACAGCCACACCGATTCAGCCCCGTCGGAGCGGATCGGGGTGCCGGTCAGTACCAGGGTAAACCGGGCATCGACAAAGGCGCTGTCGGCCCCTTCGCCCCAAACGGCTTGTACCGCCGCGTGATGGTGTTCGTCGCAGATCACCAGCACCCGGGCGGCCCGGCACAACGCCTGTAACGCATCCTGCAAGCCCTGGATCGCTGCCCAGGTGGCGCAGACATCCAGCCCCAGGCGGTGAATGTCGCCATCGCGGGCGGTGACCTTGCTCATGTAGCGCCCGGTGACCTGGCGGAAGTCGTCGGCCCACTGGTTGACCACTTCGGCGCGGGGGGCGATCACGATCACCCGGTCGATTTCGCCGAGCGCCAGCAAGGTCTGGGCAATGGCGCAGGACACCCGGGTCTTGCCGGCACCCGGCGCGGCATTGATCAGAAACCGGCGATCCTGCCGGTCCTCGATCAACCAGGTCAGGGCCTTGCGGAGCGCGTCCTGTTGCCAGGGGCGGAGCTTGAGCGGGGGCATGGTGGCACCTTTCCGTTGGTTGCATGGCCGGCACAGGGCTTGGCCATTGGGAATCAGGGTGGGTCCGCCGTGGGCGAACGGGATCCGGTGATCGGCGTGAAAATCGGGTGCCAGCGGTTGACCACATTGCGTGCAACGACCACCGGCGATCCAGGCCAGCATTCGGCGCTGCCGGGGGGAAAAGCGTCGCTTCACGTTTTTACCCAGTACTCCGTCAGTTGAATCTCGCGTACCGGCAGGTTGGCCGGCGGTTGCAGCACCGCATGTTCGTTGACCCGGCGGACGGCGGTGGCGTAAGGCACGCCGCGTGATTCAATCACCCAGCCCTGGCGGCGCATGTCGGACATCAGCCCGGTCAGGTTGGAGACGCCATACAGCACCAGCGCTTCCAGGCGGGTGATCGGCTGGCCGGCGGCGAGGTGTTCCCGCACCGCCAGGGTCATGCCGTGTCTTGTGGGGGTCGTGGGGTTCATTTGCTTCCTCCAGGCCACGCTACGGGCCTTGTCGTGGGGGATTGTCATTCATCCGCGCGCCAATCCCAGAGATCGCGGTCTTCGCGACACACATAATTCAGGATTCGCCAACCGCCGTCGGCCATCGCCACATCCAGGCTCCATTCCTCGAACGGCTCCTGATCTTCCAGCGGCTCCAACCGGAACGGGTCGTCATTGACCGTGAACAAGTCCACCAGGGACGCGGCTCGTGCCAGTAACTCCCCGGCGCTGAACTGGTCGCCCACTGCGCGGCGGAGTTCCTGAAAGGTGGCGCGGACTTGCTGTGGTCGGTTCATCTCGCTCTCCCCGGCTGGATTGTGCTGGTTTCTAATTCCTACAACGCAGCGGGGGAGAGGATTTTCAAAAATTAACGATGGGATTTGAGCAGGTGGTCGAGGGGCGGTGGAGCGGCAGGTGGTCGCTGGCCCGGACGCTACAAAGCCCTATTAGCGGGCGGGGGGTTCTGAGCGTGTGTTAGCTACAGCGGCTACAGCAATCTAACGGCTTTTCTCGGCCAGTATGTGTGGCAGCGATAAGGGCTATTCTCGTCCGTGGTGAAGCACTCAATTTCTTCGGGTTGACCTTTTTCGTCAAGCAATACCAACATCGGTTTTGCCCAACACGAACCTAAAAACGTGTAAGGTTTTTCACCATTAGCATCGAGCAGAATGGGATGACCTTCCTTATAAATCATGGTCCCTGTACATTCAAAATCATCTTTCAAACCGGCAAACGCCGCAAACGGTTTTCGGTCATGAAGTATCTTTGCAGCTTTTTCCCAGTCAAACACCATAAAATCAGCGCCTCTAAACCGCGCTATCGAAGCCTTAATAATTGCTTTTGCTGTGTTCATTTTTAGTCCTCATTTGGAACCAATGACACTGTAATCTTCAAAGCCCCATTTCTGGGGCTTTTTATTTAAGATAATTTTTTGGGTTTGTCACGATGGGGTTTGACCACATAACCAAATTCAGTTTTTTCTTCGTTAAAGAGATCCTTATCTACATCCCAATAAGTGATTTCTTTAAATTCATCTCCACCTAATGCCGCTTCCACTAACACCTTTCCTTTAGTAACATTCGGATCTTTATCACACCATGACTCAATTTCAATAAAATCGTTTTTGTGTTCTTTAAACCATTTACGTCTATAAAGCTCTATACTGGATAAAGCGGTGGGAATGATTCTTACGTTGAGTTGTTTTTCAAAGAGGTCGGGAAAATGTTGACGAACATCTTCAATTTCTTCTTTAGTGGTCATTTTAATTGCCCTCAGAGTAATTTCGTGGTGCTTTCCATATTCTGGAACCTGACTTTGTCACCAAGCCCTATGAGCGGGTGGGGTTTCTAAGTCACAAAGTCCTATCGCAGACCCCGCACCGGGAAGTAGAGCGGATTGAGTTCGCGGGCTTCTACCCTGAACCATGTCGCGATCCGGGCCTCTTGATATAGGTTTCCTAAATCAGTTGCGGTAGCGGTTGGCTGAAAAATCCCCCCTGACCCCCCTTTTTCAAAGGGGGGAAGCCGCGTTAGCGGCGGGGGGATTTTGCCTTTTCTACAACTCAGATCGGATTCCTATGGCTACAACGTGGGAGACGAGAGGATTTTCAAAAATTAGGAACAGGAATTTTTGGCAGGGGATCAAGAGTGCAGCAACGGTGCGATCTGCCACCCGCAAATACTCGACAAAGCCCTATTAGCGGGCAGGGGTTTCTGAGCCTTTTGATGAATCATCAAGGAACAGTCACGAATAAGTCACAAAGCCCTATTAGCGGGCGGAGTGTTTCTGAGACTGGACAGGGCATTTTTTGGAATGCAGCGTTGAAGAGTCACAAAGCCCTATTAGCGGGCGGAGTGTTTCTGAAACCCAAGCAATCCCACGCAGTACAGCGTGGCGTTGCCGATGAGGGTGGATGTGGTCATGCGGCGAGACGGTTCGGGGCTTTTTCTTCGGCTTCGTAGTACCGAATAACTTCATCAGCTTCTTTAATGGCGTCGGCAATAGCCGGAATTTCCGGATCATCTTTCCGCAACCCCTCTCGCCAGCGGAGCCATGCAGCTTTTCCTGAGCAAAATTCAGGCGGATCAATCAGCACATCAATATCTTTTTTTGAAGTCACGATTTAGTCCTCATTTGCTTAATCCTAGCTGCCAATGCAGCCACAATTTTATTTAAAGCAGATTGTTCCTGTTGACAGAATTGTTCTCGTACTGGGTCAAGTTCAAATTCATAGTCAATTAACCCCGTTTGCTGCAATGCCAAATTAGTCATGTGCGCCTCCAATCCTTTTAGAGATAGCCCACGCTGCGCGGCCCACTGGCCTTGATGCCGAAGTTCGATTTTGGCTACATCCAACATCGATTCAAGGTCATGCACATTACGTCGTCGTGCTACAAAACGTGAGCCGTCATGTCCATAGGCGACTACTTCCGAAAGCCCAAGGCGTTTAGCCATAATCCGCAAGTCGCCTGCGCTGATCGAAAAGCTGTCAGGGTGATTGTGATGGTAAGCAATTTGGCTGGCGGGATCACTGGCGAGTTTCGTGACATGGTCAGGCAGATAAACCCGTCCCGGATCATGACTTGTGCCTTGCGCTAGTCGCTTGCCGGTTTGCAAATCAATCGCCACCATGTGTTCACAGCCGGTTTTCTGTCCATTACCAAGAACATACGCCTTTGCGTCACCCTCCTGTTTGGAAAGCTGATCGGCAGGAATCGTTCCTGGCTCAGTGGGCTTGGCCTGCTTGGGTAACTCGCCCCTAGCGCGGGATCGCCCTTCAAGAAAATCGTTGTTGTCGTTTGCACTCATTAGCACATCCTACGCCACATCTCCAGTCTACTTCCACTGATACAGATCATCATTGCCCTCCTTATAAATACTCTCCAGTGCCTCACGGCCCTTCAACGCCCACTCCAGTTTATCTACACACTCCCGGTGATTATGATCACAATGCCCTATTAGCGGGCGGAGTGTTTCTGAGCGGTTTATTGGGGAATGGTCAGGCGACAATGGATTGGTCACAAAGCCCTATTAGCGGGCGGAGTGTTTCTGAGATTTCAAGGTTGACCCTGTGACCAAATCGGTAACCACGTCACAAAGCCCTATTAGCGGGCGGAGTGTTTCTGAGGTCTCAGTTGAGTTCGTCGGCAAGTCGGCACCGAAGGTCACAAAGCCCTATTAGCGGGCGGAGTGTTTCTGAGACGGGATGGAAAAGCTGCTAAGGTTCTTCTTCTGGAGTCACAAAGCCCTATTAGCGGGCGGAGTGTTTCTGAGCCTAAACCCAAGCCCGAATCTGGAGAGATTCTCATGGTCACAAAGCCCTATTAGCGGG
>CAIRMO010000056.1 GCA_903879705.1 uncultured Candidatus Competibacteraceae bacterium | reverse complement strand
AGCGAACCACCCCGGCCCCTGACGGGGCCACCCCTCCTTACTCAAGGAGGGGAAAAAGCGATGTACCGTGCTGGTTTTATCCCCTCCTTGGATAAGGAGGGGTGGCGCGAAGCGCCGGGGTGGTTCGAAGCGGCAATTCCATAACTCAGGTCGGATTCCTATAAGTTGGCGGATACCGTTCGGCTAATTTCCATGCGAAGGTGAAAAAACATGAGCAACAGATCTACATTACCAACCGTTGACGATGGTGATCCGGATGAGGTTCCACCGATTGCGCAGGCGGATATTGACCAAGCGGTTTACCCAGTCAACCTTGAACCGATGCTGCGCAAGAAACAGAAAATCAGTATCGCCCTCGATCCGGAGGTAGTGGCCTGGTTTAAAGCCAAAGCGGGGAAGCGGGGATACCAGACCCTCATCAATCAGGCGCTCCATCTGATCATCATTAGCGATCAGATTGAATCTACGCTGCGCCGGGTGATCCGCGAGGAACTCACTGATCGCCGCTCCAGTTGACCGGTTTTGTCCGCGTTGACTGCGGACTGCCGCCATTAGGACCAAAGTTAATGATAGCGCGTCGATAACCTGATGCATGAACCCACTTTGACCAACAAGCAGCGGACTGTTCTGCTGCTCAAACAAATGCAGGCCAAGCTCGACGCCGCCGAGCGGAAAGCGCGTGAGCCGATTGCCGTTATTGGCATGGGTTGCCGTTTTCCGGGCGGCGCAGATTCGGCAGACGCCTTCTGGCAATTATTGGAATCCGGCGCAGACGCCATTACCGAAACACCGCCGGAACGCTGGGACGTTGACGCCTGGTATGACCCCGATCCGGATGCCCCCGGCAAAATGAACACCCGCTGGGGCGGTTTCCTGCGTGACGTGGATCGTTTCGACGCCGAGTTCTTCGGCATTTCACCGCGCGAAGCGATCGCCATGGACCCGCAACAACGGTTAGTGCTGGAAGTTGCCTGGGAGGCGCTGGAACATGCCGGTCTCCCGCCACTGGCGTTGAGCGGCAGCCGCACCGGCGTATTCCTCGGCATCTGCACCAGCGACTATGCCCGGCTGGGGGATGCCGCCAGCGATTGCGGGGCGCTCGATACCTACTCGGCCACCGGCGGCGCGAGCGGAGTCGCTGCCGGTCGTCTGTCCTACACCCTGGGCCTGCAAGGTCCCAGTCTGGTCGTGGATACCGCCTGTTCCTCGGCGCTGGTCGCTACCCACCTAGCAGTGCAGAGTTTACGGCTGGGCGAATGCCGGCTGGCGCTGGCCGGAGGCGTAAACCTGGTGCTGTTGCCCGACGGCACGGTTTCGCTGTCACGGCTGCGGATGATGGCCCCGGACGGGCGGTGCAAGGCGTTTGACGCCGCCGCCAATGGCTTTGTGCGCGGCGAAGGATGCGGCATCGTGGTGTTGAAACGGCTGACGGATGCGCTGGCTGATAGTGACCGGGTGCTGGCAGTGATTCGCGGGTCGGCGGTCAATCAGGACGGCCGTTCCGCCGGTTTGACCGCGCCTAATGGCCTGGCCCAGGAAGCGGTCGTGCGCGATGCCTTGGCGAATGCCGGGCTGGCTCCGGCGGAAGTGGCCTATGTCGAAGCGCATGGCACCGGCACCGTTCTCGGCGATCCCATTGAAATGAATGCGTTGGCGCAGGTGATGGCCGCTGACCGCACTCAGCCGCTCTACATCGGTTCAGTCAAAACCAACCTCGGTCATCTCGAAGCGGCCGCCGGCATCGCCGGTTTGATCAAGGCGGTGGAAGTCGTGCGGCATGGCCGTATCCCGCCCAGCCTGCATTTTCACCAATTGAACCCCCATATTCGTTCCGGCGACTGCCCGATCCAGGTGCCAGTAACCTCGGTCGATCTGCCCGCCGACCGGCCCCGGATCGCCGGGGTCAGCTCCTTTGGTTTCTCTGGCACTAACGCCCATATCGTACTGGAAGGACCGCCCCTCACCCCCAACCCTTCTCCCACCGGGGGACAAGGGGATTCCTGGTTACCGCGCTCTGCCGAAGTCTTGCCACTGTCCGCCCGTGATACCAAGGCGCTGGAGGCACTCCGCGAGCGCATGAGTCATGCGGAAGTCTTGGACGACTACCCCAACGCCTGTTTCACCGCCGGCACTGGCCGCAGTCCGATGGAATATCGGCTGGCCGTAGTCGCCGCGAATGGAGATGAAGCGCGGGAACGGCTGGCGCGCCCGACCACCGGCCATGTCGTTACCGGACGGCCCCGGATCGCGTTTCTGTTCACCGGCCAGGGCAGCCAGTTCTCCGGGATGGGCCGCCGACTGTACGAAACCGAGCCGGTATTCCGTGAAACCCTCGACCATTGCGCGATGGTGTTGGAGCCGCTACTCGGTCGGTCGCTGACTGAACTGATGTTTGCCGGTGGTCCCGAACTCGACCGCACCGGATTTGCCCAACCGGCGCTGCTGGCCTATGAAATCGCCATGACCGCGCTGTTGCGGGCCTGGGG
This sequence comes from uncultured Candidatus Competibacteraceae bacterium, assembly GCA_903879705.1. Classification (GTDB taxonomy): domain Bacteria; phylum Pseudomonadota; class Gammaproteobacteria; order Competibacterales; family Competibacteraceae; genus RXIV01. The sequence continues at coordinate 14,351 of CAIRMO010000056.1, read as the reverse complement.
GATACAGCCAGATGCGCTGCTGGGGCACAGTCTGGGCGAATATGCGGCGGCGGTGGTCGCGGAAGCGGCGACGCTGGACGAGGTATTGCGGCTGATCGTTCGGCGCGGCCAGTTGATGCAGGCGCTACCTGCTGGCGGCGCAATGGTGGCGGTGATGACCGATGCAGCGCGTCTGGCCCCGTTGCTGTCTGCCGATCCCCGGTTAGCCCTGGCTGCGGACAATGGGCCGAAAATGGCAACGCTCTCTGGGCCGGAGTCGGCGGTCGACGCGGCTTGCGCCATATTGTCCGCCCAAGGGATTGTCAGCCGCCGGCTCACCGTGAGCCACGCTTTCCATTCGTCGCTGCTGGATCCGATGCTCGCTGATCTGGAACAGGCTGCGGCTGCAATCGAATGGCGGACGCCGCGCCTGCCGGTCATCAGCAATCTCACCGGCGAACCTGTGACCGGTTTCGATGCGGGCTACTGGCGGCGGCATAGCCGGCAACCGGTGGCTTTCGCGGCGGGCATCCGCCAACTGGCGGCGCTCGGCTGCACGGTGTTCCTGGAAGTCGGCCCGCAACCGATCCTGCTGGGACTGGGCCGGAGCTGCATCCAGGGGAACGAAGGGATCGCCTCGGCTCGCCGCGATGATGCCAGCGGCCACGCTTTGATGGCGGCGCTGGGCCGGCTGTTTGAACTCGGCGTGAATATCGACTGGCGGGCGGTTCATGCCGGGCGGTCGCGGCGGTTGATCACCTTGCCGAGTTACCCCTTTCAGCGCCGCCGCTACTGGCGGGCAACCAAAGCGACGACGGTCGGCGCTACCGCTCATCCGCTGTTGGGCGAGCGGCTGGATTTAGCCGACGGCTCGGTGGTTTTCCACCGTCGGTTACCAACGCCCGGCGCGGACTATCTCATGGAACATCGGGTCGGCGATCAGCCGATGGTTCCAGCGGCGGCCTGGTTGGAAGCGGGCGCTCACGCCGCGGTTCGATGCGGCCATGCTCCGGCATTGGCAGCGATCCGCTTTGAAGCACCGCTGATTCTCGATGTTCCTCATGAAATCCAGATCGTGCTGGTGAATGCCGGAATCAGCGTCTACAGCCGACCGCTCGATCAGAGCGCGGGGTGGACCCGCCATGTTGCCGCGCAACTGGCTGAAACCGGGGTTCCGCCCTCCCCGGTTCAGCCGGAACAATGCCCTGATCCGGTTGATCCGGCGGTGCTTTATGCCTGGCTGGCCGGCGGCGGTTTGGACTACGGCCCGCACTTTCGCCGCATCACCGCCGCCTGGCGGGGGCCGAACATTGCGCTGGCGCGGCTGACTCCCATCGATCCCGCCGGTCATCACCTCCATCCGGCGTTGCTGGATGCCGCTTTGCAAACCTTGGCGGTAGCCACTTTCGAGCAGGGCGATGGCGTGATGCGGATTCCGGTCGGACTGGACAGTTTCCATCTGGAGGCTGCTCACGCGGAAACCGGCGATCGATGGGCGCAGGTTCGGTTGTCAGGTGCGGGCGATGAGTTGAGCGCCGATCTACGACTGGTCGATGCCGGTGGTCGCCTGCTGGCCTGGGCGCGAGGATTGCGGTTAGCCCGCTCTGCGAGCGATGAACCTTGGCGGCAGTGGTTGCTGGAGCCGGTCTGGCGCACCCGATCCCTGCCACCGGATCCCGCCCGGATCGTTGAACGGCTGGCGGCAGATTTGCCGGCGGCGATCTCGAAACCGGAGTTGGCGGCGCTGGCCGGTCTGGGGGAACGGCTCGATGCCGCTGCGGCGGTTTATGCGGCTCAGGCGCTGGCGAAACTGCCGCGTGAAGCCGTCGCGCCGCGTCATCTCGCACTCTATGAACGCCTGACCCGTTTCCAGCAACTGGGGCACGATCTCGATCCGGACGTGGCTCTGGATGCGCTGGCGATGGCCTACCCGCAAAGCACCACCGAAATCGCTCTGCTGCGGCGGTGTGGCCGGGAGTTGGCGGCGGTGTTGAGCGGGCGGCAGGATCCGCTACAACTGCTGTTCCCCGTCGGGGACGAGGGCAATATTTATCGGGACTCGCCGGTTTCGCGGCTACTGAACCGGTTTATCGAGGATGCCACACTGGCTGCGCTTCCCGCCGAGGGATCGTTGCGCATTCTGGAAGTCGGCGCGGGCACTGGCGGCACCACCGACGGTCTGCTGGCTCGATTGCCGGCTGAACGCATGGCCGAATATGCCTTTACCGACATCGCCCCTAGCCTGCTGGCGCAGGCCCGTAAACGGTACGCTGATCAACCTTGGGTCGAACCGCGCCGGCTGGATCTGGACGCTGACCCGGAAGCTCAGGGGTTCCTGATTGAACGCTACCATCTGATCATTGCCGCCAATGTCCTTCACGCTACCGCCGACTTGCGCCAGACCTTCGCCCGTTTGCGCCGGTTGCTGGTTCCCGGCGGCTTTCTGGCGCTGCTGGAAGGTGCTGGCCCGCAAGGTTGGGTGGATCTGGTGTTCGGCCTGACCGAAGGCTGGTGGCGATTCACCGACCGGGAGTTACGGCCCGACTATCCGCTGCTTGAGCGGCAAGGCTGGTTGACGATTCTTGAAGCCGCCGGTTTTGACGCTGCATTGCTGCGGGTCGATGCTGCCGGCTTGCTGGCCCGTCAGGCGGTACTCGTCGCCCGGCAACGACGTAGTGATTCGTGGTGGCTGGTGGGCGGCGCTGACCCGGTCACTGTGGCGCTGGGTCGGCAATTGCGCGCCACCGGTCAGACGGTGATCCAGCTTGCGCCCGACGATCCGTTGCCGGGTGGCACCGGGGCGATGTGCGTCTACACCGGGGCGCTGAAACCCTCACCCCCGGCCCCGCTCCCGGAGGGCGAGGGGAGTGAACTGGCGCGGTTGTGGGTGGATCAGCGCCGGATGTTGGAACCGTTGCGGCGGCTGGCGGTGGAACTGGCGGGGCGAGGTGTGCGCTTGGCGGTCGTGACGTGCGGAGCGCGGGAATCAGCGCCGGAACAGGCGACAGTCTGGGGTCTGGCCCGCGCCATTGCGCTGGAACTGCCTGAATTGGCGACGCGGCGCATCGAGCTTGATCCCGCATTATCCCCGGAAGAAGCCGCCGCCGACATCGCCCGCGAGCTGCAATTCGGCGATGGTGAGGATCAAATTGCCCTGACGGCTGACGGTCAGCGCCAGGTTGCCCGGTTGATTCGCCAGCGGCCAGAACCCGCCGCGCTCCCAGCCCTGGATGCCGAAGCGAGTTATCTCATTACCGGCGGTTTGGGTGGCCTGGGATTGCGTAGCGCCCAGTGGCTGGCGGAACGCGGCGTACGGTCAGTGCTTCTGATGGGTCGTTCAGTGCCGTCGATCCAGGCACAAACCGTTATCGCGGCCTTGGAAACCAGCGGTGTCCGAGTAATTCTCGCCCTCGGCGATGTGGCGTGTGAAACCGACGTCCGCGCTGCGCTTGCCGCTGCTCCGGGACGGCTGGCCGGGGTGATCCACGCTGCCGGCGTACTTGATGACGGCGTTCTGGCGCAACTCGACTGGCCGCGCTTTGAGCAAGTGCTGGCCGCCAAGATGGCCGGAGCCTGGTTGTTGCACCGACTGACCGGGAATCTGGATTTCTTCCTGCTGTACTCGTCGGCGGTCGGTCTGGTCGGCAGTCGCGGCCAGGCCAATCACGTCGCGGCCAATGCCTTCCTCGATGCGCTCGCCGCCCACCGCCGCGCTCAGGGACAACCGGCCGTCAGTCTGGCCTGGGGTGCATGGAGTGAGATCGGTTCGGCGGCAGATCCGGAATTGGCGGAACGGTTGCGAAGCTCCGGGATGGAGGTGATCCCGCCGGAACAGGGCGTCCAAGTCCTCGATTGGGCGCTGACCGCCGGTCCGGCCTGCATGGGCGTGTTGCCGGTGCGCTGGACGGCGTTCGCCCACGCTCTCGGTGGTGAGGTTCCGCCGGTGTTGCGGGAGTTGGTGGACATTGCCCCTCACCCCCAACTCCTCTCCCCCAAGGGGCTAACCCCTCACCCCCAACCCCTCTCCCCCAAGGGGCGAGGGGCGTTGTCGAGGCGGGTACTCGATACGGTGTTGATCGAAGCCGCTACCGTATTGGCCGCTGAGGGACCGGAAGCTCTGGACCCGAACCGTAACCTGTTCGACCTCGGCCTGGATTCGCTGATGGCGGTGGAATTGCGGAACCGGCTGCAAAAACGTCTGGAGCGACCGCTGCCATCGACCTTGTTGTTCGATCATCCAACCCCGGCGGCTTTGGCCAAATTCCTCGGTGATGGACCTGAAGCGGAGATCACTCGCCTTCCCGTAATGACGCTGGAACGCGGCGAAGAACCGATTGCGATCATTGGCATGGCCTGCCGCTTTCCGGGTGGGGCGGATGACCCGGAGCGGTTCTGGGAATTGCTGTGTGCCGGATTTGACGCCGTGGGCGAATTCCCGACCGACCGCTGGAATGCCAGTGAAGCGCAGGGTTTAACCACCCGCTGGGGCGCTTTCCTGACCGATGTGGATCGGTTCGATGCGGCTTTTTTCCGCATTGCTCCGCGTGAAGCGGCGTCGATGGATCCTCAGCAGCGCCTGCTGCTGGAAACCGCGTGGCACGCCCTGGAACGCGCTGGTCAAGCGCCGGATCGGTTGGCGGGCAGTGCCACCGGCGTATTCATTGGCCTGTGCAACTACGATTACTCGCAAATTGCGGTGGCCAGCGGTCGCATCGACGCCTGGTCTGGCACCGGCGGCGCGCCCAGCATCGTCGCGGGGCGATTGGCCTATGTACTGGGCTTGGAAGGCCCGGCGATGGTGGTCGATACCGCCTGCTCCTCATCGCTGGTGACGACCCATCTGGCCTGTCGCGCCCTGCTGGCCGGGGATTGCCGGATGGCGCTGGCCGGCGGCGTCAACCTGATTTTGTCGCCGTCGTCTACCCTGGCCCTGTCGGCATTGCAGATGATGGCCCCGGATGGCCGGTGCAAGGCGTTCGACGCCCGGGGCGACGGCTTTGTGCGCGGCGAAGGGTGCGGGGTGGTGGTGCTGAAGCGGCTCTCGGACGCCCAAACCGATGGCGACCCGATTCTGGCGGTCATTCGCGGCAGTTACCTGAATCAGGATGGCCGCTCATCCAGTCTGACGGCCCCCAGCGGGCGCGCTCAGGAAGCGGTGATCCGGTCAGCACTGGCCCGTGCGGGTCTGGAGCCAAACCGTATCGGCTATATCGAAACGCATGGCACCGGCACCGCCTTGGGCGATCCGATTGAGATGCACGCCTTGAAGGCGATTTTCGCTCCCGGCCGTCGGCCTGAAACACCGCTGGCGATTGGCGCGGTGAAGACCAATATTGGGCATCTGGAGGCGGCGGCGGGCATTGCCGGCCTGATTAAAACCGTGCTGGCGTTACGCGCTGGAATCGTGCCGCCGAATCAGCATTTCCAGACCTTGAATCCGCATATTGCCCTGGACGGGTTCCCGGTGATCCTGCCGGCTTCATCCCAGCCGTGGCCGGTGCTGGACGGCCCCCGCGCTGCTGGCGTCAGTTCGTTCGGGTTCAGCGGTACGAATGCTCATTTGATACTGGAAGAAGCGCCGCGCCTCAGCCCCAATCCCTCTCCCAACCTTCAGACCACGCATCTGCTGGTCGTCTCCGGCGCGACCGCCGGCGCTGCCCGGACTTTGGCTCATGCGGTTGCGGATCGCTTGACTGCCGCCGATGCGCCGGCGCTCGGCGATCTGGCGCATACCCTGCTGATCGGGCGGGCGCACCTGGTTTACCGCATTGCGGTGGTCGCTGATGATCCGCATGAAGCGGCGGCGGCGCTCCGTACTGCGACGCCGGCGCGGGTACCGCCACAGCCGCCGACTTCCGAGGTCGAGTCGTCGCCTTCATTGCCCCGGAATGCGGTAGAACGACGGGCTTGGCTGCAATCCCTGGCAGAGCTATATACGGCAGGCGCGGCGATTCAGGAGGCCGGAATTACCGCTGGCGGTGGTTATCATATCGTGTCGGCCCCGGTTTATCCCTTTGAACGACAAAGGTATTGGGTGACGGAGGGTCGGGTGGTGATGCCTTCGAACCACCCCGGCGCTGCGCGCCACATCTCCTTATCCAAGGAGGGGAATGTGGTGGAACATCCCTTGCTCGGTTGCCGGCAGCGTGGTCCGGGTTCGATGTGCCGCTTTGAAAATCATCTGGCGCTGGATAACGTGCCTTGGTTGGCGGATCACGCGGTCGGCGGCGATCCGGTTTTGCCGGCGGCGGCGCTGTTGGAAATGATTTCAGCCACGATGCCCGCCGACGCGCCGCTAACCTTGGAAAACATTCAGTTCCGGGCGTTGTTGCGTTTGGATGAGCCGAAACTGACGCTGGTTGAACGGGATGAAGCGGGGTTTGTGATTCATGCCTCGCCAGCGGCAACCGATGACTGGTCGCGGGTAGCAGACGGCCAGTTCGGTTCAGCTCCGATCCAGGAGGCGGTGCTTCCTTCGCTGGAAGCGTTACGCCAGCGCTGTCCGCAGGCGGTTGACCTCGCTGCGTTCTATGCCGCTTTCACCGCTCAAGGTCTGGGCTACGGCCCGGCGTTCCGTTCGATGGTCGAGCTTTATCAGGGCGCGGGCGAAGCCTTAGCCCGGCTGAGGTTGCCTGATGCGCTGGATGAAAGCGGAATGCGCTTGCATCCTTCCTTGCTCGATGGCGCTTTCCAAAGTCTGGGTGCGGCGGCCGAAGCGACCCCGGACGGCGCCTATTATTTACCGGCTGGACTGGAACGGTTCACGTGGACCGGCGCTCCGAGGCAACGGGAACTGTGGGCCTGGTCGCGGTTGACCCGCCGCGCCGATGGAACCTTGGCGGGCGACGTACAACTGTTTGATCCCAATGGCCTGCTCATGGCTCACGCCGAGGGTCTGTTACTGCGCCCGATTCGTATTTCTGGCCTTTTAGCTCAGGTGTATCAACCGGTCTGGCGTCCATCGCAGGCTACGCGAGCAGCGCTGCCCACCCGCTGGCATTTGGGCGGCGATCGCCGACTGAGCCATGACCTGATCCAGCACCTGACCGTGGTTCCGTTGGCGGAGGCGGATGGCGTTCTGTTCCTGGCCGGGCCGGAAGCCGCCAGCCAAGCGCTGCTCACCTTGACCCAAACCCTGTTGACGTTGCCTCGTCCGCCCCGGTTGTGGATCGTCACTCAGGGTGTTGCCGTGTTACCCGGCGAAACTCACCAACCGCCGGTAATGCCAGCCGCGCTGTGGGGATTTGCACTGGCCTTGACGCAGGAACATCCCGATCTTGCGCCCACGGTGATCGACTTGCCGCCGGATGCGGATTTGGCGGATGACGTTATTGCGGCCTTGCCCCACCCCGGCCCAGTGCTGGCGGTGCGGCAGGGTCAGCTCTGGCGGCGCGACTGGGAACATCGCCCAGCGGGTCCCGGAGCCTGTTTCGCGTTGCAACGGCCCGCCAGTGGGCAACTGGCTGAGTTGGCGCTGGTGCCGGCGGCACGGCGGATTCCCGGCCCGGGTGAAGTCGAAATCACCGTGCTGGCCAGCGGCCTCAACTTCCGCGATGTGATGAATGCTTTGGGCGTCTATCCTGGCGATGCCGGCCCGTTGGGCGGCGAATGCGCGGGCCTGATTGCCGCTCTCGGCCCGGACGTAACGGGTCTGGAGATTGGCCAGCCGGTGATGGCGGTCGCGCCCGGTTGCCACGCCAGCCATGTCATCGCCCGTGCGCCGCTGGTATGGCCGAAACCGGAACCGTGGAGCTTTGAGCAGGCCGGTTCATTGCCGACAGTCTTTCTTACTGCCGCCTGGGCTTTGCGCCGCCAAGGTCGGATTCAGCCCGGCCAGCGGGTGCTGATTCATGCCGGAACCGGCGGGTTGGGTCTGGCGGCGATTCAAATTGCCCAAGCGGCTGGCGCGGAAGTGCTGGCGACTGCCGGTACTGAGGAAAAGCGCGCCTGGCTGCGAACCTTGGGCATTGCCGGGGTAGCCGATTCCCGCTCGCTGGCCTTCGTGGACGAACTGCGCGCCCAGACCGGCGGAGCGGGCTTGGATTTGGTTCTCAACTCACTCAGCGGCGAATGGATCGCCGGCAGCTTTGACCTGTTGCGACCGGGCGGTGGTTTCCTGGAAGCGGGCAAAGCCGGCATCTGGGATGAAACTCGCGCCGCCGCTTATCGCCCGGATGTGAACTATCAGCGCATCGCGCTCGACGAGGTGATTGATCGGGAACCGGAAACGGTCGGCGCGTTCTGGCGGGCGTTGCAGGCGGAATTCGCCGTGGGGCGGTTGCACCCGTTGCCGGTGACGACTTTCCCGCTACAACAGGCCGAAGCCGCTTACCGCCACATGCAGCAGGCCCGCCACAGGGGCCGCATCGTGCTGACCCGCCGTTTCCTCAGCGCTGATGGCCTTTGGCTGATCACTGGCGGTACCGGAGCCTTGGGATTGGCGGTTGCCCGCTGGCTGGTGGAACGGGGCGCGGTGCATATCGCGCTGGTTGCCCGCCGGTCCCCGGAAGCCGGCGTTCAAGCCGCACTGGCCCCACTCACCGCGATGGGTGGTCAACTGCAAGTGATCCAGGCCGATGTCAGCCGGCGGGAGGAAGTCGAGGGCTTGATCGCCGGTTTTGACCGACCGTTGACCGGCGTGATTCATGCCGCTGGCATTCTGGACGACGGTGTAGCGGCGCGACTGACCCCGGAACGTCTGGCCGCCGTACTCGCGCCCAAACTGGATGGCGCATTGCATCTCGATGCCGCGACCCGCAATCAGCCGCTGAAATATTTCATCCTGTTTGCTTCTGCTGCCGGCGTCCTCGGTTCAGCAGGCCAAACCGCCTATGCCGCCGCCAATGCAGGATTGGATGCCTTGGCCTGGCGGCGACGGGCTGAGGGTTTGCCCGCTTTGGTCGTCGATTGGGGTGCGTGGGCGGGCGGCGGCATGGCGACGACAATGCGCAGTGGTGCGGCCTTACCGCCTGACGAGGCATTGGCGACACTGGAAACCTTGCTGGAGGCCAATCCCGTTCAAGCACTGGTCTTGCCGTACCCTATGCGCAGAGTGGAGACTGCTCAGGTTGGAGACGCCGCACCCGCCCCTCACCATGACCTGCGTGCTGAGTGGGCTGCGGTTCCCACCGGAGCGCGTACCGCCCTGGTTCTGACGGTGGTACGCCGCCAAGCGGCAGCGATTCTCTCATTGCCCGAGGCGGGACTGGACCTGCGCCGACCGTTGAACGACTACGGTCTGGATTCGCTGATGGCCGTGGAATTGCGTAATGCGCTGGCTGCGGCGGTCGGCGAACGGTTGCCCGCCAGTCTGCTGTTTGACTACCCCACTCTCGAGGCGATCAGTGGATTTCTGGCTGAACGGCTGGGCGGGATTGTTGAGGGTGGGACGGTCGCAAAAAACCCACTTCCGCAATTAGCACCACCGCCGGCGGACGAAACGCTCTCGGTGGATGATCTCGCCCGTGCCCTGCAACAGGAACTGGATCAGGCGGGATACTAAGAGGACATCCGGCACAAAAGATGCTCAATACTCACCTCACTCGAATCAGGTTGTTCTACCGGAGCCGTACCTCATGTCCAAAGAGTCTGATTGGCCCAGCAATCGCTTCCATCTGTCAGCGCCCAACGCCCTGAACGCCGTGCCGGTGGTTCAGGCGTTTATCAGGAGTTGCGCCATAACGATGGGTTTTCAGGAACCGGAGTTGACCCATCTGGAAATTGTCGCCGAGGAACTCAGCGCGAATATTCTGCAACACGCCTATGCGGCTGGCGAGGCGGTGAGCTTTAGCGTCGAATGCGTTCAGGAGCCAGGGCAACTGGAAATGGTTTTCCGGGACCAGGGCCGGCCGTTCGACCCGGAACTGCTGCCTGATTTTACCGGGGTCGATCCCGACACGCTCGATGCGCCGCCGGGTTTGGGACAGTATCTGGCCGCCCGGTTGGTCGACGTGTTTCAGGCGCGCAATCTGGGCGGGCGCGGCAAGGAAATCCGTTTGTTGAAACGGTTACGCGGCTCTTGGCAACCGCCGGCGGAGCAGCCCGATTTTCGCCACACCACGGCCCTGCCCAGCGCCGAAGATTTTGCTGCGGTGCAGGTGCGGCCCATGCAACCGGCCGAAGCCGTGGAAGTCTCGCGGCTGATTTACGACGCCTACCGCTATACCTACATGTCGGATGTGCCCTATTACCCCGACCGCCTGCGCCGTTTGCAAGCCGAAGGGCAATTGCATTCCTTCGTGGCGGTGCTGGGCAACGGCATGGTGGCGTCGCACGTCGCCCTGCTGCGTTCCCCGGAAATGCCGACCCTGGCGGAAATCGGCTTGGCGGCGACCCGGCAGGAAGCGCGCGGTCATGGCTTGGCGGAAAAGGTCGGTATGGCCGCTTTGCAGGCCGCGGTCGAGCAGTTGGGACTGGCCGGGATTTATGTCAATTTCACGACCGCACATACCTCTTCGCAGCGAGTCAATCGGCGGGGTCTTGGGATCGCGGTGGGTTTGTTGCCGGCGCGCAGTCCCGAAACGGTGGAATTCAAGGGGATTACCGATCAGGTTCCCCAGCGGATTTCCACCCTGCTGGTCTTCCAGACCTTGGCGGAACGGGCACCGGTCACGCTGTACGTTCCAGAAGCGCACCGTGATTTTATCGCTGATCTCTACGAGCGCTGCGAGCTGCCTGCCGAACTGGACGTCACCGAGGCTCCACTGCTGGAGGCTCTCAGTGAAATAGAACTGCTGGAGGCTCTCAGTGAAATAGAGATGGTTGTGGAACGGGAACGCAACCTCGCCCAACTGTCGGTGCGCGTCGCGGGCCATGATCTGCTGGCCCAGGTGAAGGAACGGCTGTTTGGACTCCATTTGAACAAGACCCCGGTGGTCTTCTGTTTTCTAAATCTGTTCGACCCGCACACTCCGACGGTTGCGGCGACGCTGCAACAGGTGGGATTCTTCTTCACCGGGGTGTTACCTGGCGGGATGCGCGAGGGCGATGCGTTGCTGATGGCCTGTCTACTGGGCTGCGCAGTGGATTATGACCGGATCGAACTCGCGGAAAAGGACAGTCGCGCCCTGCTCGATTATGTCCGCCAGCAGGACCCGCATTATCAAGCCGCGCCAACGGCCTGAAACGATCCTCGCCAGCAGCTACCCCCGGGGCGTCACCACGAAACTGGGGACGATGCTGGCACCCTGGGAGACATTGGTGATGGGGGTTGTGGCCAGACGGGTCAGGTAACCGACTAATTCGCCATCTGCAATGAAAATATTCTGATCGGTGTACAACTCGGCGATAGGCAGACCCTCAGCCAAGGTGGGATAGGGTTGCGGAATCAGGGTCACTCGCTGTTGCAACAGCGAACCGCCGCCCGGCATAGCCTGTTCGAGACCTTCGCGCCATTGCGTCTCCTCCACCGTCCAGCCCAGTACGACCCCCGCGCCGCCATAACCGGACACCGGCTTGCATACCAGTTGTTGGCGATGAGCCATAGCCCAGGGCAATAGATCGATACGCTGGCCAGCGGGATCGGTGGTCGGTCATTCGATCGCAGACGGGTCCACGGGACATGAGTTCGCACCAGGTCGCTGACCGTGGTAGGCAATCCTAAATCGATTTCAGGATCGGTCATCAGGGCGAAGAGCGCCTTATGGCCCATCACGGTATTACGGAAGGCCGTGATCATACAGACCACACCGGCCCGCACCGCCTGGAAAATTCCGTGCAGACGGTCGCCCAGTCCTGGGATCATCTCCGGCAGGAAGACCCGGACGAGTATCCCAACGGGATCACCTTGATGACGCAACCGGCCATCAGAAAATTCCAGTTCGCCGGGATCGGCAATACGAGCGCTTAACCCGCTGGTTGCCAAGGCATTGAGCGTGATCTGGACTTGGCCGATAAAATCCTTCAATTCACGCGGCACCGCGAAAATCAGCAAGGGAGCGCCCGTCCCACCCCACGCTTGATAGGTTTTGATCATGGCGTCGCGCACCGCCGGAAGCACTAATAGCGGACGGATTTGCCAGTCGCGGTCGAAGCCGATCTCGCCAGCGAGTTGTTGAAACAGCACACTCAATTGATCGCCCGGCAGGATACCGCCTGGGGTGGTGTTATATTCAATGACCTTTGGCCCGTCCACGGTCGGCAGCACATCTAGCCGGGCGAGTACAGCGCGCTGGGGATAGCCTGGATCCAGGGCGAGCAGGTCGCCGAACCGGTCCACCCAGTCGCCCAGATACCGCCGGGCCAAAGCCGGGTCCTGCTCCAGGCGCTGGCTGGCGTAAACCAGCGCTGTCACCACGGCCCGCGCCATCGCTTGGTCGCGTGCTAGTTTCGCCGGTTCCAGCAGGTGGGGACGCAGGGTGCGGGCTCTGGGCTTGTCCTGCAAAAACAACCCCGCATCGCGTTGCCATTGCTGTAATCCGGCGATGTCGTCGCCGTTAAGATGACGGGCTTCCAGCAGACGATCCCAGCATTCCTGGGGTGATGACGAATGAATCGCGGACATACGATTTTCCTCTTGGGTAGTGTAATTAATATGGGAGAAATACTGGAGTGGTGACTTTGCTGAAAACCTTCCGGGAACGCAATTACCGCCTGTTTTTCATTGGGCAGGGCCTTTCCTTAATTGGCTACTGGATCCAGAGTACAACCTTTAACTGGTTACTTTACCAGTTGACCGATTCCGCGCTTTGGTTGGGCTATTTCAGCGCCGCTATTTATCTGCCGGTGCTGGTGCTATTGCCGCTTGCCGGTTCGCTGGTGGATCGTTTTGATTGTCGCCGCCTGTTATTAGGCTTGCAACTGTTGTTCATGTTTCAGGCGCTGGCGTTGACGGTGTTGACTCATTTTGATGTGTTGACCTTGTCGCTCATCGTCACTATGGGTGGTCTGCAAAGCGTTCTAATGGCTTTCGATGGTCCAGCCCGCCAAGCGTTGGTCCCCGGTCTGGTAACGAACCGGGAGAATCTGCCGGCGGCAATTTCCCTGAATTCCATGCTGTTCAACACCGCCCGTGCGATGGGGCCACCGATCGCCGGCTGTGTCATGGCGCAAACCGGCCCCGCGCCCTGCTTCCTGCTCAACGCTCTCAGCTATCTGTTCATGCTGGGCGCATTGCTGCTCATGCGGTTAAGCACGCCGCCTGCATCGGCGAAACCCCGGCGGCGGCAAGGCGCTGTCGATAATCTGCGCTTCATTCTCCGTACTCCATCGTTACGCTACCCGATCCTGTCCTATATGTCAGTGGCGGTGGCAGCGATGTCCGTCTATGTGCTGTTGCCGATCTGGGCGCATGACGTGATCGGGGCGGGTCCCCAGGGGTTGGGCTGGCTGATGGGCGGCATTGGCGTAGGGGCGCTGGTGGGCGCGGCAGTGGTTGGGACTCAGCGACAACCCACCCGGCTATGGCCTCTATTTCGTCAGGCGGCGATTTTACTGGGGTTGGCGCTGATCCTGCTCTCAGTCACCGAAGGCGTCGCGTCCGCTCTGCTGGTTACGGTGCTGCTTGGCCTGGCCTACACGGCTCAGGGCGTCGCTGCTAATACTCTATTACAGATGAGTATTGATGATGACCACCGCGCCGGCGTAATGGCGTTTTATCTGCTGGCTGCGTTCGGTTCCATTCCGATCGGCAATCTGCTCGGCGGCTGGCTAGGCCAATGGCTGGGACCGCACGGCGCAGCGCTGGCGGGCGGCATTGCGATATTAGCCGTCACGGCGCTGTTCTGGCTGACCAGCAACCGGGTGATGGAACATCTGGCGAAGGAATCCGCATCTTCGGCGTCATAGCCCGGATCAGGACCGGCTGGAAAAAGTATGGATTGCGGTCAGGATATCGTCCTTGTATGCAGCAATCGCCAGCCGGCCGGTTTCAATAATTTCAGGAATATGGTGAACGTCCCACATGTTGATCGGACTCTTGAACGGCACTTTGATCATGACAATTTCATGCTCGTGCATATTGATCGACAGCGCGAGTTGAAACCGGGTAATCGCGTCGCCCTGAATGGTGTAGTAGTTGGACAAACACGCCATGTAACTGTCCGCCTGCATATTAATCGGGTCGTGGAAAATCACGGCAATAATGACATCCATGCCGCGTTTCACCGCTTCCATAACGGGCAGCGAAGAAGTGTAATAACCATCGCCCAGCCAACGACCGTCCATTTCAATCGGCGGCAATAAGGGAAAGACTGCACTTGATGCGTAAACCGCATCGACCAGAGAACCTTTCTCCATAACAACGCCCTCGCCGGTCTGAGAGACTGTCGAAAAACTCTTTTCTCCTAAGCTTCTACAGAAGCAGTTGCTGGTAATAATGCTATGCTTTCAGCTAACTTCTTAGCACTTTCGGCTAGTTTTTTAGCGCGTTCTTT
>CAIRMO010000055.1 GCA_903879705.1 uncultured Candidatus Competibacteraceae bacterium | reverse complement strand
CTCCTTACTCAAGGAGGGGAAAAAGCGATGTACCGTGCTGGTTTTATCCCCTCCTTGGATAAGGAGGGGTGGCGCGAAGCGCCGGGGTGGTTCGAAGCGGCAATTCCACAACTCAGGTCGGATTCCTATATCGCAACATCTGGTTATCACCGGAAAATTTAGAAGATGCGGAAATTCAGGCTCGCGGCGAGCAATAAAAAACCCGGCTGCCTCGCAAGCAGCCGGGTTATCCCGTTGGATGGGTGCGCGGCGCGGCTACTTGACGGCGCGATTATCGACCAAATCGGTCACCACGTTCGGATCGGCCAGGGTCGAGGTGTCGCCCAGCGCATCGAGTTCGTTCGCAGCGATCTTGCGGAGAATGCGGCGCATGATCTTGCCGGAGCGGGTCTTGGGCAGGCCAGGTGCCCATTGCAGCACATCAGGCGAGGCAATCGCGCCGATTTCCTTGCGGACGTGGGCGATCAACTCCTTGCGCAGCGCATCGGTCGGTTCGATCCCGACTTTCAGGGTGACATAGGCATAGATGCCCTGGCCCTTGATGTCATGCGGATACCCGACCACCGCCGCTTCGGCGACCGCCGGATGCAGCACCAGCGCCGATTCGACTTCAGCCGTGCCCATCCGGTGACCGGAGACGTTAATCACATCGTCCACCCGCCCGGTGATCCAGTAGTAGCCGTCCTCGTCGCGACGGGCACCGTCGCCGGTGAAATACAGGCCCTTGTACATCGAGAAATAAGTCTCGATGAAACGCGGATGGTCACCGTACACAGTGCGCATGATCCCCGGCCACGGGCGGGTGATGACCAGATTGCCGTCGGTAGCGCCTTCGAGGAGCTGGCCCTCGGCATCGACCATCGCCGGGCAAACCCCGAAGAACGGCCGGGTCGCAGAACCGGGTTTCAGCGCCGTCGCGCCGGGCAGCGGGGTGATCAGAATGCCGCCGGTTTCGGTCTGCCACCAGGTATCCACAATCGGGCAACGGCCATCGCCAACCTGGTGGTAATACCACTCCCATGCTTCCGGGTTGATCGGTTCGCCGACTGAACCGAGCAGCCGCAGGCTCTTGCGCGAGGTGCGCTTGACCGGTTCTTCGCCCTCGCGCATCAGCGAACGGATCGCGGTCGGGGCGGTGTAGAAAATGTTGACCTGGTGCTTGTCCACCACTTCCCAGAACCGGCTGACATTCGGGTAGGTGGGGATGCCTTCGAACATCAGAGTCGTCGCGCCATTGGCCAGCGGGCCGTAGACGATGTAGCTGTGGCCGGTGACCCAGCCCACGTCAGCCGTACACCAGTAGATGTCGCCATCGTGGTAATCGAAGATGTACTTGTGGGTGATCGCGGTGTGCAGCAGATAGCCGCCGGTGGTGTGCAGCACGCCCTTGGGCTTGCCGGTGGAGCCGGAGGTATAAAGGATGAACAGCGGGTCTTCTGCGCCCATGTGTTCCGGCGGACAATCAACGGAAGCCGTCGCCATCAGTTCGTGATACCAGACATCGCGGCCCTCCTGCCAGGCGACGTTGCCGCCGGTGCGCTTGACCACCACGGTATTCTGGACGCTGGGCGTGCTGAGCAGGGCCTTGTCGATATTGGCCTTCATCGGCACCTTGCGCCCGCCGCGCATCCCCTCGTCGGAGGTGATCACCAGATTGCAGGTGGCGTCGAGGATCCGATCCTTGAGCGAATCCGGCGAGAAACCGCCGAATACGATCGAATGCACCGCACCAATCCGGGTGCAGGCCAGCATAGCGACCGCAGTTTCAGGAATCATCGGCATATAAATGCAGATCCGATCCCCTTTCTTGACGCCGAGGCTCTTGAGGACGTTGGCGAACTTGCAAACATCCTGATACAGTTCCCGGTAAGTGACCTTTCTATCTTCATTCGGGCTATCGCCTTCCCAAATGATCGCGACCTGATCGCCGCGCTGCTCCAGATGCCGATCCAGGCAGTTATAGCTGACGTTCAGGGTTGCGCCCTCAAACCAGCGGATATGGCCTTTGGTGAAATCCCAATCCAGCACCTTGTCCCAGGGTTTGAACCAGGTTACGAACTGCTGCGCCTGCTCCGCCCAAAAACCTTCCGGGTCGTCCACCGACTGTTTGTACATTTCCTGATACTTGGCGTCATTGATCCAGGCGTGGGCGGCGGCTTCGGCGGGAACGGGATACAGCTTGACATCGGACATGAGGGTGTTTCTCCTTGGGTGAAATGAGGGTTGTGCTGTTTGCAACCGGACGAAGCGGGCGCTGCCAACCAGTCCGGTTCAAAGCATTTTTAGTTTAGTCTACGATTCGCTGGTTTGTGTCAAGCCATGCGGCAAGTTGTTCAAACCGAATGCGCCGGACGGCGGGTTGACCCACCGTCCGGCGCAAGCACCGTCGGGCTAACATACCGAGGATCCGCTAAAATTTTTCCTCCTCTAAATTTTTCTGTGATGACGAGGGATTGCGGCGCAGGACGGGATCGTTGCTTTCACCCATTCTTTGATCTTGCTAATTGCGCTCGTCCGCCGCATGGTTCGTACCGCAGGAAAATTTAGAGGATGTTTTTTTCGTGCTATTTCCCTGTCACCACCAGAAATTTTTCCTATAGTGGTTAAGGTTGTGAAGACCCCGCCCGACGCCAATCCCGGAACAAGGCGGATCGCAACCTGGAAAATTCACTCAAGAGGTTAACAAGCATGGCAGAACAAAAACTTGGCAACCCAGCGGTGGTCGGCCTGGCCGGTTTCGGCCTGACCACACTGGTCTTGCAATTTCACAACGTCGGCTGGATGCCCAGCATCGGCCCGGTGGTTTGGCTGGGTCTGATGTTCGGCGGAATGGCGCAACTGATCGCCGGTCTGCAAGAAATGAAGACCGGCAACAATTTCGGCTATTGCGCCTTTACTTCTTACGGGGCGTTCTGGATTTCCCTGTGCTTGATGCTGCTGGGCAACAAGTACGATCTGTTCAAGGCCAGCACCGAGGATGTGGGCTGGTTTCTGGTGGCCTGGACCCTGTTCACCGCGATCCTGTGGGTGGGTTCACTGCGGATTCATGGCGCGATGGCGTTCACCTTCACCACCCTGCTCATCGGCTTCATCCTGCTCGATCTGGCGCACTTTGGTTATCCTGGCCTGACCGTGGTAGCCGGCTATGAACTGATGGTCTGCGCCCTGGCGGCCTGGTACATGATGGCCCGGGTCATCCTGAATGAAATTTATGGCAAGGAACTGTTGCCCGCCGGTAAACCCTGGGTTTCCTGAGCGAACCTCGCCACCCACTGCTAGAGGATTTCAAGATGCGGAAAACAACGCTAGGTTTTGCCAGTCTGGCCCTGCTGTTGAGCGCTGCACCCGTTTTGGCCGCCGATCCCAACGCCGCCACTCCGGAAGAAGTGGTCGCCAAGGTTAGTGAAGCCGTTCAGTATCTGAACGACAAGGGCTTGGCCGGGTTCATCGATTTCAATAACAACAAGGACGCCCGCTGGGTATGGAAAGACAGCTATGTCTTCGTCTATAGCTGCCGGGATAACGTGATGCTCGGTCATCCGCTACGGCCCGACATGGTCGGGAAACCGATCCTGCAAATGAAGGATGACAAGGATAAGCTGCTGTTCAAGGAAATGTGCAAGGAAGGCGCTAAAACCGATGGCGGCTGGGTTGAATACTGGTGGCCAAAACCGGGTGAAGCTAAAGCTTCACGCAAAATTTCCTATGTGCATAGCGCCGAGGTTTCCTTCAAACCCGACATCCAGGTCGGCGCCGGGATCTATGACGAGAAGATGAGCGTCGAGGATCTGAACAAAATAGCCGTGCAGGGCAAGCAACTGAAGAAAGACGCGCCCTAAGCAGGGGATTGGGTCTTTTTTAATTTGAGTCTCCCCCGCCGCAACGGCGGGGGAATTTCAAGAATGGAATTAGTAAATGAAAGAAAGCGTAACCCAATCTGATGACCTACCGTTGCCAACGCCTTCCCTGTTCCAGTGGGTGTGGCAGTCCTATTTTCGCACTGCGCTGATTCCATTGGTGTTGGTGGAAGTGTTGTTCATCGCCATTTATCTGGCTGCCAATCACTTGGCCACTCAGGAAAACATTATTGCCGTGCGGGCCATCGCCAGCGATGAACTGCGCCGGATCGCCCAGCGTGAAGTGGTGACCATTCAGAAACACTTGCTGGCCGTTTCCCAGACTACCGATCTGTTCCGCCGCCAGACTGCCCAGTTGTTGCAAACCCCCTTTTATCCGGGACCGGCTGAGCGGGGCCGCTACGCCTATTCGCCCGATGGCGTGTATTACACCACCCGCGAGGGTGGCAGCGGCGGTGCGCTGTTTTACAGCGGGATTCAGCCGATCGGCCCGGAACAGCGTGAAAAAGCCGCCCGCACCGCACAGCTCGATCCGTTGATGCGCGACATTCAGCAGACTCATCCCTTGGTTGGGCAGGCGTATCTGAACACCTTCGATTCGCTGAACCGGATTTACCCCTATTTTGAGGTGCTGAGTCAGTACGCGCCGCGGATGGATATTCCCAGCTTCAATTTCTATTACGAGGCTGACGCTGCGCATAACCCCAGTCGTGGTGTGGTCTGGACCGATGTGTATGTTGACCCGGCCGGACAGGGCTGGATGGTGTCCTGCATCGCGCCGGTTTACCGCGATGACTTTCTGGAAGGGGTTGTAGGGCTGGATGTGACCGTGGCGACCATCGTCGAGGCCATTCTGAACCTGGCGATTCCCTGGGACGGCTACGGCGTGCTGGTTAGCAAGACCGGCACCCTGCTGGCGTTGCCCGGTGCCGGCGAGACCGACTGGGGATTGAAGGAACTGACCACTCACGCCTACACCGACTTCATCCGCCAGAACACCTTCAAGCCGGAAGCGTTCAATGTTTATCAGCGGGCCGGGTTTAGCCCACTCCAGGAGCAGTTCGATGGCGTCAAAACGCTGGAACTGAACGGCTCGCAACTGGCCGCCTGGGCAACGATTCCCGAAACCGGCTGGAAATTGCTGGTGCTGGTGCGGGAGGATCACATCTACGCCCAAGCCAATGCGCTGGGACAGCGGCTAACCATAATCGGAGCTTGGATGGTCGGTGGCATGATCCTGTTTTATATTTTCTTTTTCGCCATTCTGTATCGGCGCGCCCGGAAGATGGCCCGGTTTATCGCCGGCCCGCTGGAAACCATCGACGTGGTGGTTGAGCGGATTGGTGGCGGCGATTATGCGCAGCAGACACCGCAATTCAAGGTGCTGGAATTGCAGGATACGGTCACCGGGCTGGTAGCCATGGGCGAACAACTCGGCGCGGTGAATCAGCGCCTGCGGCTGACCCAGCAGGACGCTGAACAGGCCCGCGATGCGGCGCTGGAATCGTCGCGGCTGAAGTCGGAGTTTCTGGCGGCGGTTAGCCATGAAATCCGCACCCCGATGAACGGTATTTTGGGAATGCTCGATTTATTGCTGGACGCGCCGCTGGACGCCCAGCAGCGCGAATTTGCGCTGGCCGCGGAGGAATCCGGCCGGTCGTTGCTGCGTATCATCAATGACATCCTTGATTTCTCGAAGATCGAGGCCGGCAAGATGGAATTGGCCCAGACGGTGTTTGGGCCATTGACCCTGGTGGAAAGCGTTGCCGATGTGCTGGCACCCAGGGCGCACGAGAAACGGCTGGAGCTGATGAGCTTTGTCGCACCGCAGACCCCGTCCCGGGTTAGCGGCGATGAAGGGCGGCTGCGGCAGGTGCTGCTGAATTTGTTGGGCAATGCAGTGAAGTTTACCGTGCGCGGTGAAATTACCCTCCGGTGTGAACTGGAACGGATCGCTGAACGCTATGCCTGGCTCTGTTTTACGGTGACCGATACCGGCATGGGGATTCCGGCGACAGCGCGTGGTCGGCTGTTCCAGCCCTTTACCCAGATCGACGGTTCCCTCACTCGCCAGTTTGGCGGCACGGGTCTTGGCTTGAGCATCAGCAAGCGGTTGATTGAGTTGATGGGCGGCGAGATCGGGATGGACAGCGAGGAAGGCGTCGGCTCCCGGTTCTGGTTCCGGGTGCCGCTGGGTTTGGTCGAGCAGAATTCCGGTCGGCGAACGCAGGTTCAGGCGCAAGGCGTAACCCGGGTGCTGGTGGTCGATCATGGTCGGCGTGCGCAGGGGCTGCTGCGGGAATACCTGCTGTCCTGGGGAATGGAACCGGTGATGACCACGACTGCCGCCGAAGCGCTGGCGGCGCTGGAGCAGGCCGTGGATGCGCCATTTCGCGTGATCCTGGTCGGGCTGGCCCTGGATAGCGAGAGTCTCCAGCAGTTGCAGATTGGACTGAAGCCGCGCTGGGCGCATATCCCCCGGCTGCTGTTGGCGGATCTGGATGAGAAGGGATTGGGCGTGCGGGCGCTGGCGCTGGGATTTGAAGCCTGGCTGACCAGACCCGTTCACCAATCCCGATTGTTTGACACGCTGGTCGGGCTGTTCGACCGGGCCGCTACTCCGGCGAGTGAACTGATCCCGGAACTGGCGGCTACCCCAACGGTTCAGGTGACGTCAGCCGATAATCCCGCGCCGATCCTGCTGGCTGAGGATAACCCGATCAACCGCAAGCTGGCGCTGAACCAGTTGCGCAAGCTGGGTTATGCCGTGGAGATCGCGGAAAACGGCCAGATCGCGGTGGATAAGGCGTTAGCCCATTATTATCCACTGATTTTGATGGATATTCAGATGCCGATCATGGACGGTATCGAGGCCACGCAACGAATTCGGGCGGCGCAAGCCAGCGATGGGCCACGGTCGGTGATTGTTGCCATGACCGCTAATGCCATGAAAGGCGACCGTGAGCGGTTTCTGGCCGAGGGCATGGATGACTATCAGAGCAAGCCCTATGGTTTGGAACAGCTGCGGGAGCTGTTGCGGCGGTGGCTGGAGAAGCCAGCGGCGGATTGATTCGGCGTGGTTATTAGTGCGCAACCTGCATGGCAAGGGGATAAAGAGTCGCGGCGGCATCCCTCGGCTCTGGAAAAGCAGACCGCGTTTCCGGCTCCAGTCGTACCGCCGCCGGCAACTGCACCACCATGGACAGGGGCCGATGATCGGAAAAGGTGCAGTCCAGCACTTCAACCTGTTCGACGATGATCGACGGCGACACCAGAATGTGATCCAGTTGCCGATCCGGTTGCCAACTGGGGAAGGTGTGCAAACCCGGCGCGGGTTCCAGCAAGCCGACATTCTCCAGCAACACCGCCATTTCGGGGCTGTCCGAGCGGCTGTTGAGATCGCCCATCAAAATCACATGACGATAATCGTGCGTCAGTTCGATCAGAAACCCGATCTGTCGCAACCGGCCCCGCCGGCCCAGCGCCAAGTGCAGAATCAGCACATGCAGCGCGTCGGTTCCGGTTCCAAACCGGACTTCCAGCACGCCCCGGCCTGGAATCAAGCCCGGCAGCTTGTGTTCGGTGATAGCAGACGGACGAAAGCGGCTCAATAGCGCGTTGCCATGCTGGGAAATCCAGCCAATCCGGCGGTTGGACTGATCAAAGACATGCGCGAACCCGGCAGCATCAGCCAGGTATTTGACCTGGTTGACGAAGCCACTGCGCAGACTGCCGGCGTCCACTTCCTGCAAACCGACCAGATCGTAATCGGCCAGCACCTGGGCGATGCCGTCAAGATTGGTCATCCGCGATGGCACCGGCACCAGATGCTTCCAGCTCCGGGTCAGGTAATGGGAGTACCGGTCGGTGGTCAGGCCGCTCTGAATGTTGTAACTGAGCAGCCGTAGCCGGATCGGATCGCCGGGATCGCTCATCAGTTCGGTGCCAGGGTAGGCACCGGAGTAGGCACCGGAGTGGGCGCCGGAGTGGGCACCGGGGTAGGCACCGCCACTTTCTGGGCGATCAGAAAATCCACCGTTTCGAACATGCGTGGCGAGCGCACGTCGTATTCGCCATTGACGATGATCGCCGGCACCCCGTTGATCTTGTAGCGCTGGGCAATCTGGGTGCCCCGCCGCAACTGGGTCTCGGTCTGGAAGGAACTATAGGCCTTACGGAAGGCGTCCTGATCGACGCCCTGCTCGGCGAAGAACGCGGCGAACTCATCCAGATTGATGCGGGGATTGTTGTGGACGGCCTCGAACAGTGGCTGATGCACCTTGTCCAGCACCCCCAGCGCCTCGGCGGCGTAGTAGGCACGGGCACTGGGTTCCCAGTTCGCGCTAAAAGAGACGGCAATCCGCATGAAGGCGACATTTTCCGGTTTGCGTTTCAGCCATGCCTGGGCGGATGGCTCCAGGCTGCGGCAATGCGGGCAGGTATAGGAAAAAAACTCCATCACCTCGATCTTGCCGGGGGTCGCCGTGGGGAGCGAAGTAGGCAATCGCAGATAATCCTTGCCTTCCTCAAAAGTTGGGGGCGCGGCTGGATCGGTGGCATGAACTGCGGTCAGTGGCAAGGCGCAGGTCAGCAGAATCAGCAGCAGGCGGTAGAGCGGATGGGGCATCGGGTAAACTCCAGAGCAGAGGTTTGAATGGAATCAGAGCGAACATTACAGCGAGCCGTAGGAATGCAGGCCGGACAGGAACATGTTGACGCCAATAAATGCGAACAGGGTTACGAACAGGCCGATGACGGCCCACCAGGCCATCGGCGTCCCGCGCCGGCCTTTGGTCAGACGCAGGTGCAGCCAGGCGGCGTAGTTCAGCCAGACGATCAAGGCCCAGGTTTCCTTCGGGTCCCACGACCAGTAGCCGCCCCAGGCTTCCGCCGCCCACAACGCGCCGAGGACGGTAGCGATGGTAAAGGCGGCAAAGCCCAGCGCGATGGCTTTGTACATGACATCGTCGAGCAATGCCGCTGGCGGCAAGACCCGGGCGAGTACGCCGTCGGGATTGCGGGTTTCGGCCCAGTCCCGCAACAGATAAGCCACTCCGAGCATAGCCGCCAGCGCAAACGCGCCATAGCCGACAAAGTTGGCCGGGACATGAATTTTCATCCAGTAGCTTTGCAAGGCCGGGATCAAGGGCTGGATGTGATGCGCCTGCCGACCGAAGGTGTACCAGAGCAAAAATGCCACCGCCCCGCTGATGACCAGCAAAACGAAGCCACCCATGCTCCGGGTGCGGGTGCGGTCTTCATAGAACAGGTACAGCAGCGCGGTGATCAGCGCGAACAGGATGAAAACTTCGTACAGATTGCTGACCGGAATGTGGCCGATGTCCGTGCCGAGCAGGTAGGACTCGCGCCAACGCACCAGCAACCCGGTCATACCCATCACTGTCGCGCTCCAGGTCAAGGCTGTAGCGGTCTTGCCAATGAACTCCGAGCGGGAAAACAGCGCGGCGAAGTAGGTGACGGTCGCCAGCACATACAGCGTACTCATCCACATGAACGCCGCCTGGCTTTCCAGCAAATACTTGAGCAGGAAAGCGCTTTTGCGCAGTTCGTAATCCGCGCCATAGCGCCATAAGGCCAGTACGGTGAGTGCGGTGACCGCCAAAGTGAAGCGCCGCGCCGGCGGCCAGTACCGGCCCCAGCCGATCAACGCCAGGGTTGCGCCAAGCTGGATGGCGACCTCGTAGCCATCCATATAGGACTGGTAAAGCGAGTAGGCATAGCCTGAACCGGCCAGAACCAGCAGCGTCCACAGCGCGTCGCTAACCGTCAACCACGGCCAGCGCGCGGGTTGATCCCAGGATTCAAGCAGTGCTTCACGGGTTGCCGCCATGTCAATGGGTCTCGTTCGAAGATGTCGGAGAGGGTGAGGTGATGGGTCGTCTCAGTCGTCGTTCCAGCGCGGCCCGCACTTCGGCGAATTCACTGGCGAATTCCAGCGGACGGCGGTTGCCCGCGCCGGCCAGAATCAGCCGGACGGCGTCATCTTCGCTCGCCAGCCACGCCCACAACCGGCGATGTGAAGTATAGAACATGAGGAAGACCCCCAGAATCAGCAGGACAAAACCGGCATAGACCACGACCGTCCCGCCGCTGTAGGTCACTTGCAGCCCCGACGCCTCCACCTGCTGAAAGCCGGTCAATTGCAGGTAGAACGGCGATCCGTAGGCCGGTAGCGCCGCCAAGGCGGACAGCGCATCGTTGAAAAAGGCGTTCTCGCGTTCACCAGGCTCCTGCTCGACGTTGACGCCCTCTTCGCGCAGCGTGTCGATAAACACTTCCGCCAGGGTTTCGCGCAGCAGGTTCAAATACAGCGCGGTGGCCTCCTGCAACCGCTCCGCCGGCGCAACGGTTTTAGCTTTCTCGGTGATCGCCATAAAGCCGCCTTGGATAAACAGCCCCACCAGACTCAGCCGCACCCGGATCAAATCACGCTGAAAGTCGGGATTATCACTGTCAACCGCCGGCCGGGTCAGCCACTTTTGCAGACCGTCGGCGTCGCGTAGCCGGGCATTGAAGCGCAAAAACCGTTCGGGACTGTTGTTGGCGTCCACCGGAATATGCAGATAGCTGAACGGATCGCCGGGCCGGGCGCGCATCCCGCTCAGATAAAACCAACGGCCTTCCATCGAGACCGGGGCCATATAATTCAGATATTCCCGCGCTTCGCCGGCGGCATCACGCAGCTTGAAACTGATACTCGGTCCGAAGTTGCGGAATTTGCGGTCGCCGGGCTGAGCGTCCGGTTCCGGCAGCAGGTTGAACAGCCGGAAATCGTCCAGTTCCAGACTGCGCGCCCCGGCGGTCGGTCCGCCAACCTTGATCGTCCCGCCCACTTCGCCTTTCACAGCAACCGGCTCCAGCCGGGCAGTCGCCAGCGGCCAGGCTTTCAGTTCCAGCCTGGAGCCGCCATCGCCGAAATCAGACTGGTAAATGGCATAGCCGCGATAGACCAGCGGGTGATTGACCCGGATGGTGGCCGCCAGTGGTTGATCGCCCAGATGCTCCTGATCGTGAATCAGCACCTCGCTGACAAAAGACTTGGGCTGACCGGTGTCGTAATACGCCACCTGGAAGTCCTTGAGTTCAATCGCAAAGGGCAGTTCCTGCACCAGAAAGCCGTCGCGCAGCCGCAGAAAAACGAAATTGGCGGTGGAACCTTCCGGCAGGCGCACATTGCCGCGAAACGCCGGAATCGCGCCGGGGGTCAGCCGGCTGATGGGGGGAACCGCACGGGCGCTCAGGTCACGGGTCTCCACCACCAGTTCGCCGCGCCATTCCTTGAGCTTGAGCCACAGATCGCCATCGAGCAGTCCGCCGACCCCGATCACGATGATCGCGGCGTGGGTGAACAGATAGCCGAGCCGGTTATAGCGACCTTTCATCGCGGCAATGACGTGATGATCGCCGTGATCCTGGATTCGCCACCGGTAGCCGTGGTTGCGCAATGCGCCGGTGATGGCCGCCAGCGTCGCGCCGGAATCGCCACCCGGCAACCGCCATTCGGTCTGCTGCTGGAAGCCACGCAGCGAATCAGCATCGACCGCCGTGCGGAACCGCGCCATCTCCCGCCACATCCCCGGAACCTGCCGGTAGAGGCAGACGCCGGTGGACAGGATCAGGCCGGCGAGAATGGCGATAAACCAGCCGGCGCCGTAGACGCTGTATAAATCCAGGCTCTTAAAAACCTCGAACCAGAAGGGTCCGAACTTGAGGATGTAATCGGGATATGGTTGGTTCTGTTGCAAAACCGTGCCGATCATGGAGGCAATAGCCAGCACCACCAGCAGGGTGATCGCAAGATTCATCGAGCCAAGAAATTCCAGCAGCACCCAACCCAGGGTGCGCCGGCGGGCAGGTTTGCAGGCGGTGGTTTCGTTCACGAAGTCGTTGGAATGTGAAGTCGATGGAAAGCGGTTGGGGAGAATTCAGAACGCCCTTTCGACAGAGGAGGGCGCACTCCGTTCACGGGTTTTGAAGAGGATCAGCACCGGGGTGGGCATAAAAAAGGGCGGCTGGTCAAGCCACCCCACCGTCAAATCAAGGGTATTCAGTTCGGCTGGCCCGGATTTTTATTACAACCCCTGAAGGTAGGAGGCCACCGCCTTGATTTCCGGGTCGGTCAGTTTAGCGGCGACGCCACGCATCATCTGGCCGGCATCGTTAGCGCGTTCCATGGCGCGGAAGGCTTTCAGTTGAATTTCAATATACTGGGCATGTTGACCCGCCAGCGCTGGAAACTTGGCGACTGGATTGCCGGCGCCGGCGACGCCGTGACACGCCGTGCAGGCCGACACGCCGCTAGTCAGGTTGCCGCCGCGGAATAGCGCCTCACCCGCCGGAGCCAGCGCCGGATCTGCCGCGCCACGGGCGATCTGCTGCGAGGCGAAATAAGCCGACAGGTCTTCCATGTCCTGCGGGGTCAGCGCCGCGGTCATCCCGAGCATGATCGGATTAACCCGAACGCCGCTCTTGAGTTCCTGAAGTTGCTTCAGCAGGTAATCGGCACCCTGTCCAGCCAGTTTAGGATAGGTGGGATTGATGCTGTTACCGTCCGGGTTATGACAGGCCATGCACAACGCGGACTTGGCTTTACCGGCGGTTGCATCGCCGGCGGCGATTGCGGCGGTCGTGGAACCGAGCGCTACGCAGGCCGCGGCGAGCATGATGAGTTTTTTCATTTTTGGAAGGCTCCTGTACGATGACAAAATTCGGTTCAGGCGACCTGCCGCCGGCGTGGAAGAGTGGCGCGGACGGCGACCAGGTCCCGCTGAGGTCGGGGCGGAACCGGTGCTGGTTTGAATCGGTCCCGTCGGCAAAAACGGCGGTTTTATATATCAGTTTCGGCCTTTGAGTTCAATGAGAAACCCTGATTATTCTGTTTCTATTTCCCAGATCGCCGCCGCCGCCCGTCGTTATCAGGCAGTGCGGTTTTTTAACAGCGTCAACGACTTCGAGCAATTGCCACCGGATACCGGTTGCGAAGTCGCCTTTGCCGGGCGCTCCAACGCCGGCAAATCCAGCGCCCTGAATGTCCTGACCGGGCAGCGGCAACTGGCGCGGGTCAGCAAGACCCCTGGACGCACGCAGATGATCAATTTCTTCGAGGCGGCACCGGAGCGCTATCTGGTGGACTTGCCCGGCTATGGTTATGCCAAGGTCCCGGATGCGATCCGCCGGCACTGGCAGAATCTGCTGGAGCGGTATTTACGCGAGCGGGTGGCGTTGCAGGGCCTGTTGTTGCTGATGGACATCCGCCACCCGCTTACTGATCTGGATCGACGGATGCTGGATTGCTGCGTGGTCCGCCAATTGCCGGTGCATATCCTGCTGACCAAGGCCGATAAGCTCAGCCGGGGCGCGGCGGCGACGACGCGGCAGCAGGTAGAAAAGTCGTTACGCGCCGACTATCCGCAAGCCAGCGTCCAGTTGTTTTCGGCGCCAATCAGCCAAGGTCGGGATGAAGCCTGGCAATGGCTGGATGAATGGCTGGGGTTTCAAAGTTGAAATGTTGAGAGGCCTCTAAATCCGGGGTGATTTTCCTCCTCTAAATTTTCCTGTGATTAACGATGGGTCGCAGGGTGGGCTGGATCGTCGGGACTCTGCCAACCTCTTGATGTAATTGATTCGCGCATGGTCTGGTTCTCCAACTTGTGGATTTGGATCACAAGAAAATTTACCCGAAGAAAAACGGCGACCCGCAGGCCGCCGTTGATTCTATCAGCGCAATCCGGGATCAGTTGTTCGCCCGCGTCTCCAGAATCTCGACCGCCGGTAGCACCTTGCCTTCCAGGAATTCCAGGAACGCGCCGCCAGCGGTGGAGATGTAGGACACCTGGTCGTAAATATCGTACTTCTGGATCGCAGCAATCGTGTCGCCGCCGCCGGCCAAGGTAAAGGCCTTGGTGTTAGCAATCGCCATCGCCACGGTCTTGGTGCCTTCACCAAACTGATCAAACTCGAACACGCCGACCGGGCCATTCCAGACCACGGTACCGGCTTTCATGATGATGTCGGCTACTTCCTGGGCGCTCTGCGGACCAATGTCAAAAATCATGTCGTCATCGCTGACCGCGCCCGCATCTTTCAGCACCGCCGGTTCGGCGGCATCAAACTTCTTGCCGCAGACGACATCAACCGCAATCGGAATGGTCGCACCACGCGCGGTCATCTTGGTCATCAACGCCTGCGCGATGGGTACCAGATCATCTTCACACAGCGATTTGCCGACGTTGTTGCCGACCGCCTTGAGGAAGGTATTGGCGATGCCGCCGCCGACCACCATCTGATCGACCTTATCGGACAGGCTTTCCAGCACGGTCAGCTTGGTCGAGACCTTGGAGCCGCCGACAATGGCGACCATCGGCCGGGCCGGCTTGGCCAGCGCCTTGGTCAGCGCGTCCAGTTCCTCGGTCAGCAGAATGCCGGCACAGGCTACCGGGGCGAACTTGGCGACGCCGTGGGTCGAAGCTTCGGCGCGATGAGCGGTGCCAAAAGCGTCCATGACGAACACATCGCACAAGGCAGCGTATTTCTTGGCGGTGTCGTCGTTGTTCTTCTTCTCGCCCTTGTTGATGCGGCAATTCTCCAGCAGCACCACTTCGCCATTGGCGACTTCAAAACCACCGTTGACCCAGTCGCGGATGACCCGCACCGGCTGGCCGAGCTTGGCGCTCATCACATCGGCGACCGGCTGGAGCGAGTTTTCTTCGGAAAATTCGCCTTCGGTGGGACGACCGAGGTGAGAAGTCACCATCACCTTGGCCCCCGCTTTCAGCGCAAATTCGATGGTCGGCATCGACGCGGTGATGCGAGCGTCGGAGGTGACTTTGCCATCCTTGACCGGCACATTGAGATCGGCGCGGATAAAGACCCGCTTGCCGGCCAGGTCCAGATCGGTCATGCGTTTAAAATTCATTAGGTTCATTCCTCAAAACAAAACCCCCGTCCGGCAAGGCGCAAGGCGCGAGACGGCGGGGGCGGGTTAAACGGCTAGTTGCGAACCGCCACCGGGTGGCGACCGCTTACCTGGACATGACGCGAACCATCTCCAGCACCTTGCAGGAGTAGCCCCACTCGTTGTCGTACCAGGACACCACTTTGACGAAGGTGTCGTCCAGCGCCAGCCCGGCGTCGGCGTCAAAGGTCGAGGTGCAGGTTTCGCCCCGGAAATCGGTGGCGACCACTTTGTCCTCGGTATAGCCCAGTACGCCCTTCATTGCGCCTTCGGAGGCGGCCTTCATCGCCGCACAAATTTCCTTGTAGGTCGCGGGCTTGTTCAGTTCCACCGTCAGATCGACTACGGATACGTCGGAAGTCGGCACCCGGAACGCCATGCCGGTCAGCTTCTTGTTCAGTTCGGGGATGACCACGCCGACGGCCTTGGCCGCACCGGTCGAGGACGGGATGATGTTTTCGAGAATGCCACGTCCGCCGCGCCAGTCCTTGTTGGACGGGCCGTCGACGGTCTTCTGGGTGGCGGTGGCGGCGTGAACCGTGGTCATCAAGCCGCGCTTGATCCCCCAGGTATCATTCAGCACCTTGGCGACCGGAGCCAGGCAATTGGTGGTGCAAGAAGCATTCGAGATGATGGTCTGGCCGGCGTAGGTCTGATCATTGACGCCATAGACGAACATCGGGGTGTCATCTTTGCTGGGCGCACTCTGAATGACTTTTTTGGCACCGGCGGTGATGTGCTTCTGGCAGGTGTCCTTGGTCAGGAACAGGCCGGTCGATTCGACAACGATGTCCGCGCCAACTTCGCCCCACTTCAGATCGGCGGGATCCCGCACGGCGGTCAGGCGGATTTTCTTGCCGTTGACGATCAGATCATTGCCTTCGACGGAAACATCGCCCTTGAAGCGGCCATGCACCGAGTCATACATCAACATATAGGCCAGATAATCGGGTTCGAGCAGGTCGTTGATCCCGACGATCTCGATGTCCGAAAAATTCTTGATAGCCGCGCGGAATACCATACGGCCAATGCGGCCGAAGCCATTAATGCCAACTTTAATCGCCATGCGTTCCTCCAACGGAGTGGGTTTCATCAAAAGACGGACGGACCTGATTGTCCGCCCAGCACTGTTAATTGTAGACTGGATTCATTAAAAATCAGCGCCGACCGTGAACAGGGCGGTAACGGCCTCGACCACCCGTTCCGTGGTGAAGCCGAAATGCTGAAAAATGATTTCGGGAGGGCCGCATTCACCAAAGCTATCGATGCCGATCACCGTCCCCTGGGCGCCAGCATACTTATACCAAGGCGCGGTCACCCCGGCCTCGACCACCACCCGCCGGGTCACGCTGGCGGGCAACACCGCTTCCCGGTAAGTGGCGTCCTGGGCGTCGAACACATCCACCGAGGGCATCGATACCACCCGCACCCGCCGTCCTTGCCCGTTCAGTTGTTTCGCCGCTTCCATCGCCAATTGCACCTCGGAACCCGTCGCAATCAGGATCGCTTCGGGTTCTGCGCCGCAATCGAGCAGGACATAACCGCCCCGGGCAATAGCCCATACCTGAGCCGGGGTCCGGTTATGATGGGGCAATTTCTGGCGGGTAAAAATCAGCGCGGTCGGACCATTCACCCGCTCCAGCGCCACCTTCCACGCCACCGCCGTTTCCGCCGTATCACAGGTTCGCCAGACCGACAGATTGGGAATGAGTCGCAGGCTGGCAACGTGTTCAACCGGTTGATGGGTGGGGCCGTCGCCACCGACCCCAATCGAGTCGTGGGTTAAAACGAACATGCAGCGCAACTTCATCAGGGCCGACATGCGGATCGCGCTGCGCCCGTAATCGGCGAACATCAGGAAAGTGCCGCCAAACGGGACGTAGCCGCCGTGCAACGCCAGCCCGTTCATGATGGCGTTCATCGCAAACTCGCGGGCGCCGTAGTAAATCAGGTTACCGTCGGGATGCTCAAAATCCACTGGCCGACAACCGCTCCACGGAATCCCGGTCGATTCGGTCAAATCCGCCGAGCCGCCGACCAGACTGGGAAAATGCGGGCCGTAAGCCTGCAACGCCCGCTGTGAAGCGATCCGGGTCGCCAAATCTTCGCACTGATCCTGGGTGGCGTGAATAAAATTCCAGGCCAGTTCTTGCCAATCCTCAGGAAAACCACAGGCCAGGCGCCGATCCAGTTCCGCGGCTGGTTCCGGGTATTCGGCCCGGTAGCGGGCGAACAAGTCGTTCCACGCTCCTTCCCAGTCGGCCCCTTTGGCGCGGGCATCAAAGGCTTGATAAATCTCCGGCGGGATAACGAACGGCAAGTGCTGCCAACCGAGGTTCGCACGGGTTGCGGCGACTTCGGCAACGCCAAGCGGAGCGCCGTGTGACTTTTCACTACCGCCCTTGCCGGGTGAACCCCAAGCGATGACGGTCTTGCAGACGATCAGGGTGGGCCGGTCGGTGAATGCCCTAGCTTGGGCAATGGCCTGATGAACCGCCTCGGCGTCATGGCCGTCCACGTCCGGGATAACGTGCCAGCCGCAGCTCTCAAAACGCCGGACCACGTCGTCGCTAAACCAGCCTTTCACCGGCCCGTCGATGGAAATACCGTTGGAGTCATAGAGGCAAATCAGCTTGCCCAGTCCCCAGGCCCCGGCCAGCGAGCAGGCTTCATAGGAGACGCCTTCCATCAAGCAACCGTCGCCAGCGATGACGTAGGTGTAATGATCGACGATGGGAAAGCCGGGGCGATTGAAGCGGGTGGCCAGCGCCCGTTCGGCCAGCGCCATGCCGACCCCGTTCGCCAACCCCTGACCCAATGGCCCGGTGGTGGTTTCCACGCCGGCGGTGCGCCCAACTTCAGGATGGCCGGGGGTGCGCGAACCCAATTGCCGGAAGTTACGCAGATCGTTAATGGTCAGGTCATAGCCGCTCAGGTGCAGTAGCGCGTACTGCAACATCGAGCCGTGGCCGTTGGACAGGATCATCCGGTCGCGGTTGAGCCATTTGGGATGGGCCGGGTTATGGCGCAAAAAGTCGTTCCACAGCACTGCGCCAAAGTCGGCCATGCCCATCGGTGCGCCGGGGTGGCCGGATTCAGCCCGTTGCACCGCGTCCATGCTGAGGGCGCGGATGGCGTTAGCCAGTTCCCGGCGTGAGGGGGTAGGGGATTGCTCGGCCATGGCATTCAGTGGGGAACGAGCGGTCGGTTCGCTACGCGAAGGCCTGTTTGCATGCACGTTCGCTGGTTTGTTCGTTTCAATCCTTGTTGTCCTAGATTAGCCATTGCGGCCTGAAAAATGGCGGCGATTATAGAGAGCAAGCCGGCTAAACGCCAATGGGTTTCGGCAATAAAATCCCAAATGCTCAACTGGAATAGCCTAACCGCCGGCCCAGGTGCGGCAGCAGTTCTTGCGCAACTTCATCAGAGGTCAGAGCAATGCCGAGATCGCGCAACTGGGTCACGCGCAGACCCGGATAGCCGCAGGGATTGATCCGGGAAAACGGTTCCAGGTCCATAGCCACGTTCAAACTCAGGCCGTGGTAAGAACGACCCCGGCGGATGCGCAGCCCCAGCGCGGCGATCTTGGCGTCTTCAACATAGACGCCAGGGGCATGGGGCCGGGCATAGGCGGCAATGCCATAGCTGGCCAGCAACTCAATGACCGCTTGCTCCAGCGCCGTCACCAGTCCCCGCACGCTTAACCCCAACCGCCGCACATCCAGCAGGCAGTACACCACCACTTGCCCCGGCCCGTGATACGTCACCTGGCCGCCACGATCGACTTGAATCACGGGAATATTGCCGGGCTTGAGCAGATGCTCCGGCTTACCGGCCAAACCCTGGGTGAAGACCGGTGGATGTTCGACGTGCCAAAGCTCATCGGGGGTGGCCGCATCACGGGTTTCGGTGAACGCCCGCATCGCAGTAAAGACCGGCAGGTATTCGCAACGGCCCAAGCGGCAGAAGCGCAAAGAATCCAGCGGGGGATGGGCAACGCTCACAGCGCCAGCTTGATCTGCGGGTGATGGCTGAGATCCTGATAAAGCGCGTCGAGCTGAGCGCGGTCGCGAGCCAGCACCACCACCGTCACCGACTGATAACGGCCAGTGCGGCTGGGCCGGGTTTTGACCCGTGCCTCATCCAGATCAGGGCTGTGCCGACGCACCAACTCCAGCACCAGCTGCGGAAACTCCGGCCCGCCCGCGCCCATGATTTTGATCGGAAAATCGCAGGGGAATTGCAGCAGCGACGGGCCGTCCATACCGAAATTCACCGCCAGTCTTCAATTGAACAGGGAATAGAAGAACATCAGGATTGAATCGATCATCCGCCCAAACCAGCCGCTTTCCGGCACTTCTTTCAGCGCCACGAGCGGGGTCTTGCTGACTTCCTGATCGCCGAGCTTCACCACAATCTCGCCGAACGCTTGATCTTTCTGGGCCGGCGCGACGATGGTTGGCTGCACGGTGGTGGTGGTGTTGACCTGGGGAGCCTGACCCTTGGGGACGGTGACATACAAGGGTTGAACAACGCCCAACGGCAGTTCAGCTTCCCGCCCTTTCCAGATGCGGGTCGTCACAATCGGGGTGTTAGCATCGTACAGTTTGCGGCTTTCAAAGAAGCTGAAACCGTAGTTAAGCAGGGCCTGGCTGGCCTGAAACCGCTCTTTTTCCTTTTCCGATCCCAGCACCACGCTGATCAGCCGGGTGTCATTGCGCTTGGCCGAGGACACCAGACAATAGCCGGCTGATTCGGTATGGCCGGTCTTGACGCCATCCACCGAGGCATCGGTCAGCAAGAGCCGGTTACGATTTTGCTGCTCGATGTTGTTGTATTTGAAACTGCGCACCGAGTAACGAGGGTATTGATCAGGAAAATCCTGAATGATCGCCCGCGCCAGCACCGCGATGTCATGGGCTGACATATAGTGATTGGGGTCAGGCATCCCCGGCGCATTGGTGAAATGGCTGTTTTTCATCCCCAGCCGCTCCGCCTCCTGATTCATCAGTTTGGCGAAGGTCTCCTCGGAGCCAGCGACATGTTCAGCCAGCGCCACGGTGGCGTCATTGCCGGATTGCACCACCATCCCCATCAGCAGGTCTTCCACCGGTACCTGGCTGCCGATCTTGATGAACATCTTGGAACCTTGGGTCCGCCAGGCTTTTTCGCTGATGGTGACCTGATCGGTCAGATGAATCTTGCCGGATTTTAGCGCCTTGTAGACGACATAGGCGGTCATCAACTTGGTGATGCTGGCCGGCTCCATCCGCTCGTCGCCCTTCATGTTGGCCAGCAGGTTGCCGCTTTGATAATCCATCAGCACATAAGCCCGCACCGGGACCTGTGGCGGTGGCGGGATCGGCTCGATTTTCTCGGCCAGAGCGGTCGTTCCGCTCAGATTCAGGCAGACAAAAATCAGCAGTAGCGGCAACGGCAAACAGCGGCGAAAGACAGTGATGAGCAACATGGATTGTGGCGTATTCCGGTAGTTAAGGAGCATCAACTGGCAATTCTAGCCAGAAGTCCAGTCTGCAAACAAACGGGTTGACTGCCGGAGCGCCACCCGCCAAGCGCTGCGCCTCCGTGCTGCACGCCAAATAGCCGGTCAATCCGCCGCAATCCGTGCGCGACCACCCGTCCGCACACTGGCGACGCGCACCAATGACTGATTTTTCGCTGGCGGCGCAGCGGCTACCGTCCGATCGGCCACTTTGCCTTTATCTTTCCCGACCGGCGCAGCGGCTACCGTCCGATCGGCCACTTTGCCTTTATCTTTCCCGACTGGCGCAGCGGCTACCGTCCGATCGGCCACTTTGCCCTTATCTTTCCCGACCGGCGCAGCGGCTACCGTCCGATCGGCCACTTTGCCTTTACCCCTGGCTGACGGCGGAACCACGGCGACCCGCTCTGCCGACTTTGGCTTGTCCTTGGCTGGCGGTGCAACCACAACCACCCGATTCGCCGGTTTCCCCTTGTCGGCTAATCGGGCGACCGGCTGATTCTTCGCTGCTGGCGTCGGATTCCGGATCACGTTCGCCATGGCCAGCCGGCTGGATGAGCGTCCGGCCACAGGCGCTTCATGGGCGAATTCAATGGTCGCCGCCCGTTCCCGCCGCAGCGCCAGACCGGCCAGTCGATGTTCCCGAGCTTCCTCACGCCGCTCCTCACGCCGCAGCGCCAAGCCGGCCAGTTGTTCGCGCTGTTCGCTACGGCGGGCAGCCAAATTCGGCAGGTATTGATACGGGGCCAGTGCCACAATTTCTACCTGGGCGGTGCCCTGTTCGAGCATGTCCAGCCGGGCGGCGGCAGCGTAGGACAGGTCAATCGCCCGGTCATCAACAAACGGCCCGCGATCAGTGACTTTGACCACAATGCTGTGGCCGTTTTCCAGATTGGTGACCCGCGCATAGGTCGGAATAGGCAAACTCTTGTGGGCGGCGGTCAGCTCAAACATGTTAAACAACGGGCCGCTGGAGGTCTTGCGGCCATGGAAGTCCCAGCCATACCAGGAAGCGATGCCACTTTCCCGATAGCCCTCGCTGCTCTCTTTGACCCGGTAACGCCGGCCAAACACCACATAGGTGTCGGGATTGCCGCTGCGGCTGGGCGGCTCAAACTGCGGTACCGGTTCCCGGACCGCCAGCGCGACGGCTAAGGCGGCATCCGGCGAATTGACCGCCGATTGCTGATCAGGGATGTTGCTGCAACTCACTAACGCGCCCACCAATGACGCCCCGATCAGGGTGCGGCTCCAGAAATTCGCCATAACAATTGCCTCCATTACACCCGCCAAAAGCAACCCTGCGCCGGACTGGTGCGGTTTTTTTGCCGTTTTTCAGGATGAATTCAGTCAGTCATTGTTCGCGTTGCCCACTGATCGCCTGGCTAAGCTGATACACCGCCAAGGCATACAGTTGGCTGCGGTTGTAGCGGGTAATGACGTAAAAATTGTCGAAACCCAGCCAATATTCGGGGCCAGTGCGTCCTACCAACTCCAGCAGCATCGCCGGTTGCGAACCATCGACCGGCTCAGTCGGCGTCACGCCCTGCGCTTGCAGATCGGCAACCCGGGTTTTGGGCGGGCTTAACTGGCGGCTAACCAGGTCCAGATAGCGGTTGCCGCTGATCCGGGCCGGGACCGCCACCGGTTCGCCGCTTCGCCAGCCGTTTTTCTTGAAGTAATTGGCAACGCTGCCGATTGCATCGCGGGGATTGCGCCACAGGTCGCGGTGGCCGTCGCCGTCAAAGTCGACCGCGAACGACTGGAAACTGCTCGGCATGAACTGGCCGTAACCCATCGCCCCGGCGTAGGAACCGCGCGGCGTCAGTGGATCGATACCCTCGGCGCGGGTCATCAGCAGAAAATTCTCGAGTTCTTTGCGGAAATAGGCGGCGCGGCGCGGATAGTCAAAGGCCAACGTCGCCAATGCTTCCAGCACCTGGTATTTGCCCATATTGCCGCCGTATTGGGTTTCCACCCCGATGATAGCGACGACGATGGCCGCCGGTACGCCATACGCCTGTTCAGCATCAGCCAGCGCAGCGGCGTTGGCCTGCCAAAAGGTGATGCCGCCCTGAATCCGTTTGGGATTGACGAAAATCTCGCGGTAGGTGTACCACGGCTTGGCCTCAGCCGGCTTTGACATGGCGGCGATGATGCTGGGCTGGGCGTGGGCCTGGCTGAAGGTCACCTGCAACTGGCGAGCGTTGAAGCCGTATTGGGTCACCATCTCCTGGATGAACGCTTGCACGTCGGGGCGGCTGGACAACGGCTGGCCGGGATTGACGGCGGTTGATCCGGTGGTAGCCCGGTCGGGGGCTGGAGACGAGAAAGTATCCGGGGTTGCCGAGGTTTCGGTAGCCGGGCGAACTGCGGCGGGTGGGGCGCAGGCGCTTAACAGCAGCATGGTTGAAAATAGCAGCAGATTCAATCTCTTCACGCACAAGTCTCGTCGTCGTTCGGGGCCGGGCTTACCGCGACCGGGGCCGGCGGTGCGAATAGATGCTCATCAGAATACCGAAGCCAGCCATGATCGTCACCAGCGATGTGCCGCCATAACTAAACAGCGGTAGCGGCAAGCCTACCACCGGCAACAGTCCCGAGACCATGCCAGAATTGACAAAAGCATAGATGAAAAAAATCAGAGTCAGACTGCCGGCCAGCAATCGACCATAAGTATCAGGGGCATAAGCCGCCATGTACAGGCTGCGGGCAATGATAAAAAAGTACAGGGTCAGCAGTAAACCGCCGCCCACCAAGCCAAATTCTTCGGCAAAGGCGGCGAAAATAAAGTCGGTCGAGCCTTCCGGCAAAAAATCCAGATGCGACTGGGTGCCATTCAACCAACCCTTCCCATAAATACCGCCCGCGCCAATGGCGATTTTCGACTGGATGATGTGGTAGCCCGCGCCCAGTGGATCGCTTTCCGGGTCAAGAAAAGTCCATACCCGCTGGCGCTGGTAGTCGTGCATGACGAAGGTCCAGAACAGCGGGATCGCCGCGCCCAGTACCCCGGCCAGCCCGGCCATCAGCCACCAGCTTAATCCAGCCAGAAACAACGCCGAGGCCCCGGCGCAACCCACCACCAGCGCGGTGCCCAAATCCGGCTGTTCGGCGATCAGGATAAACGGAATCGCGGTCACCAACGCCCCGCCCAACAGATGCGGCCAGCGTGGCGGCAGCAACTTTTCAGCGAAGAACCAGGCCATCATCATGGGCACTGCCAGTTTCATGATCTCCGAAGGCTGAAATCGCACCACCCCTAAATCCAGCCAGCGTTGCGCTCCTTTGGAAATGTCGCCGACCACCATGACCGCCAGCAGCAGCACAATCCCGGCCAGATACAGCCACGGCGACCAGAACCAGAAATAGCGGGGGGGAAGCTGCGCCAGCGTCAGCATGACGACAAACCCCAGTCCCAGCCGGATAGCCTGGCCCAACACCAGATCCGGTTTCTGTTGTCCGGCGCTGTACAGCACCACCAATCCCATCCCGGATACGGCCATCAGCCCCAATAGCAAGGGCAGATCGAGATGGATCAGGTGAAGAAACCGGCGGTCATCGGGCCGATCCATGTCATTCCGTTCCATGCGACCCCGCATCGAGTCCCTGGGGTTCCGGTTTTGACGATGAATCTGCCGGCGCGGCTTCTTCATACTTGTCGAGCAGCCAGGCGTCCATCACCTTGCGGGCCAGTGGCGCAGCCGTTGAACTGCCACCGCCGCCATGTTCGGCGATCACCGCCACCGCAATCCGCGGATCTTCGACCGGGGCAAAGGCAATGAACAAGGCATGATCCAGCAAATTTTTGGAGAGCTGCTTGGCGTTGTATTTCTCGCCCTGACCGAGGGTGAACACTTGGGCGGTGCCGGTCTTGCCGGCGATCCGGTATTTTGCGCCGATGCCAATCCGGTGGGCGGTGCCGCCTTCAACGACATGAATCATGCCGTTGAGTACCGGGTCCCAGGAGCGGAGATTCTTGACGGCGACGGGCGGCGCGGGTCGGGGCGACTCCAAAGTTTTGACCCGGGTGCCGGGATCTTCGGTGGCGTGCAACACTCGCGGCAGAAACCGGATGCCGCGTTGCGAGAGGGTGGCGACCGCATGCGCCAGTTGCAGCGGGGTCGCCAGAAAATAGCCTTGGCCGATCCCGGCGCTCAGGGTATCTCCGGCGAACCAGGGCTGCTTATAGGACTTGCGTTTCCAGGCTTGCGAGGGCACCACCCCGCCCTTTTCACCGGGTAGATCGATGCCGGTGGGCCGGCCCATGCTGAATTGATCGAGAAAATCGTGGGTGCGGTCGATGCCGATATTTAGCGCCAGATCGTAGAAATACACATCGCAGGATTGGGCAATCGCCCGATCCATATCGACGCTGCCGTGACCGCCGCGCTTCCAGTCGCGGAACTTGTGATCCACGCCGGGCAGGCGGTAGAAACCGGGACAAAACACCCCGCTGTAACGGTTGACCACGCCGTAATCGAGTCCAGCCAGCGCCATCAGCGGCTTAATGGTCGAACCCGGCGGATACATGCCACGCAGAGCGCGATTGAGCAGTGGCTTGTCCTCAGAGGTATTCAGCTTGCGGTAGGAAACCGCGTCGATGCCGTTGACGAAGGGATTGGGGTCGTACAGCGGTTGGCTGGCCAGAGCCAGCACTTCGCCATTGCGCGGATCGAGCGCGACGATCGCGCCGTTGTAGCCTTCCAGCACCTGTTCCGCCACCGCCTGCAAGCGGATGTCGATGCTCAGATAGATGTTCTGGCCAGGGGTCGGCGGGTTACGGCTCAGGACCCGCAACGGTCGGCCTTCGGCGTTGGTTTCGACTTGTTGCCAGCCAGTGCGCCCGCGCAGCACGTCTTCATAAGACTGCTCTACACCGATTTTGCCGATGTGAGTGCTGCCGCTGTATTGACCGGGATCGATCCGGCGCAACTCGTTTTCATCGATCCGCCCAACGTAGCCGAGTACATGCACCGCACGGGTTCCCAACGGATAACGGCGAGTCAGATCAGCCTTGATGTCCACCCCCGGCAGTCGGTACAGATCAATCGCCAGTTTGGCAATTTCCTCGTCGGTCAGTTGAAAGCGCAGCGGGACGCCGTTGTAGGGAGTGCTGCGCCGGGCCAACCGGCGGAACCGTTCAAGGTCAGCATCAGTCAGGACAATCCGCTCGCGCAGTTCCACCAGAGTCGCGTCCAGGTCCTTGACCTGCTCGCGGGTGATTTCAAGGTGGTAGGAGGCCAGATTGTCGGCCAGCAACACCCCGTTGCGGTCGAAAATGAAGCCTCTGGTCGGCGTCAATGGTTGTAGACGAATCCGGTTGCTGTCGGCCAGGGTGGTGAAACGATCATGATTCAGCACTTGCAGATAAACCAGCCGGCCCGCCACCGCCAAGAACGCTAGAAACACGGCGAACAGTACAAGCAGCGCCCGCCGGAAAAACAGCTCGCTTTCGGCGGCGTTGTTCTTGCCGACCCGGATTTTCAGTTCATCCACCGGCGCTTTGGCGTAATACGACAGATTCATAGCGGGATCATCGCATGCTCAGGCCACCTGAAAATGCCGGCGCACATCGCGCAGCACCACGAACAGCAACGGCCAGGCGACCATGCCACCCACCGCCGGGGCCAGGTACCAGCCGTCGCGGGGCGGATAGCCGATCACCCCGCTAATCCAGAACACCAGCACCTGTTCAATCAGCAGCAAGACCAGCACGGTCAGCGCCTGCCGCCACGGCGAAAAAACCCGGATGCGCCGATAAATCTGCAACGTCAGGTAGGCGACCACCGATAACGCCAGCGCATATTGACCAAGCAACGCGCCGCGCGCCACATCCAGCAGCAGGCCAACCAGCCAGCCCATGCCGATGCCGATACGATATGGCAGCGCCATGCACCAGTAAATCAGGGTGATCGCCACCCAGTCCGGGCGAAAGTGATCCAGGTCGCCGGGCAGCGGAATGCCGCTGAGCAGGAACGCCGCCAGTAAACTCAACGCAATGATCCAGCCGCCCTGGGCGCGATCGGCGGTCATGGTGCGACCGGCGCGGGTGCCACGGCGACGCCATCCGCCCCGTTTTCCAGCAGCATCACTTCCCGAATCCGGTCCAGTTGCGCCAGCGGTTTAGCGGTGATTCGGGCAAAGGGACTGCCAGGATCAAATTCGACCTTGGTGATAGTCCCGACCGGATAGCCCTTGGGAAAGCGCCCACCCAGCCCGGAGGTGACCAGTTCATCGCCGACCTTCACATCCTCGCTGTTGGGGATGTGCGGCAAGTCCAGCTCCTGAAAATTGCCGGTACCGCGCGCCAAGGTGCGAATCCCGGTGCGGTTGATCTGGATCGGCAGAGCATGGTTCGGATCGGTGATGAGAATCGCGGTCGAGGTCAGCAGATCGGCGCGCATGATCTGGCCGATGATGCCGTGCTGGTCGATCACGGGCTGGCTGGCGTGGATGCCGTGCTGGCGGCCCCGGTTGAGCAGGATGTGATGCCGGTACGGATCAAAATCCACCGCCAGCAGTTCGGCGATCAGCACGCGCTCCGGGGTGTTGACCGCCGACTCCAGTAGCGAGCGCAACCGGCGATTTTCCGCTTCCAGGGTGGTCAACTTTTGCAACTGGGCATTGAGGAAAATCTGCTTCTCGCGCAGTCGGGTGTTCTCTTCCAGCAGCACGCCGCGATTGGCCAGATTCTCGGTCAGCCAGGTACGAACCGCCGCTGGAGTCTGCATCAGGGTTTGCAACGGATAGATGGCAGTCGACAGCACATCACGCAGACCGTCGAGCGAGTGATAGCGGTGATCGACCGTCATCATTCCAATCGCCAGCGCCGCCCATAGCCCCAACTGGAGAGTGGCGGCCGGGTTGAGCGCGAACAAGTAGCGGAATCGCTTGCTGGGTTTAAGCGCGGCCACCGTTTATTCAATGGCGAAGGCGTCAATAGCGCGTTCATCCTTGGCGATCAGCTCCAGCACCCGCCCGCCGCCGCGCGCCACGCAGGTCAGCGGATCTTCGGCGACCACCACGTTCAGGCCGGTTTCTTCCATCAGCAGCCGGTCAATGTCGCGCATCAACGCTCCGCCGCCGGTGAGGACAATGCCGCGATCGGCCACGTCAGCGGCCAATTCCGGCGGGGTGGCTTCCAGCGCCATTTTCACCGCGCTGACGATGCCTGACAGCGGTTCCTGCAAGGCTTCGAGGATTTCGTTGCTGTTGAGGGTGAAACTGCGCGGCACCCCTTCGGCCAGATTGCGGCCCTTGATTTCGATTTCGCGCACCTCGGAGGTGGGATAGGCGCTGCCGATTTCGTGCTTGATCCGTTCGGCGGTCGGTTCGCCGATCAGGACGCCGAAATTGCGGCGCACATAATTAATGATCGCCTCGTCGAAACGGTCGCCGCCGATCCGCACCGCGCCGGCGTACACAATGCCATTGAGCGAGATCACCGCCACTTCCGAGGTACCGCCGCCAATATCCAGCACCATCGAGCCCCGCGCTTCTTCGACCGGAATGCCCGCGCCAATCGCAGCGGCCATCGGTTCAGGAATCAGGTACACCACCCGCGCTCCAGCGCCCAATGCCGATTCCCGGATCGCCCGCCGCTCCACCTGAGTCGAACCACAGGGGACGCTAACCAGGACCCGGGGACTGGGATTAAAGAATTTACGCGCGTGGACCTTGCGGATGAAGTGTTGCAGCATTTTCTCGGTGACGGTGAAATCGGCGATTACCCCATCTTTTAACGGTCGGATGGTCGAAAGATTGCTCGGGGTACGACCCAGCATTCGCTTGGCTTCGGTCCCGACCGCGGCGATGGTGCGAACCCCGCGCACCGGGTCCTGATAAATGGCGACCACCGAGGGTTCGTTGAGGACAATGCCGCCGCCCCGAACATAAATCAACGTGTTAGCGGTGCCCAGATCGATGGAAAGATCGCTGGAAAACTTGCCGCGCAACCATTTGAACATATTGTTGAAAACCCCTGTGGTCAAAAGTGGTGAATGCTAACAAGCAGGGGGGTTTGGAGCAAGCCGGCTAAAAATATGCTAGGTTACACGCTTGATTCCGTTGCCGAAGGAGAACCCGTCCGATGTCGTTAGAAGTCGATGAAGTCGCTAAAATCGCCGATCTGGCGCGGTTGGCTATTCGTGCCGAGGATGCGCCGGCGTATGCCCGAAACCTGTCGGCCATCCTGGAACTGGTCGATCAAATGAACGCCATAGACACTGTTGGCGTCGCGCCGATGGCGCACCCGCTGGACAAGGTGCAACGATTGCGGTCCGATGTGGTCGCCGAATCCAACCAGCGCGAGCAGTATCAGGCCATTGCCCCCCGGGTCGAGGCTGGGCTGTACCTAGTGCCGAAGGTCATCGAATGAACGCATCCGCTCCCGCTACCATGCACGAACAAACCATTGCCCAACTCAGCGCCGGACTGGCTGCCGGCCAGTTCAGCAGTGAAGAATTGACCCGCGCCTTT
This sequence comes from uncultured Candidatus Competibacteraceae bacterium, assembly GCA_903879705.1. Lineage (GTDB taxonomy): Bacteria > Pseudomonadota > Gammaproteobacteria > Competibacterales > Competibacteraceae > RXIV01. The sequence continues at coordinate 59,307 of CAIRMO010000055.1, read as the reverse complement.
TTAGCCAGAATTGAACGCGACAATCCGCAGTTGAACGCCTTTATTACCATCACTGCCGAACTGGCGCTGGCTCAGGCCCGGGCCGCTGATGAACACCGCCGCCGGAATCAGGCCGGGCCGCTGACTGGCATTCCCATCGCCCATAAAGATATTTTCTGCACGAATGGCGTTCGCACCTCCTGTGGTTCACGGATGCTCGACCGATTTATTGCCCCGTATGACGCGACGGTGGTGGAACGGCTTCATGCGGCGGGGGCAGTGCTGCTCGGCAAAACCAACATGGATGAGTTTGCTATGGGATCGTCCAATGAAACCAGCTATTACGGACCGGTGCGGAATCCCTGGGATGTAAATGCAGTGCCAGGCGGTTCTTCGGGGGGTTCGGCGGCGGCTATTGCGGCGCGATTGACACCTGGCGCGACCGGCACCGATACCGGCGGTTCGATTCGCCAGCCGGCGGCCTTGTGCGGGATTACTGGAATCAAGCCGACTTATGGCCGGGTGTCGCGCTGGGGAATGATCGCCTATGCCTCCAGTCTGGATCAGGCCGGGCCAATGGCGCGGACTGCTGAAGATTGCGCATTATTATTGGCAGCAATGGCCGGTTTTGATCCGCGTGATTCTACCAGTGTGGATCAACCGGTTCCTGATTATGCTGCTGGTTTGAATCAGCCGCTGGCTGGCTTAAAAATCGGCTTGCCTAAGGAGTATTTTGGGGAAGGGCTGGATAGCGCCGTCGCTGAGGTTGTGACGGAGGCCATCGCTGAATACCGGAGACTGGGTGCGGAAATGGTAGAAATCAGTCTGCCTAATAGTCAACTGGCAATTCCGGTTTATTATGTCGTGGCCCCGGCTGAATGCTCGTCGAATCTGGCTCGATTTGATGGAGTGCGTTATGGTCATCGTTGTGAAAATCCCAAAGACCTGCTGGATTTGTATACCCGCTCCCGCGCTGAGGGTTTTGGCGCGGAAGTGCAACGGCGGATTCTGATTGGTACTTTCGTGTTATCGACGGGTTACTACGATGCCTATTATCTTAAGGCGCAGCAAATCCGCCGGTTGATTAGTGATGATTTTCGCCGGGCGTTTGAACAAGTAGATGTGATTGCCGGGCCGACTTCGCCCACCGTGGCGTTTAATCTGGGCGAGAAAGTAGACGATCCGATCACCATGTACCTGTCCGACATTTATACTATTGCGGTGAATCTGGCGGGCTTGCCGGGGCTGTCATTACTCGCGGGATTTGTGGGACAACGGCCCGTCGGCTTGCAATTGATCGGCAATTACTTTGCAGAGGAGCGGTTGCTGAATGTGGCGCATCGCTATCAGCAAGTCACCGATTGGCACGACCGCGTTCCGTCCGCCTTTGCTTAATCTTCCCGCGTTTTCCGCAAATGAAACCGGGCGTTTTCAACTCAGGTATTAGCAGGATCCGCAATGATGGAATGGGAAACCGTGATCGGGCTGGAAATCCATGCCCAACTGGCAACCAAGAGCAAAATTTTTTCCGCTGCCGCCACCGCTTATGGTGCGGAACCCAATACTCAGGCGTGCGCGATCGATCTGGGAATGCCTGGAGTATTGCCGGTGCTGAATCGGGAAGCAGTGCGAATGGCGGTAATGCTCGGATTGGCGATTGGCGCGAATATCGCCCGCCGTTCGGTATTCGCCCGCAAGAATTACTTTTATCCCGATTTGCCGAAAGGTTACCAGATCAGCCAGTATGAATTGCCCGTGGTCGGAAAAGGTGAATTGCTCATTGATCTGGATGATGGATCCAGCAAGGTTATCGGCATTACCCGCGCCCATCTCGAAGAAGACGCCGGCAAGTCGCTGCATGAAGACTTTCAAGGGCTGTCCGGGATTGACCTGAATCGCGCCGGCACCCCACTGTTGGAAATTGTCTCGGAGCCGGATTTGCGTTCGGCCAAAGAAGCCGTGGCGTATATGAAAAAGCTGCATCAGATGGTGGTGTATCTTGGCATCTGTGACGGCAACATGCAGGAAGGCTCATTTCGCTGCGACGCCAATGTTTCGGTGCGGCCCAAGGGTCAAAGTTCGTTTGGGACCCGCGCTGAAATCAAGAATCTTAATTCATTCCGCTTTGTCGAACGGGCGATTGAATTTGAAATTGAGCGACAGATCGATCGGCTTGAATCCGGCGGAAAAATAGTGCAGGAAACCCGGCTGTACGATCCCGACAAGGGCGAAACCCGGCCCATGCGCAGTAAGGAAGAAGCCAATGATTACCGCTATTTTCCCGATCCGGATTTATTGCCACTGGTATTGGATGAGGCGTTTATTGATGCGGCCCGCGCCTGCTTGCCGGAATTGCCGGATATCAAGAAACAACGCTTTGTAGCACACTACGGTCTGTCGAATTATGATGCCGGAGTGTTGACCGCTGCCCGCGAGTTAAGCGACTATTACGAAGCGGTCGTTGCGGCGATGGGTGGCGAACCGAAACTGTGTGCCAACTGGGTGATGGGCGATTTTTCCGCTTTCCTGAATAAGGACAGCAAGGATCTTGCCGACAGTCCAGTGAGTGCCGTACAATTAGCCGGTTTATTGCGACGGATTCAGGATCGAACCATTTCGGGTAAAATCGCCAAGGATGTTTTTGAAGCCCTGTGGACGGGTGAAGGTGATACGGACGCCATTATTGAAAAACGTGGCTTGCGGCAGATTACGGATATGTCAGCCATTGAAAAAGTCATTGATGAAGTGATGGCGGCTAATCCGGATCAACTCATTCAATATCGCGCCGGCAAGGACAAGCTGTTCGCCTTTTTTGTCGGGCAAGTGATGAAAGTATCCAAAGGCAAGGCCAATCCACAACAGGTCAATGATCTGTTGGCGGAAAAGTTAAAGGGCTAAAGCAGTTCACGGTGGACGATGCCGACGTTCCCGGCATCGTCAAACAACCATCGCAAAGGGCAACGGTTAATCCCTCACGCCTCTGGCTTAGTTAAAACCCGCTGCAACCAATGGCTGATGTCGCGGATTTCCTCCCAGCACACTTCATGGCCTATGCCGTAGTGGCTCCATTGCACGGTGTAGCCCAAGCGTTGCAATAGATTGACGCTCTGTTGACCATAGTGCATCGGAATGACCGCGTCGTAATCGCCATGCGTAATAAAAATCGGCGTAGATTGATTGGCCGTCCGGCGCTCATTGCCTAACCGGGCAGCCAGCGGGATATAGCAGGACAGCGCCAGAATACCGGCCAACCGCTCCGGATAGCGCAAGCCGGTATGCAAGGCCATTACCCCGCCTTGAGAAAAACCGGCCAGTACCCTTCGGTCAGTCGGGATTCCCCGCTGTTTTTCGCGCTCCAGCAGGGCATTAATCGCTTGTTCAGAAGCATAGACGCCATCGGCATCTTCCTGACGTGGCAAATCGAGACTCAGCACATCGTACCAGGCGCGCATTTGCGTCCCGTTATTGATCGTGACCGCGCGGATCGGCGCATTGGGGAAGACGAAACGAATACCCAATTCCGCTGGCAACTTCAATTCCTGGACGATAGGTTCAAAATCACGGGCATCAGCGCCCAGACCGTGCATCCAGATCACCGTGGATCGGGCGACGCCGGCAGGTTCGATTTCAAGAGTGGTTAGTAGTGGCTCAGTCATGGCGGGCAAGGTTGGAGGTTGGTGGAGGTAAACGCGATGTTCGACTTTTCAGGCAATCAGACCCTCAAACGGGTGAACCGTGGTTCTTCGACTTCAAAAGTCGCAGCTTTGACCTGGAAGCCACTCAGTGGCGCGCCCCGGATCGTCTGGATCGCCTCCTGCTGATTATGGCCCTCGCCATGCGCGGGTGCATTCGTACCGGACAACAAGACGCTGGCGAACGCCCAACTCCGTTAGAAAAAAAGCGCAAGAACAAACCAATCCAGACCATTGGAGCTTTAGAATACTCGCCCGCAGTGCCTTGCAGGCCGCGATGTTCCCGAATTTCGGTCTGGTGGCCTCTATCCGGGCTTACGGTAACGACTTTGCTAAAACCGCTCTTGCGGGCGGCCCACCCTACCTCTCCGGCCTAAAGCCGAGGTTTCTCGCGGAAAATCCTGATGAACAAGACCGCACTGATCACCGGCATCACTGGGCAGGACGGCGCGTATCTGGCCGAATTCCTGCTCAAAAAAGGCTACCAGGTACACGGCATCAAGCGCCGCGCCTCGCTGTTCAACACCGACCGCATTGACCATCTCTACCAGGACCCGCATATCGACAACCGCCAGTTCATTCTGCACTATGGCGACCTCACTGACTCGACCAACCTGATCCGCATCGTGCAGCAGGTCCAGCCCGACGAAATCTACAACCTCGGTGCGCAATCGCATGTCGCGGTTTCGTTTGAAAGCCCCGAATACACCGCCAACAGCGACGCCCTTGGCGCGCTGCGGATGCTGGAAGCCATCCGCATCTTGAAGCTGGAGCAGAAAACCCGCTTTTATCAAGCCTCCACCTCCGAACTCTATGGCCTGGTGCAGGAAACCCCCCAGAAGGAAACCACCCCCTTCTACCCGCGCTCGCCCTACGCCGTCGCCAAGCTCTACGCCTACTGGATCACGGTCAACTATCGAGAAGCCTATGGCCTGTACGCCTGCAACGGCATCCTGTTCAACCACGAATCCAAATTACGCGGCGAAACCTTCGTCACCCGCAAGATCAGCCGCGCCATCGCCCGCATCGCACTGGGCCTGCAAGACTGCCTGTATTTGGGCAACCTGGATTCGCTGCGCGACTGGGGCCACGCCCGCGACTATGTGGAAATGCAATGGCTGATGCTGCAACAGGAACAGCCCGATGACTTTGTTATCGCCACCGGGGTGCAATACTCGGTGCGTGATTTTGTCACCCGCGCCGCGGCTGAACTCGGCATCACCGTACACTTCGAGGGTGCCGGCGTGAACGAGATCGGCCGGGTCGAGAGGGTCGAGGCGGAGGGTTTGCAGCTTCAGCCGGGGCAAACCATCGTTGCCGTTGATCCGCGCTACTTCCGCCCCACCGAAGTGGAAACCCTGCTGGGCGATCCCACCAAGGCCCGGGAAAAGCTCGGCTGGACCCCGACGACCAGTTTTGCCGAACTGGTCAAGGAAATGGTCGAGGAAGACTTCAAGCTGGCTCAGCGTGACCGCTTGATCAAACGTGCGGGCTTCAAAGCCTTCAACTATCACGAGTGAGGGTACGCATGGATCCGCACGCTAAAATCTACATCGCCGGCCATCGCGGCCTGGTCGGATCCGCCCTGGTCCGTGCCTTGCGCGCTCAGGGTTATCAAAACCTGCTGCTGCGCAGCCACGCCGAACTCGATCTGCTCGATCAGGCCGCGACCGCCTGCTTCTTCGCCACCGAACGCCCCGATTGCGTGTTTCTGGCCGCCGCTAAAGTCGGCGGCATCCACGCCAACAACGTCTATCGCGGTCAATTCCTCTACGAAAATCTGATGATGCAAGCCAATGTCATCCACCAGGCCTATCGCAGCGGCGTCCGGCGGCTGATCTTCCTCGGCAGCTCCTGCATCTACCCAAAATTTGCCCACCAGCCCATTAAAGAGGATGCGCTACTGACCGGGTTGCTGGAACCGACCAACGCCCCCTACGCCATTGCCAAAATCGCTGGGGTAGAAATGTGCGACGCCTACAATCGGCAATACGGAACGGCTTTTGTCCCGGTGATGCCGACCAATCTTTACGGAACCGGCGACAACTTTGATCTGCAAAACTCCCACGTCCTGCCCGCCCTGATCCGCAAGTTCCATCTGGCAAAACTGGCCCAGGCTGGCGACTGGGCCGGCATCGCCCGGGACCAGACCCGGTTCGGCCCGATCCCGGCCGATCTTCAACAAAGTCTGGGCATTCCCCCCCATCCGCCCACGGTGCCCTGCGTTCTGCTCTGGGGGACAGGTACACCCCGGCGCGAGTTCCTGCATGTGGACGACATGGCCGCCGCCTGCATTCACATCGGCCTGCGCACCGACACCACCGCGCTGGTCAATATCGGGATCGGCATGGACGTCACCATCCGTGAACTGGCCGAACAGATTGCGCGGATGGTCGGTTACCATGGCGCGTTCAGGTTTGATCCGACCCAACCCGATGGCGCCCCGCAAAAACTGCTCGATGTGTCACGGCTTGCCGGTCTGGGCTGGCAGGCGCGCATCGACCTGCCGACTGGACTCAAAGCGACCTATGACGGGTATGTTGCGGAATGAAAAGTAACCGTTCACTCCCCCTCATCCCGACGCCAAAGCTGACCGAAACGCCATGACCTGTCCTGACCGCCTGATCGCCCTGATCCCCGCTTATAACGAAGAAGCCACTGTCGGTCAGATCGTCGATCGGGTTCAGCAGCTATGGGGTTGCCGGGTGGTGGTCATCGATGATTGCAGCGCCGACGCGACCGCCAGCGTCGCCAGCGCTGCCGGCGCGACCGTGTTGCCCCTGACCATCCAGCTCGGCGCGTGGGGGGCCATCCAGACCGGGCTGCGCTATGCGCTACAACAAGGCTACCGCACCGCGGTCACCCTCGACGCAGATGGTCAGCACGAACCGGAAAACATCGGTGATCTGCTCCAGCCACTGGCGGCCCACCAGGCAGATATCGTCATCGGCTCATTTCCCGAACGCGCCAGCCGGGCCCGGCGCATGGCCTGGAGCTACTTCCGGTTACTCACCGGTATCCGGCTGGAAGACATCACCTCCGGGTTTCGCGCCTACAACCATGCCGCCATCACCGTCCTCGCCTCGCGCGAGGCGAGTCTATTGGACTACCAGGATGTCGGCGTCCTGCTGATCCTGTTTCGCAAGGGTCTGCGTATCGCTGAAGCGCCCGTCTCCATGCAACTGCGCGCCGCCGGTGCCTCACGAGTATTCCGCTCCTGGTGGATCGTGGGAAAATACATGCTGCAAACCAGCCTGCTCTGTCTGGCCCGGGTCGGCTATAACCATCTGCCGCCCGACGATTGACGACTCCCAACCCACTCCATGATCACTTATCAAATCACCTCGACCGTGATGGGCATTGTCATCGCCGCCATCATCCTGATGCTGGTCCGCCGCGATCACTTGCACGGGCCTTACGCCACCTGGTGGATCAGCAGCGCGGTGCTGGTCGCCTTGCTCGGGTTTTTTCCTCGCCTGTTCGACCGGCTGGCCGTCCAACTGGGCGTCAGCTACTCGCCAATTCTGGCGGTTATCCTGGGATTAGGTCTGCTGCTGGTCAAAATCCTGACCATGGATCTGGAGCGTTCCCGGCAGGAGCGGCTCATCCGGCGGCTGGCGCAGCGAATGGCGATCCTGGAGGCGCAAGCGCCGCTGGCCACCGCCGCTGATCCCGCCGCAGAGCGCAACCCGCAACAACCTGATGTTGCCGAATAAGCCATGCGCGTTCTGCACCTCGGCAAATACTACCCGCCCTTTGCCGGCGGCATTGAACACTTCCTGGCCGATCTGCTGCCGGCGCTGCAAACCCAGGGCGTTGCGGCGGCGGCAGTGGTGCATGACGAGCAACCGTTTCGGCGCAGCCCGCTCCCCGATCCCGCCGATCCATTGCCGATTTACCGCGCCCCTTGCCATGGCCGATTGCTCTATGCACCAATCAGTCCGACCTTTCCACTCTGGTTAAATCGGGCGATCCGGGCGTTTCAACCCGACCTGCTGCACCTGCATCTGCCCAACACCTCGGCATTCTGGGCGCTGGCGCTACCCGCCGCCCGCCGCTTGCCCTGGGTGATTCACTGGCACGCCGACGTGGTGGCTTCGCTTATCGACCGGCGACTGGCACTGGCCTATCGCCTGTACCGGCCGCTGGAACAACGGTTGCTCGCCACCAGCCGGGCGATCATCGCCACGTCGCCGCCGTATCTGGACGCCAGCGCGGCGCTGGCACCGTGGCGCGACCGCTGCCGGATCATCCCGCTCGGTCTCAATCCCGCCCGTATCCCCGAACCTGATCCCGCCGCTCGGCAACGAGCGGAAGCGCTGTGGGGGAAGACCTCGACCGGCGGGGAGCGCGCCTTCCGCATCCTGGCGGTTGGCCGGCTGACCTATTACAAGGGCCACGAGACGCTGATCCGCGCCGCCACCGGGCTGCCGGACAGCCGGGTGCTGATCGTGGGAACCGGCGAGCGCCGCACTCGACTGGAAGGGCTGATTCAATCGCTGGCGCTGAGCGGGCGAGTCAGCGTGCCCGGCTTTCAACCGGAAGCCGATCTCAATGCCCTGCTGGTCAGTTGCGATGTGTTGTGCTTGCCATCGCTGGAACGCACCGAAGCCTTCGGTCTGGTATTGCTGGAGGCGATGCGCTTCGGCAAGCCGGTAGTGGTTAGCGCTATCCCCGGTTCAGGGACCGGCTGGGTGGTGCAGCGGGCGGGGCATGGCTTACTGGTTCCGCCGGGCGATCCTGTGCCGCTGGCTGCGGCGCTGCGGGAACTGCAAGCGGACCCGGCACGTCGGGCGGGGCTGGGTCTAGCCGGGGTGACCGCGCTGCAGGAGCAGTTCGGGATCGGGCCGGTCGCTGCCGCCGTGATCGAGAGCTACCGGCAGACGTTGGCCAGCGCGACCGGTTGAACGCGGCGGAACCAGGACGGTCAGCACCCAAAACAGGAAAGCCGGAATGAATTCGAAAAACACCCGGTTGATGCTGGTGTAGTACTCGGCCCAGCGCTGCGCGTCAGTCATAAAAAACAGCACGAACAGCGCGGCCAGGCTGGCAACCATCAAAACCAGTTGCGCGTGTTGCCAGCGTTCCACCGGCCAGCGAACCACCACCAGCCCGACGCCGATCAGGGCCAGGTACCAGAACAGATGCCAATTGGAAAGAACGAAAAAGTTGTTCAACACCGGGTCCCAGCTGCCCCGATAGCCCAGATTAAACGTCCCCAGCGATGGAACTTGAATCAGCGTCGGGGTCAGGCTGAACGCGCCCCATCCCGGAAGGGTAAACGCCACGCCGCCCACCGCCCACCAGCCGACTCCGAGGATCGCCACGGCTGCCGCGAGTATCCGCAACGGCCAGCCCCGTAACCCGACCGTCAGCAGCGCCGGAATAAACAGCATCAGCCAGACTGCGCCTTCCAGCTTGAGCAGCGGACAGGCCAGCGCCAGCAGCACTGCCAGGACGCCCTGCCGGCGGTCGCCGGTTCGCGCCCATTGCCAGAACGCGATCACCGACAAGCCGAACACCGTCGCCAGCCAGAAGTCGGCATAACCGGCCAAGGCGATATGGGTATCCAGCAGGGGCAACGACAATAGCAGCCAAGTAAAGATCAACGCGATCAGCGGCGATGCTCCCCACCAGCGCGCCTGCCCGTAGAAGCCAAATCCCAGTGCCAGCGCCGCGCCAAGCCAGGGCAGGTTCGCCGCAGTCTCGTTCCAGGCACCCAACGCCAGGGTCGGCCATAGCGCCAGCAAGGGCACGGTCCAGGGATAGGCCCAGGCCTCGATGGTATAAGCCGATCCGGTCGGGTCAGCCAACCACAGTTGAGGGGCTACAAACGGGATCAACTCGCGCCACTCCGACCATACCCGGGGCCGAACGGCCCAAGTGGTCCAGGCATCCCAGGGATACAGTGGCCGCAGCCAGATTTCCTGCGCCAGGATCACAAATCGCCAGCCCAGCCAACCCAGCAGCAGCGCGAACAGCAGCCATTGCCAGCGCGAAGCCCCTCGTCCTCTTGGCAGAAGCGGGCCGGGATGGGGCGTGTGACCGGTCACCTGCCGCCAGATTCGCCAGCCGCCCGCCAGCGCTACCAGCGCCATGATGACCAGCGGCGCAGTCGCGTCCAGCCGCCAGCCCAGCGCCGCCTGCGCCCGCAACAACAAGGTGACGACCAGCAGACCGAGAACATAGCCATAGCCCATCGCCACAGCTCCGCCGCCGGGCACTCCGTCCCCGCGCCGACCACCGGATATCCAGAGCGTCCCGGTCAGCCACGGCAAACCGATCGCCAATCCCACCCCCCACCAGCCCATCGTCATTTGCCTCCTCGCACCCGGAACAGCGTCCCCGCCGGTGCCGCGTATAACAGCTCGGCGGGCAAGCGCTGTTTGCCGCTTTCCAGAATCCGTTGCTCAGCGCGGTAAGTCACACTGGCCAGCGGCGCGAGAATCAGCACATAGTCGCCGGGATGCGCCTGGTCAGGGTGCGGTAATTGCGCCAGTCCGGCATAACCGTTATGCGGCAATAAATGGTAGCGAGCGCGACCGGCCCAGAAGCTGTGCGGATCGCTGCTGAGAATGAATAACCGCGTGGGTTGTTCCGGCAAGTGCTGCCGGACCTCGCCCAGAAACCGGTAGAACTCGCCGTCGAGATCAGCCAGCCGCCGTTCAACCTCATTCTTGCCGGCGAAGCGTTCACGCGTCTGCGCCAAGCGCTGGTGCAAATCCCATTGCCAGCGCCCATCCAGCGCCAGCCAGCCGAGCAGAAACAGCACGGCGTAAGGCAGCCGCCCTTCAGCTCGCCAGCGCGGCGGCGCAAACAGCGCGTAGCACGCAGCGCTGAAACCGACCCACAGCGCCACAATCAGCACCGGTGGAAACAGCGCATCTCGGGGCGCACCGCTGGTGTAGTTAATCGAGCGCTGACTCCAGTCGTCGAACGAGGTCCAGTCTTCGATGGCCCGGCGCAACAATTCAGCACTGCTCAATCGCGCTGGCCGCAATTCCAGCCGACGGATCAGCAGCGGTTGTGGCAGTGGCCCGTGCGTCATCAGGCCAATCATGGCGATCCGGCCCTGCCAGTGCGGTTCATCGCTCAAATCGAACTCGCCACCTTCCGGCCCGGCTGACGGCAAAACCCGTTCCCGCACGGTGCGCGGTTCGGCGTGCGTGGCCCAAATCAGCCGCAGCTCACGATCCGGGACCAGACCATCCACCTGCCAGGACAGTCGCCGATACAGATTGGCCCGCGCCATCCGGGCGGAGCCTTGCGCTGCCACCCAGCCCCGCACATCCGGCTGGCGGATTTCCAAACCGGCGGCGGTCGGCCCGCCCTGACCGGCGGCTACTTGCCATTCAGTTCCGCTCAGAATCAGCGGCGATGCCACCCCGGCCAGCCCATCAAGCTGATAAAACAACAGTAAAATCAGCAGAGTCGCCACTGCGCCGCCCACCGCCGCCAGCGCCACACCACCCACCTGCCGGCCACTCCAATGCCTGGTTTCGATCATGACCCTCGTCCTGCCCTCGCACTTTCGCTATAGCGCGCCAGCGTCCATTCCGGCCGATAACCCAGTTCCCGCTGAATGCGGCTGGAGTCGTAACCGGCTCCGCCTAGCACCTGGTTCAGCGCGGTTTGAACCGGATGGTTCCGCCGTCCCGCCAGCCGCAACCAACCATCCGCCAGCTTGGCCAGGCCATAGAACACCGGGGCTGGCAGCGCCCAGTGCGGCTCTGGCAAATTCAGTCCCCGGCGGATCAGGAGGTACAGCTCCCGTCCTGAATAGGACTGGCCATCGGTGACGAAATAGGTTTGTCCCGCTGCCACCGGCCGCGCCGCCGCCAGCAGCACGGCTTGCACTACATCGTCCACATGAACCAGCGACCGGCAGTTGCCCGTCTCTGGCAGGGGCGGCAGCCAGCCGCGCCGCACGGCATCGATCAAGCGTGGCAAGTTGCCTTTCATGCCGGGGCCGTAAACCAGTGCCGGACGCAGATTGACCACCGGCATTCCCGTGACCCGTCCCACCGCCAGCACTCGTTCTTCAGCAGCGCGTTTAGCTTGGCCATAAGGCGTCTCCGGCGACGTATCCCAGCATTCGTCCACCCAGCTTGACCCCGGCTCGCCGACCGCCTTGACGCTGCTGAGGAAAATGAAGCGTTTGACTCCCGCCGCGACTGCTGCATCGAGCAGGCGAAAAGTTCCCTCGGCATTAATCGCCCAGTGTCGGGCAACAAATTCTGGAGTATTGGCCGCATCGGCATGGGCGAACCCGGCGGCGTGGATCACGGTATCGATGCCGGCACCGGCGCGGATGAGACTAGCCGAGTCGGCCACATCGCCAGTAACAGTCTCTACCCGCTCCCAGTCCAGCGGCACACTGCTGATGGAGCGAACCAGCACCCGCACCCGTGCATCGCGTTCCCGCAAGGCCGTGACCAGGCGACGGCCGATGAAGCCGGTCGCGCCGGTAACCAGCACCGGCCGGTCGTGGAAGAAATCCGCAGCTACCACCATCGCCACCCGTGTTGCTGAAAGAACCGCGCCGCAGCTCGCAGAAACAAACTGATATGGCGAACGCCCTTGCGCGCCGCATGACCGCCCCAATGCACAATGCGAATTTGCGGCACATAAACCAGCCGGGTCACCGCCGCCAGTCGCAAACTCAGGTCAAAATCCTCGAAATAGAGAAAATACTCCGGGCGAAATCCCCCGACCTGCGCCAGCGACGCCTGTCGCCCCAGCATGAAACAACCGCTGACGACGGGCGGATCCCAGAACAGCGCGTCACCGATCTGATCGCGCAGTTCGTACCGATCCAGGCGGGCTTGAAACCGTCGCCGCAACCCGGCTGGGGCAAAGCCGCGCAACGCCAAATCCAGCACGGTCGGATAGCGTTTGCATAAATACTGGCGTTGTCCCGCTGGATCCCAGACCGCCGGCGTGACCAGCCCGACTTCGGGATATGCGGCCAGAAACGCCAGTCCCACGCTCAAGGCGTCCTCTTCCAGCAACACGTCGGGATTGAGAATCAGGTGCAGATCGGCGGCGCTGCGCTGAAGGGCCAAGTTGTGACCGGCGCCATAGCCGAGGTTGCCATGTCCGCTCAATAACTCGAACGGGACGGACCCGGCGGCGGTTTCGAGTAGCTGCTGCAAGGGTTCCCGCCAACCGGAACCGGGGCCGTTGTCAACCAGGATTAACCGGGCTTCGATCAACTCGTCGTGCTGACGGGCGTGGCGCAAGGCTTGCCCCAGTTGCGCCAAGACCTGGGTTAGCAGCGCCAGATTTGGGGCATAGGTGACGATCGAAATGCCAAGCCGGATCACGTCACCGCCCGCTGCTGAATCAGCAACCGCATCAAGTCAGTGCGGCTCAGCGTGAATAGCCCGTTCTCGCGCCAGACATATTCGTCATGGATAATTGGCCCGGTTTCGGCATGGTAGCAATTCTCAATGGATGTCAATTTTCGACGCTGAAACGGAACGCTGAAACGGCTTCTCTGGGGCATCTACGGTGGCCTTCCTTGACACTGGGCAGCGCTTCCCGGTCGGAACGACGGCACTTGGCGCTAAAACAAGAATTTCTACCTATTATCTTAACTAATAATAATATTTTTCAAGCAGGTTAAAACAAACCGTTCGTAACCTTCAATCATCGCTGTCATCGTAAAAGCCTTTGCCCGTAACCGCGCACCTTCACCCAGCCGAGTTGCATACTCAGCGTTTTGCAATACGCGCAACAGGTTATCAGCTAATGCCGCATCATCATCCACTGGCGACAGCAGACCACTGTGCCCCTGTTCGACAATCTCTCGGGGACCATACGGGCAAGCAGTACTCACCACCGGAAGACCCAGTGACATGGCCTCGACCAGCGCATTCCCGAAACCCTCGAGTCTGGAAGCCATTAAAAACACTGAGGCGAGGCGCATCCAAGCAAACGGGTTGCGCTGAAATCCGAGCAGCTTTACGTCGTTTGATAATCCCAGTTCGGTAATCCAGCCTTCGATCCGGAGACGCAGCGGTCCCTCGCCAAGAATGAAAAAGCGGGCGTTAGTGACTTGACGCACTCGCGCAAAGGCCCGCAATTGCACATCAAACCCTTTCTCCAGGCTCAACCGCGAAGCCGCCAGCACCACCGGCGCATCCGAAGGAAGTTTCGGCAGCGCCCACTGAGCCAGATCGCGCACCTTAGCCAAGTCAACGCCGTTGTAGATCCGCTGTACATATCGGGCGGGGGCATAACAATAGTCGATCAGGTCTTGCCGCGTGCCATCGGAGGGAACGACCAGACCCTGCAATCGGCGAAAAGTGAAAGTAAGGAGTACACGCTCGTACCAGGTGGGCGAGAGTCCCTGAAAACGATAGTGTTCCGAAATTGGCCCCAACACACTACCCGCCAAGCGGCTCTTCAGACCAAACAGGGTTCCCGCCAGCGCTGTGAAGATACTGCCATTGTGCATCCAGCCAAAAACCAGCGCTGCTCCCCACCGGTTTCCTGTCTCAGCAATGGCTCGGGCATAGGCGCAAGCATTTTTCCAATCGAACGGATAGGGGTTAACACAATCCGGATAGCCCTCAAACGGCAGCGCCAGAATGTTACTGGGGCAATACTCCAGCAAGACTCGGTGTGTCAGTAGCGCCGGTTCGATCCGCTCAAACTGATCCAGCATATTCAGCAAGCGGATTTCTGCCCCACCCATAGTGATGGCCGGCAGTACAAATAGCACCCGAGGGCGATGGGGATTGATCATTGAGTCCAGGTTATTGTCAACGAAAATCAGTATCGCCGTTGGTAATCCACCATCGGCGGGCGTAATATTCGCTGTTTGGACCGACGGTGACAGTTAGGCGCATATCGCGGTCGAGTACCTCAACCTCGGCACTCATCAATGGCTCCCGCAACAACCGGTTCACCCAGAGATGCAACCGGGTTCGACTCAAATGGCTACAGTAGTGCCGCAACACCCTCACCAATTCGGGCATGGTTGAACGCGGTGCAATCAGGTCCAGACATTCCAACCCGCTGTCCTCATCCTCACGAACCACAACCACTCCCAACCGGTGGGTCCCCCAACGATTCTGGATGCCCAGCACCAAGTAGTTTCGCGCTGGATGTTGCAGATAGCGGTAACGAACCCAAGCACTGTCACGCACCCCAATCACCATCTCATGAAAATCAGCCGCCATCGCCCGCCAAGCCGGGTTGACCCAAGCATCCAGATCGCCATCGCGCAACGGTGTGATTCGATACTGCAACCGCTCATACCAGTTCAGCGGTCGCGACGACCACGACAGTTCATCGACCACGCTCACATCAATATACAGTCCCAGCCTTGCTCCCAGCGCCCGGGCCCGGCGGGTAGGAAACCCCATCGCCAGCCGACAGGGTTTCCCCTCCCCGAACTGCTGTTGGAAGAGGTAGCGGGCGGTCTGCGCCATCAAACCGTTCTGCTTGCTAAGTACGCCCCGCTGTTCGGGAGCGACCATCACATCCATCGGCGCTAATGCCTGTCCATGCTCTCCCTGGAACAGTACGCGACGAATCAATGCCCCGTAGTGCGCGACTAACTCGCCACGATCGTGCGCCACCACGCCCACTCCAGCGCCGGCATCGTATTTCCATTGCCAGGTTTCCCGCTGCGGCGCAAGACCAAAACACCGCGTAAAGAGTTGAAATAACGCTTCGCGATCACCCGCGCAAACCGGTTCAATTTGCATAAATCATAGTTCCAGATAGCCCTCAGCCAAACCGCGCCCCGCGGGTAGCTGAATTCCCCGGTACTGAGCCAATCCGGTTACCGCCGCCAAGTAATCCACATAAGACAAGGGTAATTTATAACCGGCCAACGCCGCAGTTTTGCGGTCGAACACTGTGGAAATATCGAGTAGTCGATTAATCGGCAAGGGCGTCCACAGTTCATAACACAGTATCCGCATCTTCTGACGGAGTCGCCGTATCGCTTGCCGTCCGGCCTTCGCCGTCGCTACATGGTCTGAATGGGCATCGCTTTCAGCAGGCAACAGAATACAGTCGGGATTGAAAGCAGCGATCTCAGCCGCCATCAACTCAGGCAGATTGTCTACCCCGTCCAGTCCGCCATCCGGCAGCCCTAAAAAACGGGGGGGCAGGCTACCCAGAACCCGGGTGGCTTGGCGCGCTTCGGCTTTGCGGCGTTCCACGGTATCGCCGGACATTCGGTGTTCCGGGTCACCCAAGTAGCCATCACTGATCACACAAACCTGTACCGGTATCCCGGAATCAGCCAGCAAGACGATAAGTCCACCACACCCCAGCGTCTCATCATCGGCATGAGGAGCAAAAACCAGCACCCGGCCAATGCCAGCCAGCGAAAGCGGTTCGATCACCCGAAAGATCGGCTGGCGCAACGGTGGCGCGGCAAATTGCTCAGCGGCGGGTAGCCTCAAATCGGGAACCGGCGTTCCGGCATATACCGCCCGATAGGCGCAAGCCACCTTCGCGCTGTCGGGCCACTGGCCTGCCCGGTTCAGAGCACGACGTGACCATTGTTGACACTCCGCCGGGTTTTCTACGAAATTTTGCATCAGGATCGCCCATACTTCCGGGGCATCCACCGGCATCAACCCCGCCGCTTCACCCATAACTTCCGGTACGCCCCCCGCCGCCGTCGCCAGAACCGGCAAACCCGCTGTCAAGGCTTCAAGATTCGCCATTCCAAAAGATTCGGTGCGGGAGGTGCTGATGTAGGCATCGGCTGCCGCGTAATAGCGCCCGATTTGGTCGGTTTCGCCAACGCTGACCCGGTTCGACACCCCGAGCGATTGGGCTAGCGCCAGTAAAGCGATCGGATTACCGCCGCCGACGATATGCAGGCGCTGGCGAATAGCGACTCGGCCAGCCAGCAACGCGAAGGCCCGGATGAGCAAATCAAAGGCTTTCAGCGGTGCCAATCGTCCTACTGCTAACCAGACCCATTCGTGATCGGCCCAACCCAGCTCATTTCTCGCCGTAGCTCGGCAAGGCAGGTTAACCGTGGGTGCGGGGTGGGGAATCACATGAAAATGAGCGGGAAGCCGTGGTAAGGCCAAGTCGCGCAACAGCTGCGCCTGAGCGAGACGGGTTGGACAGATCACCCAGTTTGCGGCCAGCAACACCCGGCTTTCCAATCGCCGCATCCAGCGCATGACCTGCTGGCCCAAACGCGCTCCATCTTCGTGGATGGCCTGGGCGTAACAGCCAAAGCCATGCTCGGTGACTCCCCAACGAATCGGCGCAGAATGGCAGTTCAAACGCAGGGACCAGCGTAATCCCCAGGCAATCAGCGGATCGTGACAATGGACATGGGTCCAGCCTTCGGCCAAGGCGACTTTTACCGCCAGTCGTCCCATGTTGGCGCGTTCCAGTACACCCCAAGTCACCCCGGCAACCTCGGTTCCGCGTAAAACCGGCGTTAACCCCCAAGTTATCCACCGATGCGCCCGACGCAGCCAATCCCAGCTCCGTTGACCGGCGTCATCCTGGGTTAGATAACGGTATTCCACGGCCTCGTAGTTTAATGCTTCCAGTACCGGATCAAGACTTTTGCCCAGCCCATAACGCCGATCATCCGGGCGCTCCCGGGTGACCATAAGTAATCGGATAAGAGGCTTCTCATGCCTGTGTTGACCGCTTTGGTCAGCACACTGCATGGCTAATCGTTTTAAAAAGTCTTTTACATTTTTCACTTTATAATGAAGGAGACTCCAACATCGGTGGCAAAACAGACAGCGATGATAGTGGCTAGTGGAACGATATGGGATAAAAAGCGGGGCAAAAAACACAACCACAACTATCGAAAAAGACAGGATAAACATGCTGACAAGTACTACGCCAATCGGAGAGCTACTAAACTGCCAACGGCGTGCAGCCCAGAAAGCAACACCGATCCATGCCAGAAAATTAACCAACATCTTAAAGCATAGCCGGCGGTGATGCCGAGTAGTGGGAACAAGTTAATTTCCCCATTAAGGAACAAAATTTCGGCTTTACTCAGAACGCCACCGATTACATCAGCGGGATTATCAAAAATCCGGGCAAATAAGCGTCTCCTAAAATAATCACAGAGTGCTAGTTCTATACCCATGATCGACTAAGGTTTCAGCAATTCCCGATCTCTTGCTTTGTATTTGATTTATAAGATTTTTTCTCAAAAATTGAGAGGTGTTTAATAAAAAATTACTTTATAAATCATTTATATAGAATAAAGACGCCGAGAGTTCATAATGACGCTATCTCGTTCGTCCTGGAAAATTAGGTACGCTTTTTTATGAACGCTTTTATTCAATTTGCCAATCATTTTCCAGATGACAAACACCCAACTCCAATGAGTCCTTTCTCACTTCAAATTCATTTAGGATTTTTTCGTGATAAATCATCAAGCCCTGATCATCAAAAATACGAGCATGTGCACTATAGATGCCTCCCATCAACGGAACTTTTGGATAGGTAATCAGTATGTCACGTTCTCGACCCTGCAATGGCGGATGACCAATGAGATGCGTACCGGTCGCAAATACTCCGTAACCATTTTGCATCTTGATTGAAAAAGAAACATGAAAGAGCAAATCAGAACTGGCGCTTTCAATGTGCAACCGGAAACGCAGGTCATCTCCGCGCCAACAAGGCTGTTGATTCAGCAACTCAATACTGATAATGCGTACTAAAATTTCCCGGTTTACTCCAGCATCAGCCTGATCATGCTGGACACTGCGCTGAGCCTGCCAAGCCTCGTAGGCAGGAATAACCTGAAGGGTTTCGCCGTACATCCGGATCTGGCCGGCCTGCAACCAAATCGTCTCATCACAAAAAACGCTGACTTGATAAAGACTATGGGAGCAGAAAATAATTGTGCGACCGCGATTTCTGAATTCCAGCATCCGGTCAATACACTTCTTCTGGAAATACACGTCGCCGACGGACAATGCTTCGTCGACGATCAGAACATCCGGATCCAGCGTAGTGATTAACGAAAAGGCTAACCGCATCCGCATACCCGTGGAATAGGTTTTCAGCGGCTGATCAATAAAAGCTTCCAATTCGGCAAAAGCAATGATCTCGTCTACACCGGCTTGTATTAACCGGCGCGATAAGCCGAGAACGTCGCCATACAGAAAGATATTTTGCCGGCCAGTGAATTCAGCGTGAAAGCCAACGCCCAACTCCAACAGGCCCAATACCACGCCATCACGCTCAATGGTCCCACAAGTAGGCGTCATCGTTCCGGCGACCAGTTGCAGCAGCGTACTTTTACCAGCGCCATTGTCACCGATGATGCCCAGCGTTCGTCCGTGCGGCAATTCAAAAGTAATGTCGCGCAACGCTACAAAATCGCTATGGCGTGGCTGTCGACACAATAATTCTTTTAAGCGATCCATGGGGTGATTATATAAGCGGTAGATTTTGGTCAGTCCGCTGACCCTTAGGGCCGGTTTGATTTCATTCATAACACATCAGCGAAACCCGGTTCTAGCCGCCGAAAGGCATAAACGCCTGCAACGAGCGAACCAATGGCAAACAGCATCAGTCCTGCCAATACCGCCGGTTCTGGCCAGACACCGGCTAATACCGCACCATGATAGGCCTCGGCGAAGATGGTAAACGGGTTGAAATGAATCAGACTGTGAAATTCTGCCGGTACTTGCGACAACGGGTAGAGTATTGGCGCGGTGTAGAAAATGACCGCCAGCAGTAAACTCAACACCTGCTGGATATCGCGCAGATAAACAGTGAAGGACGCTAACAGCAATCCCAACCCGGCAGTTACGGCAAACTGGAAGCCCAGCAACACGATCACCGCCCCCCATGCACTGACCGGTAACCCACCGTGCCACAGGGCGAAAGCGACCAGAAACAGCAAGTAACAGCCCGAATGAACCATAAAAGCCGCCGCCGCCGCTGCCAAGGGAAATACCTGTGCGGGAAAGTGAACCTTACGGACCATGTCACGCCGGTTGAGAATAGCACCCGTGGCGCGGCTCAGACTGTCCTGAAAAGCGAACCACGGCAACAAGGTCGATAGCAGAAACACGATGAATGGCGTATCCGCCAGCGCAGAATTTGCTGGAAACCGGATTTGCATGACGGTGGCGAATACCCACCAATACAAAAGAATCAACAAGACCGGTTGCAGAACGCTCCACAGCACCCCCAAAACAGAACCGGCGTATTGCTCACGCAATTCCCGCCCTACGAAGGGCGGGAATAGCCGCAACGCACCAGGTAACCGGTAGATCGGTTTCATTCAGCACACCGTCCGCGATCCAGTTTAGTAACTGGTAGAACTCTTTTCGGCCATCTCATCGTAATATTCAAGATGCCAGTCATCATTCAGGAAGACCCATGTTTGCAGGAATGATACGGTTTTAGCCGGTTGACTGATGATCTTGCCGTCCGGCAGTTTGAACTCGGGAACCGAAGTTTCTATTTCGATCTGAACCCGGGCAAGATTGCCTTTCTGGACAATCGGACCGACCTGAAAGCGATGATATTTCACCCGGCCCTTGCTGGAAAGGTGGGCTTTAAGATCGCGCTGACTGCGGTAGAACGGGTCCATGATGGCGTAAGTCATCTCGTACTGACCATCCTGCATGGCTTGCCAGTATTGCGTCGCCCGTTCGCGCAACCGGGCCTCGGTGGCGTGCGCCCGCTGGAGTTCCGAAATCTTGAATTCCGCAGCATTCCGCTTGACTTCATCCCAAGTAAAACTATACAGAACGTAATCCTTATTTGCCGACAGCGCGTCGTCCTTATATTGCTTGGCGATCAGTGAGAAACGGTCCTCCCGTCCAATCATCGAATGGGGCTGCAAATCCAGACCCAGGTTCCAAACTCCAGGCCGACCCAACGGCAATGCCGGTTCCCACGTTGCCCCATAGTCCTTGGAATAACTCACATAGACGTTGGGACGGATATCACGCCAGTCTTCCCAAGCCAGCATTACAGTCCCTGGTTGTGAACCGAGCGCCAGCACCGGATATTGCGCCTTGGTCAAGCGGAGTTCGTCGGAACGCACTGTCTGCGGTTTCTGCCAGGTCGTACCGTTGTCGGTGGATCGCACCACATAGACATTGTTCTTGATGTTAGTGGTGTTAGTGGGGTCCATCAACTGCCGATTGCCATACAGCGCAATGATAAGGTTAGTCTTTTGGTCGCTAACGATGCTGACGCTGCCCATATCCAGGCCACGCAGATCCTCGATGGCGAATCGCTTCCAGGTCTGGCCTTTATCGTCCGAGTAGGTGCCTTCCAGCAACAGTTCCCCTTTATCGCCATAATGGCCCAACCACAACAGGAACCAGCGGTCGCCCGATTTAAACGCCTCGAAAATCGGACTAATCGTAGGCGCATCGGCGATCTTCACCAGTGGGCTAAAACTCTTTTTGGCGCGATCAAAGACTCGCATGGTCATTGCCGGCTTGTCTTCGTACATCATCCAGGAAAACACCGGGATTACATCCGGCGCAACAATCCAGGCGGGGTAGATGCCGGGCATGACTTGTTCCACCGGCGATAGCGCCTTACCGTCCTGATCAACCGTGCGGAAGTAAATATGGTATTTCTCCCCGCTTTTTGGATCGCCCTTCTCACCCATCCAAAGCAGGTAATCGACGCCACCACCTTGGGCCAGATTCATCCGGACCAGCGGCTCGGATTCTTCACTGCCAACCACGACCGGTGGCGGCGCAACTCCGGTGGGATCAAGTTTGGGCAGCAAATACAGATTTTTACGAGGCAGCTTGTCCCGCCAGAATAGGCTCAAGCGCTCATCGACTGGCGCTATGGCCAACCCGGATTGCTGGCGTGACCGATCAGTAGCGCCCAGCGCGACCTCGGTGCCATCCGGTCGACGCACATACAACAGATTATCCACGCCATAATAGGCAAACCAGGGTTTGCCACTTTCAGACAGCGCAAAATCCCAAGTCGCGTACTGGTCCAGGACGTGCTGGTTTAACACCACGGGATTCAAACGATCGTCCGCCTGCGCAATTGCCGCCAGCAGCACACTCGCTAGTGTGAGGAAAAATTTTGTCATCGGGCTTCTCCACGAGAGACCCTGGCCTTTAGGTCAGGGGGTAGCTAATCGCCTAATGGACGATCAGAATTGAGTACCGGCTTTTTCCCGGCGGTCAGCCTTGATCGGCTTGATCGACCTTGCCTCCGGAGGCGAATCAATAAAAAAGGGCCACCCAAGGTGGCCCTTCCGCCCGGCCTAGGCCGCGCTAATTTACTGCGCTATTGACTTCAACGCCTGTTCAACGACATTAAAGGGTTCATATACAGGGTGACGCCCAGCAGCTATATTCGCCACATTCGCTAGGTAATACTCATACGAAGTATTCCATGAATAGGGAACGTAATCCTGGTAGCTGATCCCTGATGGCAACCGCGCTTCAAGAGCCACAGTAGCATTATAGGCATCCACCCCCTGTGTGCTGATCACCGGGTAAGGCGCATTAACGTCCTGGGCCGCTTCAGGCATCAGGAATACCGGGAGTACCGGATAACTACCAAAACCAGCTATCATAAAGTTGCGCGGCACGGATTCGCGAATGCCCTTACGCAACCAGTAGCCGTTGTTATAACTACCGGAACCAACAAGGACGCCATCCAGCGCTGCTTCTGTTGCCGGTGGAACCGCGACACCATATTCCAGCTTGAGGACAATCGCCTGGTTAACAGCGACAGCGGGAGCAGGAAGGCCACCCAAAATAATGCCAACATTACTCCACCCGCCATTCGCTACCCGCGAACGAATGGCCTCATTGATCAACTCAGGCACATCAACCGCACCTACGCAGACAACCTGCTTGGTGACCCGACCAGAGACCGGGTTCTCGTCACGATCAAACATCACCTGTTGCAGACTGGTGTTGTCGTTTACTTCCAAGCGGATACCCGCCGTATAGAGATTCTTTTCAGTCGGCACCTGGAAAGGCTTGTTGGGGTTAATCGGCGTTACGAACAGGCGCGTTGTAACCTCCTTGAATGGCATGATCGTAATCGGCACCCGATACCTTTCGATTATATTCGCTTTACTCTCGTTAGTTGGTGCCGCTACCAACACCTCACCGTTCACCTCGACACGGTCCGAGAAATCGAATTCATTCACGGGATTTACGGACTTCAGAGCATCCGCCGGTGCACCGACGTAGGCACCAGTGTACGTCAGGATTTCAGCCGCATTATAAGCTGAATAACCCCAGACAGAACCGCTCGCGAATTCGATGATGAACGCCTCGCCGTTGACATTCTTCGCGAAGCTAAAGCCCGAAAAGTCATTGTCAACAACGGCATTGGCACGGATTGTCTTGTGACGGAAGATCGCGAAATCATCGTAGTTTCCGCCAGTAGCCCCCTCAAACAGTACACCATTGCGAGGAGCCCCGAAAACATTGCTGATATCAAAGGTCACGACATCATTAGGGCTCGTCCAGTTGGGGTAATCGGCTTCCGTGCATCCAGAAAGACGATTCGCCTCGGCACTGCCGGCATCCTCCTTGTAGTAGTACCGATAGTGGAGCTTGCTATTTGTCGGTCCCTCATTGACGACCGACAAAATGGTCGTAACCGCAGGCGATGCGATCAAGTACGGGAAAAACACCGCATCGGCTTGCGCGACATTCATGCCCACAACCGAAGTCCCCAGACTCACAGCCACAGCGGCCGCAATTTTGTTCACCTTAAAACTCATAGCATCAGCTCCTAAGTGTTGGCAAAAAACAAACCTTGAAGAGGGTTTCCGAACCACATTGGCGAACAGTTTAGCGGTTAAGCACTTGCCCGTCTATACGGTGGCACGCCTCACTGTCTGTGGATTCTACACAACAAAGTGTTGTTGTCAATACAGCAACCCAACAAAATTGATCCTTCGCTACCGCGAACAAAGAATCCACCTTTGAAAACCACGCCGGCATAAGTAACGGCAATTCCGAATGTTAAGCCTAATCCGGACATTCTGAATAACCACATCGAGAAGCCGCGCCGTAGTTTCATAAAAGCAACAAACCTGCATAAAATCACCGCCACACCCGATAGCGGGTTTCAAACGACCGGGCCAAAATCGCTATCCTTTTGAAGATAAAGCGGTTCAGGTTGCCGGTTCGCATGATAGCAATCCCACAGCAACCAGAACGACCGCTCCAAGCCCCGAACGAAACGCGCCGTATCAAACAGCGGCTCCATCAACCGCCGCGCCCGCAATCGCGCCCGCAACCCCTGCAATCGCTCCGGATCATGCGCTAAGGCCACCGCCAATACCTCGAACGCCGCGCTGTGATCGGTAATCAGCTCCGGCAATCCCAGTGTGCCTAACAGACTTGCGCAAACCCGCGACTGAAAAGATCCGCCGCGCAACGTCACGATCGGCAGATCTACCCACAGCGCATCGCTGGCTGTTGTATGGGCGTTATAAACGAAAGTATCCAAAAACAGGTCCGCCAGCCGCAGCCGTTCCAGGTGCAGCGCTTTAGGCAGGTACGGCGCAAACATGAGCCGCGCTGGATCCACACCACGCGCCCCTGCCTCCCGGCGCAACCGATCCATGCCCTGCACACTGTCGGCCTGCAACCAAAGAACGCTGCCTGGAACCTGATCCAGAATCCGCATCCACACCCTAAAAGTTTCCGGATCAATCTTCCGGAAATGGTTGAAGCAGCAAAAAACGAACTGATTTTCCGGCAACCCGACCTCGGCCCGGGTGACGCCGGTTGCCGCTATGGGTTGTTCATCGTCGTTCACCTGATAACAATCCGGCAGATAAACCGGCTGCTCACTGAACCAGGGCCGCAACTCGTCCGGCAGCACCACCTGGTCGGCGATGATATACGGCACACAGGCCGCGCCGAGCGTACCCGGATAGCCGAGGAAACTGACTTGCACGGGTGCGGGCTGCAACGCAAAAATCTCTGGCCGGGCAAACCGGGTGTAGCCGTGCATATCCACCAGAATGTGAATTTCCTCCTGGGTAATGCGCACCGCCGCTTCCGCGTTGCTCAGCCCAAACAGTTCCACAAACCGGTCGCAACCCGCAGCACTATCGCGCCGATATTCGCTGCCATCATCAGGACGCAGACTGAACCCAACAATCTCAAACCGGCTTCGGTCATGGGTCCGAAACAGCTTGCGGGCCAAGTGCGCAGTGGCGTGATTGCGAAAATCGCCGGAGACATAGCCAATCCGTAACCGGCCATGATTCAGCACCGTCGGCCATTCGATGTGCAGAGTTTCCCGGATCGGCGCCATGTGCGCCGCCACCGCTGTAGCCTGGGCGCGTGCTACTGCCGCTTGCCGGGCGGGCGTAATCGGCAGGGTCAATAAACTAAACGGTTCGATCCCCGCCACGAAGCCATAGCGCAAGGCGTCAGCGGTCAAATCATCGATATTTGCCAGCACCGCCGCCCACTCGCTCCAGTCGCAGTTGGCGCGGGCATTGAAAAAATCGATCAGATATAACCCGCGTGCCGTGTAGCGCTTGGGCAAACTGTCCGGCAAGGTCTCGCCCGGCAACCGCCGGGGTTCGAACATCGCCTCCAGTGACGGATGCGGAGAATGTTCCTGGAGATCAACCAGGATCGCATCGGCTTCATCAAACCGCCGCAACGCCGCCAGCGCCCGGGCCTTGACGCACAACGCACCAAACCGGGTTTCCGGCGCGGCGATCAGCGCGTCAATTCCCGCCAGCGCTTCGGGGAATTGCCCCAGCCGCGCCTGTAGCGTAGCGCGATGCAAGCCCAGCATCGGATCATTCGGCACTAACGCCAGTCCTTCCTTGGCAACCGCCAAGGCCTTCTCGTTCTGGTTAAAACCGCCCAGCAGCACCACCTTGACTGTAAGCGCTGAACACCGCGTTGCCGGAGCGAGGCCGGGCAACGCCAGTAGCTCGTCACCAACCGTCAGCGCCTCGGCTGACCGCCCCAATCGGCGCAGCGCCTCAATCTGCTGCAAGCGCGCATCGACGTGGTCGGGAAATAACCTCAATAACCGCAGCGCTGCCGCCAGCGCCTCCTCATTCCGATTAAGCGCCAGACAGGTGACGATCCGGCCTAATAACCCCTCACCATCGTCGGGTTGCAGCGTCAAAACCCGGTCAAGCGCCGCCAAAGCCGGCTCAATTTCGTCCAATTCCCAGCAGTTCCGCGCCAATTGCCGCCAGACCTGGGCATCGTCAGGGTGATTCTGGCTGCGCTGTTGAAAGCGGGCTTGTTCCTGCTTCAACCACACCCGGCGCAGTGCGGCTTGTGCTTCTGGTTGCATCGTCTACTCCTGTCCTGGTCGTTCTCAACCCGCTGGCGGCGGCAGCATCGGCGCCAATCCCTGCATCTTGCGCTTGATCTCATCAGTGACCTGCGCGGCCTCTTGGCTATCCTCCACCACCCGGGGCGTGATCAAGACGATCAGTTCGGTACGTTCTACCTCCTCTGCAGTATTGCCGAACAGCGCCCCCAGCACCGGAATCTTGTACAACACCGGCACACCGCTCTCACCCTCAGCGCGGTTATCGCGGATGAGACCGCCCAGCACCACGGTCTGGCCGCTCCTCACCGCCACCTTGCTGTTTACGCTCCGCTGTAAATAGGCGCGCTGTTTCAGCGCCACCGACTCCCCGGAGGAACTCACGGAACCGGAACTCACATCCACCAGCGGCCCCACATCGATCACCTCCTGCAAGATGTCCATGTTGACCATGCCCCCGGAATTGATTCGGGGCAATACCTTCAGAAACACCCCGGTATCCTTGTAAGTGACTCCACCGCTGGTGGTCACATTGTTCACGGTGGAAGTGCCGGATGGAGTCGGTTGTTGAGTACCCACCCGGATCTGCGCCTGTTGGCTGTCCAGCGCCATCACATGCGGCGCTGACAAGACCCTGACCTTGCCATCGCTGGCCAGCGCGCTGAGCAACGCCTTCACGGTATTACCGCCAGTGATGACGTAGGTAAACTTGTCAGCCGCAATCGCCAATCCTTTGGTCACTGTGGTCACTTTGCCATCGGTCGTTGTTGTTCCGTTCAATGGGGTGTTGCCACTGGTGAGGCCGAAAAATCCGTTTCCCGTATAGTCCTGACCCAGATCGTTATTGAAATACCATTGCACACCATACGACAATTTGCCGGTCAGGGTCACCTCGGCGATCGTCGCTTCAATCAGCACCTGCCGGGGGGGGACATCCATTTTTTCCAGGGTGCTGACAATCCGCTCATGGTTCTGGTTGGTCGCCCAAATCAACAGCGCGTTGTTTTCAATATCAGCGACGATCCGGACTTCCTCCATCCCGGCGCTCGGCCCGCCGCCGCCGCTGCTGCCTGCCGTAGCGGCGCCAGCCCGACTGCTGGAACGACTGCCCGAAGCAGAAGAGGAACCAGCGGATGATGAGGAACCACCCGGGGACGCACCTCCGCCAGAGGACAAGCCACCGCTCGAGGACACACCTCCGCCAGAGGAGAGACCTCCGCCAGAAGACATACCGCTGGACGCCTCAGCCGGTTTTAAGCCCGGCGCCACTTCGCCGCCGCGCCCGCTGCTGCCGCCACTGCCCAAGTTAAATAGACCATTCAGCAAATCGGCAAGGTATTCAGCCCGGCTGTTCTGGACGTGATAGACATACAGCCGCTCGCCGCCAACCCCGTCCAGCCGCTCGATCCAGACCGCAACCTCTCGCAGGTATTCTTTCTGTGGGGTAATCACCAGCACCGCATTCATTTTGCTAAGCGGCACAAACCGGAGCAAACCAGCGATGGGCGTCCCGGAGCCTTCACCCAGCACCTGGTTCAGGTTGGTCGCCATCGCCTGGCTGTCGATATTGCGCAGCCGGAACATCCCGACCGACATGCCCTTGAGCCAGTTCACATCAAAGGTGTCGATGGTGGTCTGAATGTTGGCCAGCTCCTGTGGCGTACCGGCCAACATCAGCAGGTTGCGGGCAACATCGGCGCGCAGCACCGCCCCATCCGGCAGCAACGGCGCGATGATCGACTGCATTTCGGTGGCGCTGATATAGCGCAGCGGCACAATTCGCACACTGTAACCACCGCCGGAGCTGCCCAATCGCGGCGTCAGGTTGCCCTGCTTGACCGCGCCGGCCCCCGGCAGAATCTTGTACAGATTGCCCTCGTGTACCAGCACCGCATTGTTCATCCGCAGCAGGGTTTCCAAGGTTGGCAATAACTGATTGGGCGTCAACGGCTGGCTGGTTTGCACCGTGACCTCGCCCTGCACCAGCGGGTCAACCGTGTAGTTTTCCTTGAGGGTGTCGAATACCACCTTGGCAACGTCACGGATATCAGCGCCCTCAAAGTTGAGAGTGACTTCACCCGGCGTGGCCTTGATCCGGGTCGGAGACGGCTTGACGGCAGCTTTCAGGTCGATGAAATCGCCAGTCCCCGGCAGAATAGTTGTGGTTCTGGACGCTTCTTTCACCTCCGCACTGGCCCCGGATCGGTCGGTAGCCGATAGGGGCTTTGCCGTCAGGCGCAGCGATCCAGCGACCGGCGAAGCACTGACGGGCGTGGTTTGCTGGATAGTTTCTTCGGAGGGCGGCGGCGTTGCACACGCGCTCAGCAATACCGCTAAGGCCATACCAGCGGCGGACAGGGACAGCATCTTGTTCATAAAATAGCGAGCCTTGTTGCATTCATTGTTGCGGCAGACCGGGGACAGTGAACAGCGGTGGTGGAACGGGTTGCAGCAGCGCGTCTGGCGGGGCAGCAACCGGTGCTGGCCTGGGGCCATTTCGTTTCCCGGTACTCGATCCGACCGGCTTTTTGGTTCGAACCAGCGCCAGTTCTTGTTTCACCGACCCCTTGCTCAACACCACCCGGTTGGGAAAAATCGCCTCAAGCAGCCATTCTCCGACCCTATCGCCCACCTTGGCCCGCGCCGTTTTGGCGTTCGGTTCTTCGGGCCGCAATAGCGCCACCTGCCCCTGCGGCATAATCATCACCCCCATCAGGGTTGGCGGCGTCGGTTCTGGACTGGCCGGAAGAGGTTGCGGCGGCGTAATTTCATCGGGGGGCGGCGGCGGTTCGGGCTGGCGGGCCGCGATAAACACCGGGCGGGCAGTAATGCTGGCATAACGCGCTGGCGGCGGCAGCCGAAAGGGTTTCACGGGAGTCAGCGCCGGCAACTCTGGTGGCCGCGCACCCGTTGCAGCGGGCAGGACCGGCGGCTGTGGCGGGTGCTTCAGTTGCCAGAACACCGCGCTGCTTGCCAACCCGCCAATCAGCAGCCATAGCAGCAGACCTGCCGTCCGGGCCGTCAACTAGCCACCCTCCTTCTTGCGCAGATAACCGTAAACCTCGAACTGGACACTCAACTGGATGCGCGTGTAGGTCGCCATTCGGCCGCCCGGCAGGCGCTGGCGGTTCTCCCGCGCCGAGACTTCCAGATTATCCACAAATAACAAGGGTGTCTGTCCCTCCAGATCGTAAAGAATTTTTTGCAGATTATCGGTATCGCCGGTCAGCGTAACGCTGACGGCTACTTTCACCGTATGGCCTTCCTCGACCGGCGGCAAGGCCTGAGTGCTGCGCAGGGTTCCGCCCGCGGCCTCGACCACCGACCGGATGCGCTGCTGCAATTCGGCCGCCGCCAGCGCTGGCGCGGACTGTGGCAGATATTGGGCGGTAATGCCCTGATCCTGGCCGATTTTAGTCATCAGTTGCTGAATCGGATCGCGGCTCGCGGCGATTCGGTTTACCTGTTGCAGCCGGGCTTGCTGTTGTTCCAGAAATTCCCGATAGTGGCGATAGCGGGCCAACAGGCCCTGATCGACCACCAGATACAGCACACCACCCACCAAGAGCGCCAGCAGCATCAGCGCCGTCAGTCGTTGCCCCCAACCCGATTCAGCTACAGCGACCATTAGGGTTCCTTGCTGATCCGGGCACCCAACACGAACCGTTCCTTGTTGGTGCGCGGATCAGTCGTCACCGGCGACATGAAGGTCGCACTGCTAAACAGTGGCGAAGCCTCGATGAGCCTGATCAGCGCCGACGCCTTGGCGGACTGGCCGATAATCTGCAAGCTATCTCCCTTAATCTGCAAGCGTTCCAGCCAGGTGTCATTTGGTAAAATGAGGGTCAGTTCCCGCAACACATCCACCTGCGGCGGAAGGGTTTGTTTCTTATGGGACAATATGTTGGAGGCTTCCAGGGCGCGATCCAGCTGATCGCGCAAGACCAGCGCTTGGTTTGCCGCTTTCTGGACCGGGTCAATCCGGGTCGTGACCTCTATCGCCAGCAGCCGTTGCTGCCAGATCGGTAACAACGCCGCGGCTCCGATCAGCAGCACGGCGACCGCGATCACGATCGTCCGTATCCGTTTTGCCCACACTCCCCGGCGCGGGCGTTGCTCCAGCGGCAACAGGTTTAACTCGGGTCGCCGGCCCGCCACATCCAGCACATCCGGCGAGAAACCCTGTTGCCGTAACTGGGCCAGCACCGACTCGACGGCAGTCCGCGGCAACGCCGTCAGTTCGACCCGCAACCGGCGCTGCTCGACTTGGCGCTCCAGCACGATCACGTCGTAATACACCTGGGCGGCGGCAAAAGGCGTCAACCGGTCCATCTCGAACCCCATGACCTGACGCAGATTCTTCTCGGCAGCCAAGGGTAGCGGCAGGGTGCGAATCAGGGCGTGGTCAGCGGGAACCCGCAACACCAACTGGCGGGTTTGCTCGGCTCTGAACCGCCGGGCCAATCCGCTCCAGTCCGGAGATAACCGATCCAGCCGATCCAACTCCTGCGGCGCTTGCCCGGCGGCTTCACGCACCAGCGCATAGCCACCCTCATCGACCCGGATGACCAGCCGCCGCGACGAACCCGCCAGCCAGCGGTGCATCCGCCGCGGCAGCCAGGCCAGCAGACCCTCCCGCCACCAACGCCACGCCGTGCGCCAATCCAGGCGCGGGTTCATCTTCAAATCCAACGGCATCGCCGCCATATCAGAACAATCCTGCTGAGCGCACATTCCACCTCCAGGCCACAACGGGCATTTGATCCTCAGCGTCCATCGCGCCACATCAACCCGCGTGGCAGTTTACCGAGGTTCGTCCTTTGGTTATCGATAACCGCTTCCACCAGCGCGGTTGCGCCAGTCGCCGTCTCTGCAATGACCCGGACATGATAAACATTCGCGTTCATCTGAAAGGAAACGAATTGACCTTGATCGATGGCCACGGGCGGCGGCGGCAATCCGTCCGCCGCGGCGCGGGCGCGGCTTTGGACATAATCAGCGACCGCCCGTTCGTCCATCCCCAGCGCCAGCAGCACCCGGGCCGGTGCCAGCCCCGGATTAACACCGCGATGCTGGGAAAATACGGTCATCAGGCTGGCGATCCGGGCGTAAATCGCCGGGGTCATGCCCGGAACCTGCTGCAAATCCTCAATACTTTCAAACCCGGCCGGGCGCAACCGGGGGCTAAAACCTGCGGCGGATGGTTTTGCCCCTAACCGTTGTCGTTCATCCGGGTTGCGCTGCTCCAGGATGGCCTCCGCCAGCCGATCCTGATCCCCGCTCGCCACGCCCGCCGCCGTCAGCAATTTCTTGAGCAACTCGGCGTCAGCGGTATTGAGATTGATCAGGCCGCTGGCGTCTACGACCTGAATCCGCAATTGTCCAACGCCAAATGACCAGACGCGCTCATCGCCGTTTGGCGGCCATTGTTTCCGGGCCTCCGGATCCAGTTGCCAAGCCAGCGCATAGGCCACTCCGGCCTCGGCTAATTCCTGGGCCTGCACCCGCTCCACCATGCTGACCGCCAGCCGGGTTTCGATCCGCATGGAATAGGCAAAGCTGCCGGCCATGACGGCCAGCAGGGCGGTCATCCACAGCACGATCACCAGCGCCATGCCGGGTTGATCAGCTCGCGGTCGACGAAGTCCCACGTTCTTCCTCAAAGTCCTTGTACTGTGACGCCCAAGGACGACCGTTGTGGTCCTTCAACCAGGGACGCCACCAAATCCGGCCACGGCTGGCCGCCCAGATTCAGATTTAGCCGCACCAACAACGGCCGCTGCCCGGCTATCGTCCACTCGGAGCGCCAGCTCGGCGGATTCTGCGGTTTTTGCCCCGTCGGATCATCCGGCTCCGATCCGAAGTAGGCCCACTCCACCGCCGACACCTTGTTCAGCAGCACGGTTTCCTGCTGCTCGCCGGCTTCGGGATCAGCGCGCACATACTTCCGCCAGCGCAGCCACAACCGACCGTCTCCGGTTTCAACCCGAATCCGGTACAAGCCGCCCTGGTCCAGATGGGTCAGCATCGGCGCAATGAACTCGATGCGGTCTGGCCCGCCGACGAATACCACGGTTTGCTCCTGTTGATCGTTGGTCTGGTAGACCGTCATCGATTGCGCCAGTTGGCGGCGCAGAAACTCCTGGGCGGCGCGCAAGTGGTTGACGGCCTCGGCGCGTTGTTCGCCGCTATCCCAACTGTTCAACCCCAGCCGCAGGCCGCTGTACAGCGCCACCAGCGTCAACCCCATCAGGGTCATGGCGATCACCAGCTCGATCAGGGTAAACCCCGTCTGCCGCTGAGGTGAGAAGCCGAATGTCGCGTTCACTGGGGCGTTCCCTGCGGCGGCTCAACCGCAGCCAGCCGCAGCGTTTCCAGCGTGACTGAACGGTTCTGAACCAGACCCGGCCAGTACACCTCGACGCTGACCCGATAGGCCCGAACCCGGCTTTTTTCGGGATCCGGCAGCCCCTCGACGTAGGCGCTGACCGTACTGCGCCAAGACAGCCGATCATTGACTGGCCCGGAGCGGACGCCTTCGCTGAGCGGTGTTTCACGGCCCATCGCGGCGAGAATGGATTGCGCGTAGAGCGTCGCCTGGCTGTAATCATCGGACAAGCCCACATTGCGCAAGCCGGTCGCGAATACTTGCAGCAATACGCCCAGCGAGACGCTGAGGATGGCGAAAGCGACCAGCACTTCCAGCAGGGAAAAGCCGCGTTGGCGACGGCAGAGGATCATGGCTGAACATCCTGTTCGACGATGGCAACGGCTCCGGTTAACCAGTCGATATTCACCCGGTAGGCGAGCTTCGGACCGCTGACGGTGATTGCGCCGCCAGTAGAGCTGCCGTCCGGGAAGAAGCGGATATTGCCGGTGGTTTGATCCAGCAGTTCCGACTGGGCGGTGAAGAGCTTAACCGCCACGCTGTCCGGCAAAGCGACGATACGGGGGTCGCCGCTGACACCAAACCGGCGCTGGGCCAGATCGAGCGTCAGCACGGCTTCCTGCTGGCGGGAGACGGCCTGGTTGCGGGCGCTGCGCAAACCAGCGGCCAGTTGCCGCGCTGCACTGCGCAACTCAGTTCCGCCGCTCAGCCCGGACAGCAGCGGCGGAACCAGCGTGACCAGCAAGACGCCAATCACCAGGGCCACCAGCATTTCCAGCAGGGTAAAACCGCGTTGCGACCGTCCTGTCAAAGTCTGCTGTCCCGTCCACATTAAGTTAATCATTTCTGAGTTTCTCAGAACTTTCACTGGCCTGCCTTTTTCGTCATACCCGCGAATGCAGGTATCCAGCGTTTTCAGCGGGTGACTGGATTCCCGCTGACGCGGGAATGACGGAAAGTGAACGCCCTGTTTCTTATTTTCATCCTGATCACAGCCAGCTCACCACATCCTGATTCTCGCCCTCGCCGCCGTCAGTGTTGTCAGCGCCCAGCGAATGGAGATCAAACGCCCCATGCTGACCAGGGGAGCGATACTGGTAATCATTCCCCCACGGATCTTTGGGGATGGTGTTTTTACGCAGATAGGGGCCATTCCAGCGGTTCGCGTTAGAGGGTTGGACGACCAGCGCCTGCAAGCCTTCGCTCGTCGTGGGATAGCGCCCCATGTCGAGCCGGAAAGCATCCAGCGCGGTGCTGAAATCCTCAATTTGCAGCTTGGCGACCTTGGTATTAGCGCCACCCAGGTACTTGATCACCTGCGGCCCAACCAGCCCGGCCAGCAGGCCCAGAATGACCAGCACCACCAGCAATTCGATCAGGGTAAAACCGCGCAAGCGGCGAGGAACATGTTGTTTCATCTTGATTTTTAACCTTTAATCTTTAAAACGCCAATTCATTCAGGCTGAGAATCGCCACCAGGATGGACATAATGATGCCGGAGATGATCACCCCCAAACCCAGAATCAGGGCTGGTTCCAGCAGAGTCAGCATCCGCTTGACGGCGGTGCCGACCTCGGCGTCGTAAGTGTCGGCGACCTGCAACAGCATCTCTTGCAACTGGCCGGTCTCCTCACCCACCCGGATCATCTGCACCGCCAGTTTGGGAAAGCCGCCAGCTTCCAGCAACGGATCCGCTAAGCCTCGACCGGTCTTGACGTGTTCAGCGACCTCGCCCAGTTCCGCGATCAACACCTGATTAGTCAAGGTCTCGCGGACGATGGTCAGGGCGCTCAACAACGACACGCCATTGCCGAGCAGGGTTCCCAGGGTCCGCGCCAGCCGCGCCGTTTCCACCTTGGCGATCAGATCGCCGAACAGCGGCAAGCGCAGAAACCAGCGATCCCAGCGGGTGCGGCTCTCAGGATGGCTGAGTTGCTGACGCATGGCTCCGATCAACACGGCAATCACGATCGCCCCAGCCCACCAGTAATGCCGGAACCCATCGCCGGTCGCAATCACAATCTGGGTCGCCAGCGGCAACGCTTTACCGGCATCGGCGAACAGGCGCTGAAATTGCGGCACCACGAACGTCAGCAGCACGATCACCGACAGCGCCGAGACGGACAACAGGATCATCGGGTAAATCAGCGCCGAGGTGACGGTTTCTCGCAGCGCCTGCGACCGCTCCAGAAACTCGGTCAACCGCTTCAGCACCACATCCAGCGCCCCGCCTGCTTCGCCAGCCCGGATCATGTTCAGGTAGAAACGGGAGAATGTTCCCTGCATTTCCATCGCGTCGGCCAGCGAAGAACCGCCGCGCACTTTCTCCTGCACCCGGGTCAACAGCATTTGCGCGGGTTCATCCTCGGCTACCCCGATCAAAATGGTCAGCGCCCGATCCAGCGGCATTCCGGCGTGCAGCAGGCTGGACAGTTGCTGAGTCATCCGCATAACCATCTTTCTGGATAATGTCCGGCGTTGGCTGAATAGCGGCTGACCCCAGCCGCCGCCCAACCAGCCGCCCTTGGTCTCGACGACCGAAAGCGGCAACAAACCCTGATCGCGCAAGCGCTCAACCGCCGCCTCCAGCGACGCAGCGTCCACCGCGTCGCGCAACGTCTCGCCAGCGGCGTCCACGGCTTCATAACGGTAACGGGGCATTTAGCCGTCCTGTTCCTGTTGGGTGGTGACCCGCAACACTTCTTCGATCGTGGTGAAACCCGCGACCGCTTTTTGCAGACCGTCTTCATACATGGTGTCCATGCTGCCGCGTTGAGCTTCCGCCTGCAATTCGCCGGCGTCGGCGTGTTTCAGTACCAGCCGCCGCAGGGGATCGGTCATCACCAAAAATTCCATGATCGCCGCCCGGCCCCGATAGCCCGTTCCGCCGCAGTGTTCGCAACCGACTGGTTTATATAAGGTGATGTCGCGGGTCTCGCTGAACCGGTGTAGCCGAAGTTCTTCGACCAGTTCCGGCAGGGCAGCCCCCGGTTGTCGGCAATGGACGCAGAGCAGCCGCACCAGCCGTTGCGCCAAAATGCCGTTAATGGTCGAGGTCAGCAGATAGTCATCAACACCCATGTCCAGCAGTCGGGTGATGCTGCCGGCGGCGTCGTTGGTGTGCAGAGTCGATAGCACCAGATGGCCGGTCAGCGCCGATTGCACGGCAATGCCAGCGGTTTCCAGATCGCGCATTTCGCCAATCATGATCACGTCCGGGTCCTGCCGGACAATCGCCCGCAAGGCATTGGCGAAACTCAGGTTGATTTGCGGCTTGACTTGAATCTGGTTGATGCCTTCCAGTTGATATTCCACCGGGTCTTCAACGGTAAGAATTTTCCGTTCCGAAGTATTGAGGGTTTGCAGCGCGGTGTAGAGCGTGGTGGTCTTGCCGGAGCCGGTCGGGCCAGTCACCAGGAGAATGCCATGCGGCATCTCCAGCACCGTCCGAAACCGTTTCAGTGTGCGCGGGCTGAACCCCAGCACCGCGAAATCCAGCACCACGCTGGCCTTATCGAGGATGCGCATCACCACGCTTTCACCCCACAAGGTCGGCACGGTGGAAACCCGCAGATCGATCTCCTTGCCCTGCGCCCGCAATTGAATTCGCCCGTCCTGGGGCAGACGGCGCTCGGCGATGTTGAGTTTGGCCATGATCTTGATGCGGGAGATGACGGCTGCCGACAGCCGCGACGGCGGTGATTCCACTTCGCGCAACACCCCGTCTACCCGGTAGCGCACCTTGAGCCGGTTCTCGAACGGCTCGATGTGGATGTCCGAAGCCCGCGATTCGATGGCGCGGGCGATCATCAGGTTGACCAGCCGGATCACCGGCGCTTCGCTGGCCAGATCTTTCAGGTGTTGAATCTGTTCTTCGTCGGTCAGGTTGTCGGCCAAGCCGATGGAATCGACAATCTGGCCCATCGCCGACCGGCCGCTGCCGTAAAGTCGTTCGTGAGCCGCTTCCAGCTCCGATGGAATGCCGACCTGCGGCAGGATCGTCTTGCCGGTCGCCAGCCGCAGCGCCGCCAATACATAGTGGTCAGCGGGATTCGCCAGCGCGACGATTAAGTCCTGCTCATCTTCCGCCAGTGGAATAGCGCGCGCTTCCTTGAGAAAGCGCGGCGAGATAGTGCCGTTGGTGACCGGCGTTTCCGGGTAGTCAGCGGGCTTGACCAGCGGCAGGTTCAACTGGGCGACCAGCGCATCGGCCAGATCGCGTTCGGACACCAGTCCCAGCTTGGCCAGCAGGGTGTCCAGCCCCTCGCCGGTGCTGTCCTGCACCCGCCGGGTGCGTTGCAGATCGGCATCGGTCAGTTTTTGGTGGGCGACCAGTAATTCGCCTAGATCAACGGACATTGGGTTAAAGGTTGTAAGGTTAGAGGTTAAAAGTTCCGGGTTTTCGCCGGCGATTATTAATTTCGTCATACCCGCATCCGCGGGAATGACGGCGGTTTCTAAGGAATCGTCAGCATCGTTTTCAGCCCTTCCCGCCACAATCCCGGCTGGATACCCAATCGGGCCGTGAGCTTCGCACAGTCCAGCACTGAATTGGCGGGGCGAGCGGCCAGGGTCGGGTAGTCGGCGGTAGCGATAGGTACGATCGTTTGGACCGGCAAGGTTTCACAACGGCAGGCTTCTTCGACAATCGCTTCGGCGAAACCGTGCCAAGTCGTCGCCGGTTCGCCACAGTAATGGTAGGTTCCCCACCGATTCCCGGCATCCATCGCACTGATCCGGCCCGCCAGTTTCAGCAACACCTCGGCAATATCGCCGGCGTAAGTCGGGCAACCGCGTTGGTCGGCGACGATGTGCAGTTCTTCCCGCTCCCGCGCCAGCCGCAGGATGGTTTTCACGAAGTTGTTACCATCAATCCCGAAGACCCAGCTCACCCGCAGAATCAGATGCCGGGGCAATAACCGCCGCACCGCTTCGTCGCCGGCCAGCTTGCTCGCACCATAGACGCCCAAAGGCCCCGTCGGGTCGTCTTCAATGTAGGGGCCAGGCTTGCGTCCGTCATAGACGTAATCGGTAGAAATATGCAGCAGCGGGATCTGCAAGCGATTGCAGGCGGTCGCAAGATGCGCGGGACCGTCCCGGTTGACGGCAAAGGCCCGTTCCGATTCCTGCTCGGCCTTGTCTACGGCGGTATAAGCCGCTGCGTTGATCACCACCTCTGCGCCGCTCGCCGCCAGCGCCTCATCCACCGCGCCGGCGTCGGTAATATCCAGTTCCGCCTGATCCCAGGCCAATGTTTCATAACCCAGCTGGGGAGCGCGCCGGGTCAGTTCCGATCCGACCTGGCCCTGAGCGCCCATGATGACAATTCGCATCGCTTAGCCCTCGTAAACCGGCAAATCGTCCAGCGCTTGCAGGGCCAGCGGTCGGTTTTGCTGATCCTTGCCCGATAACGCGACTTCCGGCAACGGTGGCCAGTCAATCCCAATCGCCGGGTCATTCCAGGCGATGCCGCACTCCGATTGCGGATGGTAGTAGTCGGTGCATTTATAAAAGAAGTCGGCTTTTTCCGACACCACGCAAAAGCCGTGGGCAAACCCCGGCGGGATATACAGTTGCCGGTGGTCCACGTCATCCAGCTGGCAACCGTACCAGCGCCCAAAATGCGGTGAACCCCGGCGCACGTCCACCGCCACGTCAAACACCGCGCCCCGGGTGACCCAGACCAGTTTGCCCTGCGGTTGCGTCAGTTGGTAATGTAGACCGCGCAGCACCCCGCGCCGGGACCGGGAATGATTATCCTGGACGAACCGCTCCGGCATCCCGGCTTCGGCATAGCGCGCCGCCTGCCAGGTTTCCATGAAAAACCCCCGGGCGTCGCCAAACACCTTTGGTTCCAGTAGCAACACTCCGGGCAAACCGGTATCGATCACCTTCACGACGCGATCCTCCGATCCAGCAGTTCCAGCAGATAGTGACCGTAACCACTCTTGGCCAGGGGGCCGGCCAGTTGCGCCAGTTGCGCGTCGTCAATAAAACCCATCCGCCAGGCGACTTCTTCCGGGCAAGCGATTTTCAAGCCTTGCCGCTGTTCAACCACCTGCATGAAATTGGCCGCCGCCAGCAGTGATTCGTGAGTGCCGGTGTCCAGCCAGGCGTAACCGCGTCCCAGCAGTTCCACATTGAGATCACCGCGATCCAGATAAACCTTGTTGAGATCGGTGATCTCCAGTTCGCCGCGCGGCGAGGGGCGAATGGTCTTGGCGATGCTCACCACTTCGTTATCGTAGAAATACAGTCCGGTCACCGCATAGTTGGATTTGGGCTGTGACGGCTTTTCTTCGATATCCATCGCCCGACCTTGCGCGTCGAAGCTGACCACCCCGTAGCGTTCGGGATCGCGGACGTAGTAACCGAACACGGTCGCGCCCCGGTCGCGGCCCGCCGCCCGGCGCAACACCGCCGACAGACCCTGACCGTAATAAATATTGTCGCCCAGAATCAGGCACGCTGGATCGCCGCCAATAAACTGCTCCCCGATCAAAAATGCCTGCGCCAACCCATCGGGACTCGGTTGCGCGGCATAGTGGAAATTGACGCCCCACTGGCGGCCATCGCCGAGCAGGGTTTGATACGCCTCCTGATCGCGGGGCGTGGTAATGATCAGCACGTCCCGGATCCCGGCCAGCATCAGCGTGGCGACCGGGTAATAAATCATGGGCTTATCGTAAATCGGCATGAGCTGCTTGCTGACGGAAACCGTCAACGGGTGCAGTCGGGTGCCGGAACCGCCAGCGAGAATAATGCCTTTGTAGGTCATGGTTGCAGATCGCCATTGGAACGCAAAAAATTGAGGCCAAAATTCTAAAGGTATTTGACCGACCTTGTGGATTTTTTAGCAGAACGCGAATCCACCCGCTCATGGTTTGATCGTTGCAGAAACAATAGCTGTGCGAAAAGCCCCGGCCTTTAATCGGGGAGACCGAACAACATTCAGTGTTCTCCGACAGGGGCATCTATCGCTCTACAGAGGAATCCCCGTCCCCCGCATTCGCGAGGGCAGGCCCTTCAGGGCGGGGAGGATGTCAAGCAGCGGAGAAGGTGGTTTTTTATGCAGCCGCTCAGTCTGCCAGCAGCCAGTCGCGCACCACCGCGATCTGATCCTTAGCCATCAGCGCCGGGGCGTGGCCCATGCCGGGAAATTCGATCAACCGGGCTTTGGGGCCGCGTTCAGTCATGGCAATCGCGTCGGCATGATCCAGCACATCGGAATGTTCACCGCGCAGCACCAGAGTCGAACAGCGGATCGCCTCCCACACCGGCCACAAGTCAATATCCTTCAAATCCAGCGTCTTGAAGTTCTCGGCGATACCGGGATCGTAAGCCATCGTATAGCGACCATCCTCCAGTTGCCGGGAACTATGCACGGTCATGTGCCGCCACTGTGCATCAGTCAACTTGCCAAACGGGGCAGCGATGGTCCGCATGAACCGCTCCATTTTTTCAATACTGTCATAGGCCACCACCTGCCCGACGTAAGTTGCCACCCGTTGCAGACCGGCGGCGGGAATGCGCGGCCCGATGTCATTAATGACCAGCTTGTGGATCGGCGCACCCGCATGGCTGGCCAGGAAAATCCCGATCAGCCCGCCCATTGAGGTGCCAACCCAGTCGATCCGTTCGGCGTCGATCCGCGCCAGCAGCATCGCCATATCGTTGACATACAGCGGATAGGTGTAATCGGCTTTATCCGCCAGCCAGTCGCTCTGACCGCGCCCGACCACGTCCGGGCAAATCACCCGGTAATCCTGTTCCAGCGCCGCGGCCAGAAAATCGAAATCACGCCCGGTGCGGGTCAACCCGTGCGCGCAAATCAACGCTTTAGGATTGGCAGGATCGCCCCATTCAGTGTAATGAACCCGGTGGAAACCGTGAGGGCCGAGGGCGCGATAAGCATGGGATGACATCGCCATGAGTTATTTCTCCGGTAGGTGGTGGTGTTCGCATTATCGGACAAGCATGGCCGGGTGCCTATAATGAAGGGTCATTGCGCTATCGGGAGTAAAACCAGTATGGCGACGCTGCATTACACCGAGGCCGGCCAGGGTGAAGCACTGATTCTGCTGCACAGCGGCGGGATGAGTGGAGCGGAATGGACGCCGCAAATCCCTCGTTTCGCTCGCCAGTTCCGGGTGATTGCGCCCGATCATCTCGGTCATGGCCGCAGCCCGATGATCGCCGACCGGCTGACGGTTGCCGATCTGGGCCGGGCCGTATTGGAGTTGCTGGATGATCTGGGATTGCCGCAGGCCAGTCTGGTCGGATCTTCGCTGGGTGGCGCAGTGGCGTTGTGGCTAACCGTCCATCATCCCGACCGGGTGAGCACGCTGGCGCTGTACCGGGTGGGTTATCGCAAGGATCCGGCTACTCACGCCGGCACCCGCAGCATGGCCGATCCGGCCTATTGGCGCAGCGTCGGGCTGCACGGCTGGCTGAGTGCCATCCACCAGCCACAGGGCGGACCGGACGCCTGGCAAACCGTGATCCAGCGGGTCGCCGAGGCGCTGGATCCGGCGACGACCGATCATGCTTACGATCGGGCGACGCTGAAACACATTGTGCAGCCCACGCTGCTGATCGTCGGCGACCGCGATCCGGTGGCACCGCTGGAGCAGATTCTGGAGATGTTCCAAACCATGCCCAATGCCGGATTATGGGTCATACCGTATGCGACGCACGTCACCGCTTCCAACACCTGGCGGGCGGAATCCTTCGTCCTGGAAGTACTGCGGTTTTTGCGGCGGCGCCAGTCCTGATACTAAAAATATTAGTATATAACAAATGGTTGAATTGAAAACTTCCCCTCCTTGGACAAGGAGGGGTGGCGCACAGCGCCGGGGTGGTTCGAAACGGCGATACTCGCCAACCATTCCCTACCGCGGTTGCGCCGTCGAGACCGGATCAGCCAGCGCGATGGACCCGCCCGCCATGCCCCGCTGCGCCATTCGTGCGATTGCCCCCGTGGGCAGCCAGACTCGGGTTCCTCCTGGCAACGCCAGTCGACCCGTCTGAGCCGGCGGATTCCAGGCCGAATTAATACTGTTCAACTCCCACAAACTGACCCCGTAATAATTCGCCAGCGCCGGTGCCGCAACCGCGTGCCGCAACCGCACCCGATCCAGATTCAGGGGCGACTCGTAGCTGATACCTTCCGGGAAAAACGGCTGCGGATTGCGGGCGATCTGGCGGGCAGCCAGAAATTCGGCGTAAAAATTCCGTGAGGCGAACCCGAACCCGGTTCCCGAATAGCTGCGGACAATGGCGGCGAAATCATCGCCAAACTGCTGCTGGGCGCGGGCCATGCCGCCGACCCCGTGATTGTAGGAGGTCAACGCCAGCGGCCAGTTGCCCAGCCGTCGGTAAGCACTGCCTAGGTAGCGGGTCGCGCCCTGCGCCGATGCCACCGGATCGCGGCGCTCGTCCATCACGGCATTGACCGTCATCAGTCCGCGGGCAGTGCCGGGCATAAACTGCCAGACGCCCACTGCGCCGACTGAGGAAGTGGCATGGGTCTGGAACGACGATTCGACGTGCGGCAGATAAGCCAGATCTTCAGGCAGGCCGGCTTCGCGGAACACGCTTCGGAACGCGGCATCGTAGCGTCCGCTGATTTCCAGACCGCGCTTGAACCGCTCGCGCAGGCCGCGCTGGCTGCGCAACCGGTCGCTGACCCCGGCGAACGCCCCGGAACCGTACTGCTGGAGGCGAGTCGCCAGCGCTTGTTCCTGGGGCGTCAGCGGGGCATTAGCGGCGGTCTTGAATTCCAGTTGGCGCAACGCTGCTTTCAGGCTCTCGTAGCGGCCCTTGACCAGCGCCTGCTGTTCAGCGGTGTAGCCTTCCTGCACCTCGCCCGGCAGGGTTACCACCTCGTAAATCAGGTCCATATGGCGATTGTCGTGCAGCGCAACCTGATGACGCCCCCAAACCGCATAGACATTCCGCCAGAACGCGACTTGCGGTTGCAATTCTGGCGGTGACGGAAACACCACGTCGAAGTCGACAGCAACCGGCGGTTTCGGCGGCGGGATCGGCGGAGTGGCACAGGAAGCCAGCATGAACAGGATCAGAATGGTCGAAAATTCGCGCAGTCGGAATGACATTGGCGCTTTCCCCCGTGGTTGATCGGATATTGAGTTCGTCATACCCGCGAATGTGGATATGACGAACTAATGAAAGTCCAGACGGAGTGCTCAATCCGTCGGTCCCGCTGATGACTCTGGCGCTACAGGGCCAGAACGCCGGAAAAATTTAATGCCCAGCGGCCATCGCTGCCCGGCGGCCCCAGCAAATTCATCGCCTGACGCAGCGGCTGATTACTGGCGTCGCGCACCGCCGCCTGGCCGTTGAACCGGTAACGGCCATCCGGCAACAGGCTAAAAGCGCCTTCCAGCACCAGCGGCCCATTATCGTCCTGAACCTTGCCCTGAATCCCCGCCGGGTCCGCCGTCGTGACCTGGGCGGTAAAATCCCCCAGGGTCAGGGCTTGACCCAGCGTGGTCCGCAGGTTGCGCAAATGCACCACCCCATCCGCCGCCACCGGCCAGCCAGCGGCATTGAGGCGCAGCTCCCGCAACTTCAATTCCACCACGCCTTGCGCCGGCAGGTTCGACTGGCCGGCCAAGACGTACAGTTTAGCGAGCGGCGCCTGTCCGGCCAGCGCCTGAAAGCGCCAGTGCCGATCCCAGCCGGTCGCCGCCGTTCCGGTCAGTTTCAAATCGGGATCGTCCACATCCAGGCTGAACTTCAGCGATCCGGTCGCCAGCGCCAACGGCCGCCAGTCCCAACTCAGTTTCTCGATCCGCGCCCCGCGCCATTGCAGGCCCTGGGCAACGCCATCGGTCGCTGCGCCCTCGACCGTTTGCACTTTGAAGCCGGTCAGCCGTTGGCCGATCCAGTCAGTCACCAGCGAAGCCGGGGCCAACAGCAGCAGAAACAGCAGAAAGGCGAACAGCCCCAGCAGTCCGTAACGGAATATTTTCATGGCCGTAATCCGAGAATCAGCCGAGCATTCACCCGCCCGGCCGTAGCGGTGCGATCCACCGTCAGGTTGACGATCAGAACAGGGTGGTTGCGCTCCAGCGCCGCCAGCCAGGGAATGAGTTTGTCGAACTCGACCGCCTCAAGCTGGACGCTAATTTGGTCATCGCCCTGCGGCGCGATCCGTTTCAGCGCCGGGCCAAATCCCGCCGCTCGCGCCGTTTGATCAACCCGGGTCAGCAGGGAACGGCCATCGCTGGTGATTTTGGAACCACGGTCGGAAACACCGCTCAGCCGCTGGACCTCCTGGGCCGCCTGCCGCATCCAGGCCAGATCCGCCCGCTGTTCGACGACACTCTGTTGCAGGCGGCGGTAGCTGGTTCGAAACGGTTGCCACGCCAGCGCGTAAATCAACAGCGCCAAAGTCAGCGCCATCCCGCCGCCGATCAGGCCGCGTTCGCGCAGAGTCAGACTGTCCCACCAGGCTTTCATGACGCCGCCTTTTTCAGGGTGACCTTGCTTTCCACCTGGCCCTCCCGCTGCGTCGAGCGCAACTCGGCCCGTAGCCCCGGCTGCTGCTCCAGTTGTTGCCGGAGCCGATCCAGCACCGCTGGACTGCCACCGTCCAGCGCCAGATCCAGCTGGCCGTCGCGATAACTGAGGCCGCGCAAGGTCAGTTCGGAA
Organism: uncultured Candidatus Competibacteraceae bacterium; assembly: GCA_903879705.1. GTDB lineage: Bacteria > Pseudomonadota > Gammaproteobacteria > Competibacterales > Competibacteraceae > RXIV01. The sequence continues at coordinate 15,315 of CAIRMO010000055.1, read as the reverse complement.
AATCCGGTCAGCGGCTGGCCGCCCCGATACAGCAAGTCGAGAAACCCACCACCGCCGCCGCTGGGCGTCAGTTCCCGTAGCCGGGCTTCCAGTTGCGCCTTGGGATTGACGATCCGGGTCGCGCCGGGAACGGCGTCCTTGTAAGCCTGCTCCATGCCGGTTTGCAGCGTGCTGAGTTCCTGCCGTAGCCGCTGGTAGTCATAGACTTGGGTAACACCCTGAATCAGCAGCCAGATCCCGGCCAGCATCGCTGCCGCCCGCCACGGTTGCAGCCGGCGTCCCCAGTGCGCCTGCCGGCTGTAAGGGCCTTGCAGGAGGTTCAGAATGACGGGTTGGGCCATCGTCGTGAACAGCAGAAGCGGTTCAGCCGGACCCTCCTCCTGCCAGATCAGATCAGTCCCGACCCGTTCCGGCGGTGGCCCGCCCCAGACCCGCAACCGCTGCGGTTTAGCATCGCCGGCTTCGGCCAATGCTTGATTGAGAATGAAGTCCAGCGTCTCCCGGTCAGCGGCAAACCCGTCCCAGCGCCCGGTTCGCACCACCGCCCGCCGTTCCTCCAGCAGCACGCTCCAGTCGCCGGGCTGCCAGGGTAGCAGCAACGGTTCAGGGACGACCGCGACCGGGCTTAATCCCGCCGCGCTGCACGTTTCCAGCCAAGCGCGGAGTTGCGCATGGGCAATCACCGCAACCGGCAGCCGGCCATCATCGGGAGCGGCTGCCAGTGCGAAATGCAGCGTCTCGATGTCGTCGGCCAGCGCGTCTTCCAGCGCATAGGGAACCGCCCGCGCCCAGGTTGACCGTTTGCGGCTGGGCAGAGGAATCGGGTGCAGGGTGATGGTTTCTCCCGGCGCGACCAGCAGTAGCCGGACTGAACTGCTTAATGCAGCCAGTTCGGCCAAGGGACCACGCTGGACTGCGCCGTCGGGGCGCAGCCATTCGGCCTGATCGGGAGACAGTACGCGGAATAAGCCAAGCGGGGCAGGCACGTCGATTTAATCCTGATTGCCAAAGCTGCGCCGCAGGACGCGGACGCCGTTCTCGTCACGATAGAGCGTACTGTATAACATCGCCCGCCCGTCGCCCACCCGGGCCTCGGCGCGCAGGGAAAAATACTGACTCTCGATGCCAAGCAGGGTTTTGGTGGGCGCATCCACCGTCAATTTGGCCGCATTCAGAAACTCATCAACGCTTTCATAGCCTTGGTCGGGCCGCTTTTCCAGCAGCCGCGCCAGTTCCTCTGGATCAGCGTCTTCAGTCAAGCCCGCCAGCGCCGCCGCCGGGGCCGTATTGACGTTCAGCGACGTTCCAGGCGGCAGCGCACAGACCAGCGGGGCCAGTTTGGCGTAAGTCTCGCGATCCACGCCCTTGACCAGTCGCAATTCGGAGATATTGGCGAACGGGCGATTGGCCGCCAGGTAGGCGGGATTCAGCGCCAAATAATGCCCATCCTCGGCCCCGTCAGGAAACAGCGGGTCGGAATCGGGATCAATCCAGTCAGCGATGGCTTGGGCCAGTTCCAGCTTTAGCTCCAGGCGAGACAGCAACCGCTGCAGCATTTTCAGTTGCGGTTCGTTGAGTCCCGCTTTGCCGGGTTTCGCGTTGCGGGGATCGGTCGGCGACTTGGGTTTGGCGGGCGCTTTCGGCGGAGTGTCGGGATTTTGTTCATCCAGTGCGTCACCCTCCGCAGGCGTGCCGTCCGGCTTTTTGTTGGGAGTTGGCGCGGTGGATTCGCCTGAAGCCGGTTGCCACAGGTTGTTGAGGTTGAAACAGCCTTGCATATCGCGAATCCGGCCTGTCAGAACTCCACCGTCAATCGGCAAGGTCAGCGGCAAATTGGCCCATTCTTCGCCCGGATGGTCGGTCTTGGTGTTCTGGCGGTCCCGGATCAGGATCAGCATCGCCGCCTGCTCAAGACCAAGCGTGTAAAGCCGGGCCTGCTGCTGGTGCAACAGCGCACCGCTACGACGAATTGCCAGTTGTTGCATGGCCGCCAGACTGACCGCAGCGATGCTGGCGAGGAAAACGATCAGCAGGACCGTGATCAGGGCGACGCCGGCCTGACGGTTCGGCGGTGCGGTCACATCAGCCCGGCAGCGGCAATAGACGGGTAATTTCACCCCAGTCCTCCAGAGTCAGGCTGATTTCCACCGCGCGGGGCAATGGATCGGGGGGCAGTTTGCGATCCTTGCCATCCGGATTGGTCGTCTGATCAGCCGGCGGCGGCCAGTCGGTCCGCCAGGCGTTGTCCTCATCCAGAAAGCGCAACCGCACGTCCCGCACCCGATCCACCAGCATGATTTCACGCGGTTCGGCCAGCCCGCCTCGATCCAGCACGTCCCAATGCAGCCGCCATAATCGCCCGTCGCGCAGGCGGTAGGCCACCCGTTGCAACGTAGCACGGGACTGGCCCAGCGGGTTGTCCCAGCCAGCGCGGGTGAACAGCAGCGCCTCGCTGTCCTGGATGTTGCCGCGCAGGGCCGGTTGCGGATCGCCGTATTCATCGCGGACTCCACGCGGCAGGATTTGGGTCACGTCCTGTTCCAGCCGGAACACCGCCAGTTGCACCATCGCCAGCCGACGATGTTCCGTTTCCACGGCGACGCGGGTGAATAACACGTTACGCAGTCCACCGTAGGCCGCAATCGCCATGATCGCGAACACCGCCATCGCCACCAGCAGTTCCAGCAGGGTAAAACCACGCGCCGGAGCGGTCATAATGCCGGTTTCTCCTTGGGCGGGAGGGCTGGCGGGTTGGCCGGATCGAGCGGCTTGGCTGTCGGCGGCTTCACGGGCGGAACCGCTCTGAAAGCCAGAAGCTTGCTCAGTTCCGGGGCATTTTCAGCGCCGCGCACCGTCATTTCTACTCGGCGCAGATCGGGATCTTCGGTTTTAGCAAACCGCGCTTCCCAGCGCCAGCTTCGCCCGGCCAGTTCGGCCTTGCCGGTGCGGCTGCCCTCAGTGGGCCAGGGTTTGGCCTCCAGCAACAACTGATTCACTTGATTGAGCGCTACCCAACTGGCAAAGGTTTGCTCACGCAGGATGGCAACGCCCTGGATGCTCTGGGTGGCGGCGTGAATGATCGCGCTCATCGCGATCGCCAGCACCGCCAATGCCACCAGCACTTCGAGCAAGGTGAAGCCGGCATGTCGTTTCACCGCTTCACCTCGCTGACTGTCAACCGGCCCAACGCATCGCCGGCGACCCGGTAGCGCGGCGCATCCGAAGTCCGGTCATCGGCCTGGCTGAATACTGCTACGAACTCGGTCGCTTCGCCGCTGTTCTGTAGCAGCACTTGCGGCCAGGCGGGGGCACTCAAATCGACTGGCCGGTTTTCGACCCAGAGACCCAGGGTCAAATCGTTGGGGAGTTCATGACGAATCAGCAGGGCATCGGCCGTCGGCGGTTGCCACTCACCCCGTTCGTTCTGGTTCAGCACTGCATAGCCGGTGCGGGTAAAGCGGATGCTGCGGAGTTCGCCGCTCAGAATCGCCTCCTGCTGATGCAGTTCCACCAGCGCCGCCAAACGTCGGGCTTCCTCGGCCAACCGGTCACGGGGACCGCCACCCACCGACAGCACAGCGAAGCTGGTGATGATGCCGATCAGCACCATCACCACCATGATTTCGATCAGGGTAAAGCCGGGCGCGGGCCGACTGCGGCTGGCGAGATGCATGGCGTGGCTCATCCGTTAGGCATCATTCATCCAGATTCCAGGTGCCAATATCGGCATCGGTTCCCTCCCCGCCTGGCTGACCGTCAGCGCCCAGCGAGTAAATGTCGATATCGCCATGCTGGCCGGGGCTGAGGTACTGGTACGGTTTACCCCACGGGTCCTTGGGCAATTTGTCCAGATAACCGCCGTCCTGCCAATGTGCGGCCTCCGCAGGTTTTTGCACCAGCGCCTCCAGCCCTTGCTCGGTGGTCGGGTAGCGGTAGTTGTGCAACCGATATAGATCGAGCTGGTTCTTGATCACCCGGACATCCTGCTTGGCCTTGACCACCCGCGCCTTGTCGGGATTATCCATGATGCGCGGCACCACCACCGCGGCCAGAATGCTGAGAATGACCACCACGACCATCACTTCGATCAGGGTGAAGCCGTGCGAGTATCGCTTGAGGCCGATACCGGTTTGGGGAAGTATGACGCCACGCGCCGGGGGACTGATAGACATCGAGTTAATCTCCAAAATCAGGGTTACCGTCATTTTATCCCCGCCTGTTTTCGGCGTGCGGGTTTCATGGATTCCAGCGGACTGCTGAGTTGCTGGTAAAGCTCAAACAGAAAGGCCACCCGGTCCCGGTCGCCGGTGAATTTCCGCTTGGCGTAGGCCCTATCGACTGCCATATCCAGTTTTTGATGGGCCTTGACCAAGGTGTGCGGCATTGCCAGTGGATCGTAAAGATCAGCGAGCGAGAAATTTGGAAATTGCATCCGTGCATCGAGAACCGCTTGCGCGGCGGTTTCAACGGCTCGTTGCTGTTTTTCGGTTGTGGATTGCGGCCACGGGAAATTGTTGTAAACAATTCCGATAGAGTATTGATAGCTAATTTCCATTCGCCCGCCGACAATTTTAATCCATGCCATGTGCATAACCGATTGTAAAACTCCAAAGACATAAAGTGTCGCCATTGGAATAATCAGCGCCGTTCCGCTGGCAATAATATTAGGGGAACAGAAACCGATAGGAATATAATCCCGGTTTTCAGAAGACACCTTTGGAATGAGTAAATACTGCGTGGATGGTTGCCTGATTTCACCGAAAAGAGCTGGAGTTTTTGCAAGCTCTTTGGTCTGTGGTCTTTGGCTCGATCGCCGATAGATTTGAGTGGCATCGATCCGATCTCTAATGATTCCTGGTAGACGTAAATCAGCTAAATCGCAGCCAATTAACCACAAGCAATATCTTGGTATATTATTAATAAACTCACCGCCACCGATGTATTGCCGGACATACTTTTTAGCGCTCGGACACTCTGCCAGCAAATCAGCTCGTTCTTGATTACTCAAGATAAGATTGCCATGATCTATCGGCATACTGCCATAGATCATTTCAGGTGTGCCGTTGACGAGTGGATAGGAACGTCGCTCAAGTAAAGCGGTTGGCGCATCGATCAAATAGGGATTAATCACTTTCGCCTTGATCTCGTGTGGATTGCACTGCGGTTTTTCATACTCGAAAATTCGCTTGTCCTCCACATCGTGTAGGGCAAAGCCAATAATCACGCAATGCACCGCCGCTTTACCCCGCGCTTCGCTAGTCCATTGAAATGCACGGTGAGCAAAGTGAATTTTCAGACCACGTTTGAGCAAATCCGACCAGAGAATGCCAACTTGTTCCCCTTGCGTAATCGAGTTAGTGGAAACAAAAGCGGTTTTAATTACTGGATTGTCCGCCATGAAATCCACAGCTTTCCGATACCATGCGGTAACAAAATCCAGTACGCCTGCACGAGGGACATCGGAAAAAATGCGAGTCATTTCCTGTTTTTGAGAAGCACTCTGTTCTTTCTTCCCACCAAACGGCGGATTACCAAAAATGTAATTAAGGTCAGCCGGTTTGACGATCTCGCGCCAATCGATGCGGAGCGCATTGCCGTGAACAATCGTCGCCGATTTCTGCAACGGCAACCGGACAAAATAACGGCCAAACTCCTCCGACACCCGGAGGTTCATTTGATGATCCATCAGCCACAGCGCAGTTTGGGCAATCTGGGCTGGAAATTCCTCAATTTCGATCCCGTAGAACTGATCCACATCGCATAAAATCGTAAACTGCGCCACATCCAGCGACGCGGTGCCGGCGTTCTTATGCAGAACCCGCAACACCTCCAATTCCAACTGGCGCAATTCCCGATAGGCAATGACCAGAAAATTACCGCAGCCACAGGCTGGATCGAGAAACTTGAGACCGGCGAGGCGTTGATGAAACTCGGCCAGCTTGCGGGGCTGCGGCTTGATTCGCTCGAACTCGGATCGCAGTTCATCGAGAAACAGCGGACCGATCACTTTAAGAATATTCAATTCCGAAGTGTAATGCGCCCCGAGATTCCGCCGTAATTGACTATCCATCACCGACTGAAACAGACTGCCGAAGATGGCCGGGGAAATCCGGCTCCAATCCAGCGCGCAACAGTCCAGTAAAAGCTGGCGCATGCCCCGATCAAAGGCGGCAATCAGCAACGGTTCGACAAATAGACTGCCATTGACATACGGAAATGCGGCTGATTGCTCATCCAGCTTTTTCAGGCGCTTTTCAACCGGGGTATTGAGCGTCTGAAACAGATTCGCCAGCCAATGCGCTACATCGTGACCATCCTCAGCCGTGCGCTGTTCGATTAAATCCTGAAACTGGCGGCGCTCAAACAGACTGGTATCTTCGGCGAACAAACAGAACAACAGTCGCACCAGATACACCTCCAGCGCATGACCTTCATAGCCCATCGCTTTGAATTGATCATGCAATTGACCCATCCGCTCGGCGGCCTGGATATTGACCGGATCCTGTTCCCGATAAACCGTGGTTTGATAGCCGGCGATAAAGCCAAATAGCCGAACGTGCTGGTAAAGTTCTTCCAGTGGGAATTCAGCTTGCGTACCCGCTTCCAGATCATACAATCGAAAGCGGGCAAAGTCGGAGACTAAAATATAGCGCGGTAAATCGCGGTCCTTGATGCCCGGGAAATAATCCAGCGCTTGGGCATAGGCCCGATCCAGATTTTTACCCCGCGATTTATGTTCAATCAGCAAAATGCCTTTCCACAGCAGATCAATATAACCATCCTGGCCGTCCTGCTTTTTTACCCGTGCTTCAAATGAAGCGACCCGTTTACGCGAAACGCCAAAAATCTGAAAAAAACCGTCCCAGAAGGTTTTAGCTTCGGCACTTTCTGAATGATCCGCTGCATAGTCTCGTGAGAAATGCAGGGCGCGATCTTTGATTTCATTCCACGACAGCGGCATTTAACATCTCCTGGGTGGGGCCTGGCTAACAGCCCGAGCTACGCCAGCTTTCAGGCCCGGCCCAGCCGGTACAAGGCGATTTCGCCCAACAGGTTAGGCCACCAGCGCGGCCAGGAGCGGGGTTGGTGGGCGTGATCCAGCACCATGCGTTGCAGGATGTCGATCCGCTTGCGCCGGCACAATTCCTCGAAATCACGCAGAGTGAAAAGATGCACGTTCGGCGTGTCATACCACTGATAGGGCAAAGTTTTCACCACCGGCATCAATCCGTGCAGAGCGATTTGCCGCCGGCAGCGCCAGAACCCGAAATTGGGAAAAGTAACAATCCCTTGCCGACCCACTCGCAGCATTTCATCGAGAAGCGCCTCAGTGTGTTTCACCGCCTGCAAAGTTTGGGTCATGATCACATAGTCAAAGCTGCTGTCGCCGAAGTCGGCCAGCCCCGCTTCCAGATCGGCGTGAATCACATTTACCCCGGCGCGAATACATTGGACCAGGTTAGCGGGATCGATTTCCAGGCCGTAGCCACTGACTTGCCGGTGCTTGCGTAAATAGGCCAGCAAGGCACCATCGCCACAACCCAGATCGAGAATCCGCGCTCCGGGGCGAATCCACTCGCTGATCAAATCCAGTTCAGGCCGCATGGCCGTTTACCTCGCGGGCGACCCGCATCAGATAGTTGCGCAGGAGGTCGTGATAGAGCGGAATTGGCATCAGAAAGGCGTCGTGGCCGTAAGCCGAAGGGATTTCAGCGTAACTCACTTCGCGCCCGGCCCGCACCAGCGCCTGTACGATTTCCCGCGACCGGGCCGGAGCAAATCGCCAGTCGCTAGTAAATGAGATCACCAAAAACCGCGCCAATGCCCGGTGAAAAGCGGCAGATAAATCGCTATCAAAATCCGCCGCCGGATCGAAATAATCCAGAGTCTTGGTAATCAGCAGATAGGTATTAGCGTCAAACCGGTCAACGAAAGCATGGCCCTGATGGCGCAAATAACTTTCGACCTCAAACTCGGTATCAAAATTAAAGTTCGGCTTGCCTTCGCGCAGTTCACGCCCAAATTTGGCCCGCATTCCTTCTTCCGAAAGATAAGTGATATGACCGAGCATTCGGGCCAGCATCAATCCCCGGCGTGGCACGACGCCAAAATCGTAATAATGACCGTGGTGGAAGTCGGGATCGGACAAGATCGCCTGCCGGGCCACCTCGTTAAAAGCGATGTTCATAGCCGATAACCGGGGCGCGGCAGCAATGACCAGCGCATGGCGCACCCGTTCAGGAAAGGCAATCGCCCACTGCATCGCCTGCATCCCGCCGAGACTGCCGCCGATCACCGCCGCCCATTGCTGAATGCCGAGCCGGTCAGCCAGTCGGGCCTGACTGAGGACCCAGTCTCTGACCGTGACGATGGGGAAATCCGGGCCGTAGGGCTTGCGGGTGTCGGGATTGATCGCAGTCGGGCCGGTCGAGCCTTTGCAGCCACCCAGATTGTTGCAGCAGACCACGAAAAATTCGCGGGTATCCATGGGCTTGCCGGGGCCAATGCCGTTATCCCACCAGCCCGGCTTGTTCAGGTCAGCATTTTCGTGATAACCGGCGACGTGATGGTCGCCCGATAGCGCATGACAGATCATCACCGCATTGCTGTGGTCAGCGTTCAATGTTCCGTAGGTTTCGTAAACCAGATCGTAGCCGTTCAATAACCGGCCACAATCCAACGCCAGTGGTTCGGTGAAAGAAGCGGTCTGGGGTGTGACCCGTCCGACGGAGTCCGGGGAGAAATTGGGGAGCATGGCGTTCCTGACCGTTGAGAGCAGTTCCTTGAAATAAGGGTAAAGCCTAGAAGTTTAGTTGAGGCTGGGCGGTGACTGAACGTCCTGGCTGGCCTGATCGCCTATTCTTTCCAAGCCATCAATCGCCCCCTGCCTATTCATTCAAGGGTCAAAATCGTTGGTTCGTCTAAACCGGTTAATTCCATAATCACTGAAACACTAAGATTTTTTGCTAACATGGTTTTAGCGATTTCAACTTTACCCAGCTCAATACCTTTTATTATGGCCTCTTCTACATAAGACTCTTCAATCATGCGCGCTTTTTCTTCGGGTGAAACGCTATTTTCTTCAATATGCCCTATTTCTTTTTTAATTTCAGATGGATGATATTTCAATTTGTCAACTTGATTATCCAAGCTAATGTCTCTAGCAACGCCTTGCTGGGAAGCAACTGCACTTGCTATCGGCTTGCGCGGTGGGAATGAAACCATGCGTTCTGGATGCGTAGCCTGCTTTGCCATAAGGTCTTTAAAAATAGCATCGGCGTCATAATTAAACTGACGTACATACTCATCTCGGAGAATGCGCGTCTCAGCAACGATGGGGTCTTGCCACATATTTAAATCTCCATGAGTTCGAATGGGGTGCAAATAACGGGTGGCTCATAGCCAAGCCCCCTGCAAGTAGCTTCAATTTTAGGCCGTGTATATGCGTTTGCAATGTGCGTACAATTCCATGTAAGCAAATACTCCATGCCGTTCACAGTAGTAATAGCGACATGATAGGCATCTGCCTCTGCTTTCGTGGGCAGTGCGTGATTTTCGATAAGTGCCTGCGCTAATTTTCTGACTTCGGGAAAAATTTGCAGTAAAGGCAGGCTAGTGATTGCAGCTAACCGACGCTGTGCCGCTTCTGGATTGCCTTTACCAGCTTCAGCTACGACCAGATCAGACGCAAAGATACTGTAATTTGGCCGTTGTGTTTCCCACCACTCTATTGTCGCATTCTGATTTGCCATGGCGCGTAAATCATTGCTTGGTCGTGCGGTCAAATAGCTGAAAACCGACGTTTCAATATAAACAGACGCTTTCAAAAAACCTCCAGATTTTTTAATCAGATCCAGCAATTCTTAATTCACCTGCTGGTCAAGCTGGCGGGCGTCACCCGGCGCAGGAACCCCTGAAACCACGCGGCGCCGGGCCATAGCCGTTGAGTGACGGCGCTCTGGGTTCTATCCGCCATCAATGCGGCAACCGGACGCGGCGACGGACAGCACAGCAGCAGCCCGCTCACGGTCAGATACAACGCCACAGTGCCGAGTGGTTGCTTCAAACTGCCTAAACAGAACGCCGTACCGAAAGACTTTTTCAGCAGCTTCTTGCCGTACAGATTAACGCTATACCACTCGTCCAGTAGCAAATGCACGATAAAGCCCAGGGTGACAAACAGACCGCACAGCCAGGCGTCTATTGCCGAACTGCGGAAGCCGTGAAAAACCAGGGCCGTCGTGGCCAAACCAAAACCAATGCCTGCCGGAATGGAATGGATCAGCCCACGATGGGTCGTCAGCCGGGTAAACAGGTTCAGCAACCCGTAGCGGATGATTAAAAAACACCCTGCCCATAGTATTAACAATTCCAGCAGCGAATAGTGTTTTCCAAAGGTAAACGCCACTAGAAACCCGGCGACGACCGACAGCGTGGCAAAGGCAATCCGAATCGGAATCGAGGTTGGCGAATCAATATCCGGCAACAAACCGCCAATGACGCCGAGGGTAAAATAGCCCATCACTGCCTGATGGGAGAATGGGCCACTCATAACGAGTGCAGTGGCAGCCAGTCCACTGCCTGCCGCCGCCACCAGCAGATGAGTTTTAAAATCCGCCATGCACGCCCTTAACCTTCAACCTTGAATCAGCAGATTACGCAAATCAATGATGGCGGCATTGGCGCGGGAGATGTAGGAGGCCATGATCAACGAGTGATTAGCCATCAAACCAAAGCCGGTGCCATTAAGAATCATCGGACTCCAGATAAACGCCTGGGTATTCTCCAGTTCCCGGATGATTTGTTTAAGCGATATCAGCGCGTTCTTTTTTTGCAGCACATCGCCAAAATCGACTTCCAGCGCCTTTAACGTATGCAGCAGCGCCCAGGTATAGCCCCGCGCCTCAAAAAACACATCGTCAATTTTCAGCCACGGCGTTTTAACCTCGATCTGATTCGGGGTCGGCGTGGACTGGCGGGCATCAGGATCGCCGGCCAGATTCAGATCAAACCGGATTTGACCGACGCTGGCCGCCAAGCGTTGTGCCGTGCCGCCCAGCCGCTTGGCAACCACCTCAAGATAAGCGCTCAGATTGTCGGCACGAGTGAAAAACTGACCGTCCATGGCTTTTTGGTCAGCCAGTCGATTCAGGTAACGGTAGAGCGCCTCGATTCCGGTGCGGTACTCGGACTCCGTGGAAGGCAATATCCACGATTTCTCGTCGTAATTAAATTTGGATCGGGCGGCTTGCAAATCCTTGTCATCTATCGACTGGGTTTGGGAGCGGCTGAAGTGATCGTGCAGGGAACTGGTCAAATCACGCAGTTCAGTTAGCGCCCCAAATTCCCAGTTGGGAATGTTATCGAGATAAACGCCGGGCGGCGTCACGTCATTGCTGAGATAGCCGCCGGGTTTGTCCAGCAGCGTTTCCGCGATTTTTATGGCGGTAGCGGTAGTCACATAGCCTGGCACCAGCTTCTTCTGGTCATTTTTGGCGATCTCCAGCGCACTGGTGCGGGGATCAAACTCGCCGGGTGAACGCGACCAGATGAAGCCCAGCACGATCACCACGATGGCATAAGTGACTAAAAACAGGCCGAGAGTCCACCACAGACCCTTTTCCTTCCAGGTGCGCGGGTTATAGAAGGTGGCGACCTGGGTGACTTTGGCGGCCAGTTTAGGCTTGGCCGGGATGGGAGCGGGTTGAGTGTCCATTGGTTTTCCTTAGCTTTGGGGATCGGGAGCAGGTTCTCGAAATTTCACAGGTGCTGGATGCGGACCCACTGTTCTTCCAGTTTGGCGACCGCGATTTGGAGTTCGGCGACGCGGGCGCGTTCCTTTGCCACGACTTCCACCGGGGCGCGAGCGATAAAATCGGTGTTGCCCAGTTTGGCGACACCGCGTTCGGCCTCTTTGCCTAATTTAGCGATTTCTTTGGTCAGCCGGGCACTTTCCACGGCTTTGTCGATCAGGCCGGACAGCGGGATCAGCAGGTTCATCCGTCCGGCCAGCGCGGTGGCGGCTTCCGGGGCCAGATCGTTCTCACCGAGCCAGGTCAGCGAATCCAGCCGGCCCAAGGTTAGCAATTCCCGCCGATGTCGTTCCAGCCGTTCCTGATCCTCTGGCGATCCGTGCTGCAACAGCACCGGCAACGGTTTACCGGGCGCGATATTCATTTCGGCGCGGATCCGGCGTACCCCGCCCAAGACTTGCCGCAACCATTCGATTTCGGCCACCGCTGCGGCATCGATCCGCGCCGAATCGGCGGCGGGATAGGGCTGGAGCATGATGGAACTCCCCTCACCCCAGCCCTTTCCCTCAAGGGGCGAGGGCGTCAATGCCAGCGGCGCGACCCGTTGCCAGATTTCCTCGGTGATGAACGGCATCAGTGGATGCAGCAGCCGTAACAGGATTTCCAGCACTTGCACCAGCGTTTGCCGGGTGCCCCGTTGCGCGGCTTCGGGACTGGCGGGATCGGTCAATACCGGCTTGGCCAGTTCCAGATACCAGTCGCAAAACGTGTTCCAGGTGAATTCATAGAGCGCCTGCGCGACTTGATCCAGCCGGTAATCGCACATCCCCGCATTGGCCTCGGCGATGGTGTCCTGCAAGCGCGAGCGAATCCAGCGGTCAGCCTGACTGAGTTCAACCGCGCCGCCGTTCACCCCGGTATCGTGACCTTCGGTGTTCATCAGCACATAGCGGGCGGCATTCCACAGCTTGTTGCAGAAGTTGCGGTAACCCTCGACCCGGCCCATGTCGAACACGATGTCGCGCCCGGTGGTCGCCAGGGCGGCGAAGGTGAAGCGCAGCGCGTCGGTGCCGTGGGCGTGAATGCCGGCGGGAAACTGCTTCCGGGTTGCCTTGTCGATACGCGGAGCCATTTGTGGCTGCATCAGCCCGGTGGTGCGCTTGGCAACCAGTTCATCAAGCGCTACGCCGTCGATCAAATCCAGCGGGTCCAGCACGTTGCCCTTGGACTTGGACATTTTCTGGCCTTCGTGATCGCGCACCAGACCGTGGATGTAGACCTCATGGAACGGCACATCGCCCATGAATTTTAGCCCCATCATGATCATCCGGGCGACCCAGAAGAAGATGATGTCGAAGCCGGTGACGAGGACGCTGGTCGGGTAAAAGGTCTTGAGCGCCTCGGTCTGTTCCGGCCAGCCGAGGGTCGAAAACGGCCACAGCGCCGAGGAAAACCAGGTATCCAGCACGTCCGGGTCTTGGGTCAGCGTCACTTCCGGCTTGAGGTCATGTTTGGCCCGCACTTCGGCTTCATTGCGCCCGACGTAGACCTGGCCGTGGTCGTCATACCAGGCCGGGATGCGATGCCCCCACCAGATTTGCCGGCTGATGCACCAATCCTCGATCCGGCTCATCCAGTCGAAATAGGTTTTCTCCCAGTTCTCCGGGATGAACTGGATCCGCCCGCTCTTGACTGCGGCAATCGCCGGACCAGCCAGCGGCGCGGTTTTCACATACCACTGATCAGTCAGGAACGGTTCGACGATGGCATGACTGCGGTCGCCGCGTGGGGCCATTAATTTATGCGGCTTGATCTCGGCCATCAGCCCCAGTTCCTCCAGATCGGCGACGATCCGCTTGCGGGCCTCGAACCGATCCAGACCGCGATAGGCTTCCGGGCCGTTGTCATTGATCTTCGCGTCGGGAGTGAAAATGTTGATCAACGGCAACTGGTGGCGCTGGCCGACCGCGTAGTCATTGAAATCGTGAGCGGGGGTGATCTTGACGCAGCCGGTGCCAAAGGCGGGATCGACGTATTCATCAGCGATGATCGGAATGCGCCGACCGGTCAACGGCAGCGCGACCTGCAAGCCAATCAGGCGTTGATAGCGGCCATCGTCGGGATGCACCGCAACCGCGCTATCGCCCAGCATGGTTTCCGGGCGAGTGGTCGCCACGATCAGATCGCCGCCGCCTTCGGCCAACGGATAGCGGATGTGCCAGAGAAAGCCGTTTTCCTCGGCGCTGACCACTTCCAGATCGGAAACGGCGGTGTGCAGCACCGGGTCCCAGTTGACCAGCCGCTGACCGCGATAAATCAAGCCTTCCTCGTGCAGGCGGACGAATACTTCACGCACCGCCGCCGACAGGCCGTCATCCATAGTGAAGCGTTCTCGCGTCCAGTCCAGCGACGCCCCCATCCGCCGCAACTGCCGGGTAATGGTGCCACCGGATTCCGCCTTCCACGCCCACACCCGGTCAATGAACGCCTCGCGGCCCAAATCGTGACGGGTCTTGCCCTCGCCGGTGAGTTGCCGCTCGACCACCATTTGGGTCGCAATCCCGGCGTGATCAGTGCCCGGTTGCCACAGCGTGTTGTGGCCCTTCATCCGGTAATAGCGGGTCAGCGCATCCATGATGGTGTCCTGGAAGGCGTGGCCCATGTGCAACGTGCCGGTCACGTTCGGCGGCGGGATCATGATGCAGTAGGGCGCACCCTGGCCGCTGGGGGCGAAACCGCCACGTTCCTCCCAGAAGGCGTACCAGCGGGCTTCGATGGCGTTTGGTTCGTAAGTCTTGTCCATGGCGCTCGTCAGGTCGTCGGAGAGTCGGGAAGCTCAAGCAGGGCGGCGAGTATAACCGAGCTGGCCGGGCCGGGGGTTTTGAACCGTGGCGGGCCGATCAAGGCCATTGCTGAATCACCGCCTGACCAACCGCTGAATGTGCCTCTAACGCACAGTTCCGACCATCGTCGGCATAATCCAGCGTGATCGTCAGATCGGCTGCTGGCAATTCACCAGAACCGCGCTCCGGCCATTCAATCAGCAGGATGGCTTCGCCGTCGATCTGTTCCCGCAGGCCGAGAAATTCCAGTTCTTCCGGATCAGCCAGCCGGTATAAATCCCAGTGAAACAGCCGCTGGTCGGCGACTTGATAAGGCTCCACCAACGTGTAAGTGGGACTTTTGACGCTGCCGCAATGACCGCGTGTATGGAGCAGACCCCGCACCAGCGTGGTTTTGCCCGCGCCCAGCTCGCCGCACAGATAAATCACGCAACCCGAGGGCAGTGATTTAGCCAGCCATGCACCCATGGCTTCGGTGGCGGCGGCGGAATCCAGGTACTGTTTCAGCATGAATTTCCCATACCCAGTTACGTTGATTCTGCCTTTATACGACTACAGGAATCCGATTTGAGTTGTGAAATTGCCGCTTCGAACCACCCCGGCGCTTCGCGCCACCCCTCCTTATCCAAGGAGGGGATAAAACCAGCACGGTACATCGCTTTTTCCCCTCCTTGAGTAAGGAGGGGTGGCCCCGTCAGGGGCCGGGGTGGTTCGCTCCT